>CAIQIE010000356.1 GCA_903871805.1 uncultured Planctomycetaceae bacterium | reverse complement strand
TCGCGGCACGTACGGAAGCACGGAATTGCGGACTTTGGTCAGCAGCAACAACTGACGCGACTCATCACCGATCTGATACTGTGTTTTTGCACGCTGCTTCACCTGATCGACAGGCACCAGTTCCAGTGCCTCGGTATCCCGGCGAATCGACTCCTGCAGCAGAGCAATTTCCTGATCAACAAAGTCATGCAGACTGTCGTTTTGAAACAGCACCTTCACAACCGGAAAGGCAATGGAAAGATTAAAAGCCCAGAATAATGAAACAATCACGGCGCAAAGAATCGAAAGCCCCACCAGCTTTCGATAACGCAGGATATAAGATGAAATCCGAAAGAAATTCTGCATCGCCCCGTCCCTGGCACTGCCATCCCTGAAAATCGCAACCGCGACTCTAACCCAGCCTCCGCCTGGCGGTCAAGGGCAATGCAAAACACCAGCAAAACAGCGGTTTCTCGCAAACCGGGACGAATTCAACGGTCAATCAGGTTTTTTGACCAAAATCCGCAGCCAACCTGCCGGATCTTTGGTCGCGCAACACACTGATTTCCCGGGGCAACCGTTTCATGGTTTGAAGCTGGAGTTCAGGCCCGTCTTCCGCGCAGGAGGCTCAATCACGCTTCCAAGCCAGCACACTGTTCTAAGCCAGCACACTGTCGCACGGCGGGCTGTAGCTGACAATTCACTGCTTTTTTGGTTTAACAGGGCTTTGGCCGAAACCTGCAAACGGGAGTCTACTTCGCCTCAGTTTCCGGCAGAAGAATCGCCATTCCGATGGAAACGGGCTTCTGATGGGGAAAACGTACCGACGGGATGTTCACTGTGTCCAACAAAGTCGCCGCAGGAAATCGTTCTTTCAGAATTGCCCGAAATTCCTGTCCAGCATCAGGCTCCTGCCACAAAATTACGCCTCCCTGACGGCGAAATACGTCGTCGTTCATCCACGGTGCCAGCTTTTCATTCAGGTCGGTGTACACCGAAGGTCGTTCCGGCAGCAAAGCCCCAACATTCCCACAAAGCCACCAGTCTCCCCCGGTATTCCTGAGCGGGGCGGTGGTGCGCTGACTCCACGATTCCCGAACAAGCTCACTCAGCCGCAACCCCGGAAATTCCACGCGTGACACATGGTCCTTGAAATGCCCGCCGAGTGCATTTCTGCCAGCGGCCCCAACCGCCATGAGCAGTCCCAGCCCCGCGACCGTCAGTACAAACCGTCGCAGAGTCGCTCGATCCGTTTTGGACTCAAACCATAACAGCAGCACCGCTCCCAGATAAGTAAACATCGCCGCACCCCACATACTCCGCAGACGCCCCCCGCTGATCGCGGAAAACAGACACGCCAGTACCAGCGGGCCCAGCAGGACACACGTCAAATAATCCCGCGCAAACTTTGCCTCGCCCACCAGAACACGTCGCTTCAGAGGCCATTGCAGCACCAGCAACGCCACCAGCAGGCAGGGAGCGATCGCGCCCAGCTGCGAACCCACAAAGGCCAGTGGATTCAACACATGCCCCATGACCGTCGGCTGCGGTCCCACCCGAGACCTTAAATAGTGCAGCGTTGCAAAGTCATGCTCCCACATCCACAGCAGGTGCGGGCCAGTCACTAGAGCAGCGGCCAGCATCAGTAACCATGGGCCACTGGTACGCCAACGCTGCCTTGCTTCCGGATGAATCAGGGAAAAACCTACGCAGGCCACCAGAAGCAGACCCGCATCATACTTCGACAGAATGGCTCCCCCCAGCCAAAGCCCCGCGGACAGCCACGAGGCCGTGCCACCGCTCTGCATGCCGCGATAGAGGAACCAGACAAACATCGCCCAGCAGACTTTTGCGGAAATGTTGTTGTTAAACTCCGTCGACGTCCAGCCAAAATACACCGAGGGCTCAATGATCAGTACGGCCAGTAAGGCCTGCCATGGCGAAAGTACTCGACGGCTGATCCGCCAAACCGCATGAAAGCAGCCCAGAATACAGAACATTGACAGCAGATAGACAGGCCAAACTCGGCTGCCACCGAGGAGTGAAACGAATTCCGCAAGCCATGCAGTCAGAGGCGGATGCTTATAGTACCCCCACTGCCATTCATGCCCCCAATACACCATCTCAATATGGTCAAATGGTGCATTGGCCTGACTCAGACAGGCCACCATAAACCACAGAATGGTATGCCCCACGGCAAACAGGCCGTACAAGCGCACTGCCACTTTACCCGGATCTTCCACTGCATTCATTCTTCGGCCTGACTCTTTCCCGAACGATCCGCAACCAGAGTGCTTTGTCAAAGCTTGAAATTGGGGTTCACCGACCTGCAACTGGGGTTCACCGTCATGAAACTGGGATTCACCGTCATTCCCGCGCAGGCGGGAATCCAGATCGCGGCGCTGGTTTCCCGCCTGCGTGGGAATGACATAACCCAAAAACTAAGGTTTGACAAAGCAAGAGCCACAAAGGCGAATGTCGGCTCTCCGAGCTACGTCGGCACCCCGCCAATCAATGTGCTTCCAACGTGCGGACCGAATTCACTATCCCGCAGACAACTCAGGCGGCCCGACGTTCGCCAATTCCAGTGCCGGTGCTGCGAGCCGCAGACCAGTCCCAGGACATCGCCTTCTGTTTCCACTCCTGCGACCAAAAATAACGCAGGTAAATTGTCGCCAGCTGGCCAAATGCCGCCACAAAGTCCTTTGGCCGCAACTTCGAGCCCCGGATTTCCTGCCATTGGTTCAATGGCCACTCATAAATCCCGGCCTGAATTCCGTCTGCACTGCAGCTATGAAGAAAACGGGCGAAGATCTCCACATCAAAGATCCAGCGAGACAGAAATGGTTCTGAAAAAGCGAACGCTGTCCGCCGATTTACGCGGAACATCTTGGCCCCACACTGAGTGTCGGAAATCCCAATTCCCAGAACCCCTGATGCCACCTGAGCAAAACGACGCCCCAGCCATGCCCGCAGACGATTCCGCAGAATTCGTCGCCCCAGCAGCGGCATCCGAATTCCCACCGCAACCTCGCGCGACTCTTCCGCCAGCAACACATCCCGCAGTGACAGAATCTCATTCAGCGGTGTTGCCAGATCAGCATCCAGGAAGCCCACCATGTCTGCGCCAGATTCCATCGCATGGCAGACTCCCTGACGCACCGCTTCGGCCTTGCCGGAATTCTGTGCCAGACTCAGAGCCTGAAACGACGTCGGTAAAGAAGCCGCAAGTTCCTGCAGAATCTCTTCCGTGGAATCCGTACTTCCATCATTCACCATCAAAAAACGAATGTCCCGATTCTGCACTGCAAATCGTCGGAAGGCCGTCAGATCCAGACGCTGGGATTCGTTATAACATGGGACAACAATCAGTGTTTTTCCCGGCATCCTGCCCTCCATGGTCGTTTCCAAAATGAAAATGTCCGGCAATTCCCTCTGCCAAACGCTCCTTAATCAGCCAACGGTGATGCACACAACCTGCTGCTGCTCAGTTACGCACATCGTTTTTCCTGACGGCCGTCTTCCAGCAGGCGACCGTAAAGCTGCAGCAACTGTTGCGCTTCCCGCTCCAGCGGAAAATTCTCGCACACGTGCTTCAGCGCATTCTTTCCATGCGTCTGCAATAGTCCGGGATCCGCAAGATACTTCTGAATGCCGGTGGTCAAAGCCTCCAGACTGTCGCGTTCCACGATCACGCCCGTTCTGCCATCCACAACCAGTTCAGAAAATGCCCCGACATCGCTGGCCACTACCGGCATACCGCACGCCATTGCTTCAAGAGGTGTCAGTCCGAATCCTTCCCAACGTTGCGGCGCTACATAAAGAGACAGCAACTGATACCACTTCTCAATATCGCGATGCTCGCCGACAAACAGAATCCGATCAGTCAGCGATGCGGCGGCAATTCTCTCACGCAAATCCTTCTCAAACGCCAAATGTTCCACCGTCGTGCGGCCAGCAATGACCGCGGTCCATTCCGGGTGCTGTGGCAGCAGCCGAATCATGGCGTCAACAAACAGATCCGTTCCCTTCTGATGCCGAATCCGACCAAAACAGCCCACCAGTTTTGAATCACCACGAAACCCACGAACTCGCTTCGACTCTGCCTGGTTTTCCGCAGGACAAAATCGATGGGTGTCAATCCCGTGCATGATCACCTGATTCTCGACCTCCAGATACGCTGCCGTCTTTCGGCTGGTCGCCACAACAGCATCGGCACGACGAATTAACCACTTCGTGAATCTGCGGTGCTGACGCTGAGACGCAGACGTGAAAACCAGCTTCAGCGGAGCGAAAAGCAGAAACTTCAGAATCAGTCCACCCAGAAGTTCGATGTTGCGACGGGCATGCCAAACCCGTTGATGACGACCACCAAATGGGATCGCAAGCCCCAGCAGCTGCCAGAACTTCAGACGCACGACCGACTCCGGCAGCCCCGGACCGACGGCAGCAATCTTCAGTCCCAACCGACGCTGAATGGGCACTAACTGGATAATCGTGGACGTGACCCCGGACAATCGCTGTTTAAAATTCGGGGCAATCACTTCCGTTTCATGAATCGTAGGCATCACACTTCTCTCTGCACTCACACGAGGAATATTCGCGTGATGACTTCCACCACACGCTCTCGCCAGGGCTGACTATGCAGCTCGTGCGGACTGACCACTGCGGGATACGAACTGCTGCATGTACATCTCCGCAACAGCAGCTTCTGAAAACCCCGACATGAGTGAATTCTCGCCTCCCTGAACAATCCGAGCGGCAAGCATCCGATCAGCAAATAACCTCCGAAAGCATGACACAAATCCAGCGGAATCACCAATATCCACCATCAACCCATTTTCCTGATCACGCATGAACCACTGTGGTCCCTCAGAACGAGTCGCGACGACAGGAACACGCTGCGCCCATGCTTCCAGGATCACATTTCCCAGCGGCTCGTGACTCGACGCCATTCCGAACACATCTGCGGCAGAAACCCAGGGTCGAGGATCCGCTTTCCAGCCGACAAAACGAATTCGGTCTGCGACACCCAGCCGGCCCGCCAGCAACTCCAGATTCTGACGTTCCTCGCCATCTCCGATCAGCCACAACCACGTGTTCTCCAGATGCGGCAGAGTTCTGATCAGAACGTCAAACCCCTTGCGCCCGACAAATCGCCCCATGGAAACAATCAGTCGACAGTCTTCAGGAGTTGCCAGGCTGGACCTGCTGACCGGAGCCACGTGCTCTGTATTTGTAAAATTCGAAATCACCTGCAGCCCACGTTTCCAGCCCAGCTTGCGAACATGCTCCGCGATGCCGGGAGTATTGCAGACCAGAGTATCCACGTTTCCGAAACTGCGAAGACTCAGCGGATAGTCGCCGAGCCTTCCCATTCGATGGACACTCGCTGCCCCCGGCAGCAGCCGACAGGCTCGAGGCATCCACCCCAGCATCGCATCAGGCTTCCAGTCCCTGATCATTGACCGTACTTTCAACGGCAGCAGAATGCGATCCAGAGACACATCCCGAAAGTTGCTCTCTGTGATTTCAGCAAATGGCTCAATCTCCTGACGCCAGTTTCGATTCGGCCGAATGATGGCGCGCTGCTCGACACCGCGCACGCCCAGTGCCCGAACAAGGTGCACAAAAAAGCGTTCGGCACCGCCATCCTTGCCAAAATGAACGTGAATCACTCTCACGGTATTCTTTGCCTTCCCTGCTGCCCGACAGGCATAGACGCCACTGCACGCTCTCCGGGCGATTTGCCTTTTATAGCGGAATTTTCATCAAAATCCCCGCCGCTTCCCGCCACTGATCCACTCAAAAGTCGAATCCTGACGACTTGCAGGCGCGCACCACAAGATCAATTTCCGGTATCCCATCACACCGGCACACGCAAATCCCTCAGACCACCAGGATCAAGCTGCCTTTTTTGCAGAATCACGGCCGTCCATGTCATCAAACGACGGTCGCTGCCGAAGCGCATGACGCTGGTAAATTTTGCTCTCTGTCAAAAAGGAATACACAGCCCCGGTCGCCGCCTGGATAAAACCCGGAAAGCCACAACGCCATAATCCGTTTCTCAGATACAGCCGCAAAAAATAGGTCGGAGGATTCATTAGCAACCGAAACGTACGCGGCGGCTTTCCCTCATTCATCAGCTGGTCCGCCTTCAGCGACGAATACTTGTTCTCCTTCAGTATCTGCTCTTCTATCAGCAGCGGACGATAGTGCAGAAGACTTCCGGTGCGAGCGTCTGCAACCAGACCGGTCGCCACGATCCCTTCATGAACTTTCTTTGACAGATCAAAAGCACCACACCCCTTACGAATCAGACGCAGATTGCGTCGCTCATGCACATGCACAGGCGTGTAACCGAATCCAATCAGGTAGGGCCGCCGAGCAACACGATAGCCGTTAACCCCTGTTTTTTCCGCATCCGCCAGCAATGTCGGCAGCAATACTTTTAAAGGCTCATCCAGGCGTTCATCCGAATCAATGCTTAAACACCATGGCTGTGTACACTGCTCCAGCGCAAATTGCTTCTGCGCCGCATATCCACGCCACTTTTCGTACAGAAAACGAATGGGCCAGCCTTCGTCGATATATCGTTGTACCAGCAATTTCGTACCATCCGTGGACCCGGAATCCACAATGATAATCTCCGAGCACTGCTCGAGACTCTCAATACAGTTCCCAAGATACTCTTCTTCGTTCTGGCAGATAATGAAACCGGAAATCGGTAATCGTGACGATTCGCCACGAAAACATTTCAGGGCAGGGCGGTTGGTATTGTCTTGCAAATTGATCCGGGGCACTGTCATAACTCCTGACTATGGAGATCCGCCACCCGGGGCGTTCAGAGCACTTACACAACAACATCGATTGAGATCAGTCCGTAACTGAAACGCATCAGAATCCTCAGCGATTCGCTGTGTCCAGACACACAACAGTCAACTCGGGCATGAGCGTCTCTTCCCGAGATTTCCAAATCGCAGAGGTTCCCTCCGGAAACAGTCAGTGAGGATCCAAAGGAAGGAATTCCCCTACTTTCCGACCCTTTTCAACATAAACAATCCGGCAAGGTAGCAGATTCAACCGTTAGGCAGAAAGATCTGTTTTTCATATGCCAAAACATCGTTCCTGCGATGCCAGTCCCTGAGGAAACCGGGGTTTCAGAGAATTCTCACGAATTTCCAACTCCCCTTGGTCCGATCTCTTTTGTAAATATGAACAACGCTGTGACGCAAAGGTCATTTCCAACAAATTTGAACGTCTGCCACTCGCTCCCTGCGGAAGTTTCAGGTGTCTGGTTTGCAGTACGAAATTCGTTCCTCGAACGGAGACTCCAGTGATCGTACAACTCGTCTCTGCAAATAGCCTGAATGGGGCCATCCGGCATTGCTACGAACTGACGGTTGCACTGGCCAGGCAGAAAGTGCCGGTGTTACTTGTTCACAAACCCGGAGCCTGGATCGCTCGCAACCCTTTTCCGGCCAATGTGCAGTTTCTGGAAACCTCGTTCCAGCGTACGCCCTTTGAATTATCCCGTATCGCACGGGAACTGCGGACACGCGGGGTTGAACTGATCCATTCTCATCTCAGCAGTGCAAATTTCTTCGGAGTTCTGCTGTCCCGCTTTTACGGATTCCGATCTGTGGCAACCTGCCACATGACACATTTTCAGCCGCACTGGTGGTGGAATGATCGGGTAATCTGCCCAAGCCAGGCCACCGCCACGTTTCAGAGATTTGTCAATCTGGTCCCGTCACGGCGGATTGATGTGATCCATTACCCGCTTAATCAGCAACGTTTTCTGCCCACCACCGATCCTGCCACTGTCCGAAGGTCTCTGGCGGTTCCTGAGGACAAATTCCTGATCGGAGTCGTTGGGGAAGTTTCTCACCGCAAGGCACCACACATTTTGCTGGAGGCTCTGCCAACTCTGATACGCGCAGGCCACAAGCCCCACGTGTTCTTCGCCGGTCGAGTCGCAGGAGATTATCAGCAATTTTTCATGGAGCGTATTCGGACTCTGAACCTGGAATCTGCCGTTTCCACTCTCGGCCTGCGGCAGGATGTCCCGGACCTTGTCAATGCCGCTGACTGCGTTTGTCTGTCCAGCACTCGTGAGGTCACTCCGATGGCCCTCCTTGAAGCCATGTCTCTGGGCAAGCCGACGGTGGCAACACACGTTGGTGGCGTTGCTGAATGCATCCGGGATGGAGTGGATGGTTTTCTGGTAAAAGCCAATCAGCCTGCTGAACTGGCACATCGCCTGAATATCCTGGCAGGGGATCCTGCTCTCAGACGACAAATGGGGCAAAACGCGATCTCGCAGATTGAAAACTCCTTCAGCGTGAATGCCGTAATTCCTCAGATTCTGAAGTGCTATGCCGATGCGCTCGGCAGTAAACGGAAAGTGGCCTGAAAGACCGCTGCGCGAAGTATCCCCCGAAAAATTCGTTCGATATCCCCCCCAAAATCGTCCTCTTCCGTCGGCAAGTGGGGGTCCGGCTGGCCGTGCTGACGTCCAGCCAGCGCTGCAGAATGTGACGGGTGCTGGCACACGAGGCCAAAGTTCTTCCGCAGACACTTACACAGACGAATCCGAATCTCGGGTTGCCTGAGACAACGGTGACTGGGGTGACAGAGCCGCCGGTTCACTCGGGTTGGTATGTTCCATGGAAGTTCCGCCAGTCGGGGCCTTTTCAGTGCGGCGTTCCGACTGACTGTCCCGGCGTCGCAGCGTCTGATGGGCATAGACTGCACCAAAAAGTGCCCCAAACAAATGACCTTCCCAGGAAACACTTGATCCGGCCGTGGGCAGCAAACCCCAGAACAGCGTGCCATAGAGCACCGTCACAAGCACCGCGGCAGCGATTGGCAGAGGCTTTCTCTCGTACACACCTGCAGAAATCAGGTAGGCAGCCAGCGAATAAATCAGCACACTGCATCCCATGTGCTTTTCGGATCGTCCCAGAGCCCAGAGAAGCACGCCTCCTCCGACCACAAGACTTAGAATAATGCGCCAGGGACTTCGGCGAGTGGCGCGAAGCATAAATAACAGCACGGTGAGCGGAACCGTATTTCCCAGCAGGTGATTCAGGTCCTGATGCAGAAACGGCATCAGTAAAATTCCGATCAGTCCCTGAGCCGAACGAGGCTGCAGGGCCAGTGGCTTCATGTCCACAATAAACGAAACAGCAAAGACCACCCAAATCAGGCCAACAAAAGCCAATACGCCCCACAGGTTGTCCCGAATTTTTCTGAACATAAGTTCTGTGGCTCAATAAAAGCTCTGCGGTAAACGGAGCGACCTGGTCACCAAACGGCCTTCAACCCAACACTCACGCCCTGCCATGATCAATCGCAGCCTGCCCAGCGGCCCCTGAGTATCCCCACAAGTCCGTCCTGCAGCAAGAGGCATTTGGCCAATCCGCTCCAGACACCCACTTAAATGCTTCAGCCTTTTTATACCAATATGCTATCACTACGCCGCCCGTATCAGCCGCAGGGAGTTAGAACCCTGTTCCGCGATAACAACCTACATCAGGGATGACATAAACCAGACGCGAACGCATCTCGGCTGATTTTTATTCGGAGAGGCCAACGAGCTTCGTGCGGGGGCGCGGCCATTTCGGGCGAATGGCCTACAGAGAATTCAACAGCACTTCCAACAAAGATGTCTGTTCATCGGTCAACGGGGTTTCTGAATTGTGGTGGCCTGACTGCAGCACGTCCCGCAATGTTCCTGCCCTGCCATCATGAAAATAGGGAGCTCGCTGACTGACGCCAGACAGCGATGGCGGATTGAAACGCGATTCCCCCATTTCATCGTGTATCCCGACATCCCAGATTTCTGAACTTGTCCACGCTGATCCGCCATGACACTGGATGCAGCCTGCTTCGCGGAACAACAGATTCGCCTGCTCCACCTGAGTTGTGTCGCATTCCTTTTCTGCAGATTCCACATGCGAAGGAGCAGGTTTCAGTGTGCGCAGAAAGGCCGAAAGGCTTGAAATCGGCAACTCTTCCGTGGGTAACTGCGTTTGCATCGAGATAATTAGCGAAGTTTTCACCTGCTCCTCCAGCGTCTGCTTACTGCCGTTCCATGACCACGGTCCGGCATCCGCCGTTCCCAGCAGCGAAATCACCTTTTTCGGGGCGCCACGATCTTCATCTCCGAATGTGTCCGCCAGCAGGCCATTTGTATGCCCGTCCGTGTGACAGGAATGACAACTAAACCAGCCATCGAGGGAAACCTTTGCGTTGTAAAACACCTGCTCGCCCTGTTCAGCAGTGGTCAAAGTGCGAGTCGGTCCGAGCGAAACCGTGGCCGTAACTGCCGGCGATTCCCCCTGCAGCGAAATGACGGTGATGGAGTCATCGAAGCGATTGGCCACAAAGGCGGTTTCATGGGCATCGTCGAGACAAATCGCTTCCGGACGCTGCCCGGTTTTCAGTCGTTCAAAGGGCAGGTGACTGGCAGTTCGAAACGCCAGCTGGCTGGTCCCGGAAATCAGCAGCAGGGTTTTATCATCAGCGGTGACAACCATCGCGCCGGGATCACCAGATCCTATCGAAGGCGTTCCCAGAGGATACTGCTGTTGCGATGCAGACGCGGTCCCGGCGTACTGGGAATCCGAGCTGGATCCATAACTGCCACCATTCGAATCAGCATCCCGTTCAACACTCTGCCCGTTAGAGGCCCCCACTTCAGTAAGCCGCCTCAGCGGAATCGAGTGCAGCCCGTTCTGCATGAGTACTCCCCAGAAAATCCGTTCATAGGTGGTAAACGTCCGCGAATCCAGGGTCTGACACGTAACCATCAGCGAAGCCGTCTTCGGATTGATAGCAAGGCCACGAATATTGTGCCCGTGCAACGCCAACTCGCCGATCACACTGCCAGTCTCTACCCTGACGACGCATAGCTGACCACCAAAGTTATCAGCAACCACCAGCGACGAGGGATCCGAAAACAATAATCGTCGCGGGGCAAAGGGTAGCGGCGTTCGATTCTGCTCGGTGAGTTTCCCATCCGGCATGGTACGAAAAACAGCCAGCATGCGGGACCACAACGAGGAGACAGCCACTGTAGTGCCATCAGCAGACACTGCAAGATCCACCGGATACCGCGGAACTGAGAGACGATCGACAATTTTCAGGGCAGCGGAGTCTTTGAGAAATTTCAGCACCAGCAACTGATGCGACGAATCATCCAGAGCCAGCAGGTGATCTCCGCAGCGTTCCAGCGCTGAAAGCGACTTCGATAACTGCCACTCAGAAATACACCTGAGTGACGATGTCTCGATCAGGCTGATCGTCCCGGTTTTGGAATTGGCGGTGAAGAGAACGCCGTCCATCCAGACGACATCCACCGGAGCTCTGTACGAGGCGAGACCGGGATCCTGCAGACGCAGAAGGTCATTCGCCGACACCAACGCAGACTGGCATGGCCACAGAACAAACGCGAGTACATGCAGGAGTGAAATGCCGTACTTCTTCAGGTATCTGTGGTGCATGAACAACATCCTGCTTCAGGAATTCGACAAACGCTTTTTCCGCACAGTGACACCTGTCAGGCGCACAGCATTGTCCACTGTGCAATCCAGCAAGGGCTGTTGTACGAACTTCTCCACAGAGGCGTGCAGAGGCTCGGCAACAAACGCGGGCATCCAGCAGAACGACCTCAGCACTCTCTTAGTATAACGAATACTGCGATTCAACCCTATGTTTTTCATCCGAAAATCAGGCGACCTTTGACAAGGCTCTTGGGCGATTCTCCAAAATTTGCTGCGAGAGGACGAAACGGACACTCTGCGATTTTCGAGAGAATTCTGACAGACCCTGACGATCTTCCCGGTACGATTGTGTTACCAAACTCCACCGCAGATCATTCCGCCTGACAGAATTTCCGACTGCCGGCCATTCCGGCGCGTACGCTTTCAGTCCCCTGCAACCTGCTATGAACACCACAATTTCGATCCTGCAAAAAAATCTTGCGAGCATTCAGCAACAGATTTCCGATGCCTGCCAGCGTTCTGGTCGAACTCCAGAGGATGTCCAGATCATCGCGGTCACCAAGTATGCGGATTGGTCCTGGGTTCAGGATCTCAGCCAGCTGCACAATGTGTTTGGAGAAAACCGTCCGCAGCAATTGGCGGAACGACAGGTTCTGCTGCCACAGATCCACTGGCATCTGATCGGTCAATTGCAGCGCAACAAAGTGCGTCTGACGCTGCATCATGCGGCCATGATTCACTCTGTGGACTCCCTGCGGCTTCTGGAAGCAATCTGCGCGGCAGCAGCAGCAGCAGATCAGGAATCCACGCCGCCCTCAATTCTACTGCAGGTCAACATGTCGGGTGAAGCGTCAAAGTCAGGATTCGCTCCCGCCGAACTTCCCGCAATCTGGCCCGACGTACTCAGGCTTTGCTGCGGTCTGCGACTTTGTGGACTGATGACCATGGCCGCTGAATCCGACACGCCTGAATCGGCGCGCCCAACATTCCAGGGCCTGCGACTTCTGCGCGACTCGCTGCAAAATCGCGATGACACGCGTGATGCGGGAATTACGCTGACCGAATTGTCGATGGGAATGAGTGGTGATTTCGTTCCGGCCGTCGAGGAGGGGGCCACGCTGGTACGCATTGGCAGCCGACTTTTTGAAGGTCTTCAGACTCCACACTGACGGTCATCACCGCTGGCGGCAGAATTTGCCGGTTCAAGCGCCGGGGCCCCCCTTCGAACACGAAGCAAATGAACATTCGCATACCGGCGAATCTATCGGAAATGCCGAATATTACGAACAGGGGGCAAGAGCAAAACTGGTTCACCATAAGGAATCTGCCGGATTCTCTCTGGTGCTCAGTCAGTCGTTGTCGGGCGCAAGCCAGATTGATTCGCGACCAGCAACCATCCACGTCAGAACCGCGTTTACGTGTTGTGCGGCCCATGGGCCCCTCGGCAATCTGAACTCGAAAGACCCTGACTCTGCCAGCATAAGCTCGCGGAACAGTCTTTTCGGAATTTGGAATGCAGTCCAGACAAATCCACGGCCTCAAAGTGTATTCCGAACGATTGGAACAGGGACCGCTCAGACATGCGTTCAGCATTATTCGGCAGTGTCCAGTGGATTTGTTTGTCTTCGGCGCTGCTGCTCCCGCGCGTCTGCGCACAGGAAGCCACCTTTCCCGGATTCGCGACAGCCAGACTGCATGACTCTATTCTGACACCGTCTTCGGACACGCTGCCACTATTCCGAACCAGCTACTTCCCCGAGGAAGATCTGCAGGAAGACGCATCATTCACAACATTTAACACTGATCCGGCAGAGCCGAATACGTCCAGTCCGGATCAAATGGGTGACCTTGAGTACAACCGCCAGCCGGGTGTGGATGCGCCGCAGGGGAAATCGGTCACAAAGCGTCGCAGCCCTTCAGAAGGCTCGGCAGACACGCCGATTCCCCGATTTCGAAATAGCTTCTACCAGGGCATCTCCCTGAGTTCAACCTACCTGCACGACAATGCATCCAGTGGTCTTGCGATTACGTCACTGGATTTGTCCACAACACTGGCTGTTCCACTGGGCAGCATGGACAATCTGCTGCTGATCACACCGTTTTTTCGCCCTGATTTTCTTGACGCAGCCCCCGCACTGAATCTTCCCTCAGAAGTATTTGAAACGGGTGTCCGTGGGCTCTGGAAACGTCCCGTCAATGATCGACTCAGCACCCTGGCCATTTTGACCCCAGGTGTTCGCACAGATTTTCAGAACATGCATGAGGCGTTCCGGATTTTTGGACTGGGCCTTCTGATCTGGCAGGCCGTTCCGGACAAACTGTCGTTGTCCGGGGGGATCCTGCACACAGGCCGTGAGGACTTTCCGGTTCTGCCCGCTGCCGGGCTGCTGTGGACGCCTTCACCAGACTGGAAGGTCGATATCCAGTTCCCGGCTCCGCGTGTCTCTCATCGTATTCTCAAGGATGGCCAAAACAGTGAAACGTGGTCGTATCTGTCCGGGGCCTTCGGCGGCAACTCATGGGCCGTCGTTCGGCCGGATTCGACCCGTGACGAACTGACTCTCAGAGACTATCGTCTGATCACCGGACTGGAACACATTCTTCCCGGAAACCACAGCGTGTTCGGCGAGGTGGGATTGGTATTTGGGCGCTCAGTGGAATTCGCCAGCAGCCCGGAGACAACCGAACTTGACAGTTCCTGGATGCTGCGTTGTGGCATCACATTCTGACGCGGCATTTCAGCATGGCACTTCCAGGCTGGCACCAGACAAAGATGTCTGTTCGGTAGCCGGCTGAGTCAGGCGAAACCATGACAATGCCGCAACATTTGGTTCAGGATGGCTGAGACTGACTACCGGGGTCGGGGGCAGCAGAGTTTGACGCTCCGCTGACATTGGAATTGCGGGCCAATTTCTCCACTGCTCCCATAATCTTCGTCGCTGCAGAAGCATCGCCGCCGGCAATCGGAACCCCGGGACCTCCTTCGGCTATCACCAGAAATGGAACCGGAGACGTCCGTCGATAAGCTGCGGATGACAGTGTTGCGGCCACCAGGACAAACAGTCCGATTCCCACCGGAATTACCGTAGACAGTTCCAGTCGACGACGCCAGGCAATCACAATTGGGGCATCATCCGGCAGGTGGCGGCGAATACGACGCGCACCAGGACTCACTTCATACTGCTTCATGAATTCTTCCGACCTGTCCAGCAGTTGTTTTGTCAGCGCATTGGTCTTGCCCACCAGTGCTTCCAATTCACCAGTCCCGGACACATCAGTAACCTGCTCACTTAAACCTGCGTCAAGCTGCGATTTCAGCAGGGACGCCTGTTCCTCCGCGTTCAGTACCACCCCTGGCCCCTGCGGCGACGACGTTTCCCTCAGCGTAGATACGATGGTTGCGATACTTCGAATTTCACATCCCTCAGCAATGGGAAGCTTCAGTTTCACCTGAAGGGAAAAAAAATCGGCGGCCGCCTTCTCTGCCAGCCATTTTAATGTCACCCGAGTCAGGGGCTGTTTCAGATCCACCGCCAGCCGTCGACGTTCCCGGTCTAACCATCGAAATGTGCCATCTGCCGGTAACCCCGTGATCAGAATCTCTTCAGGGATACGCAACACACACTGATCCGGAAATCGGGAACTGAAGATGACGAGGTCCGACTGACCCAGAGGCGATTGACCGGCACTCACCATGACCGTCGTTAAGGAAACAACAGCAACATCCCTTACCGTTTCCCCGGCAGACGCGGCTACAGAAGTCCCGACCGGAATCAGAATCCCCACTCCTTCGGTCTTTTGAAGTGCCTCCGGCAGCCGCAGGGCTGAGTTCTTTGAACTGGAAATATTCAGCGATATCCGATTTGCCACAGATTCCATCCATTCGGGAATGGTCGTTACATCCGAGGCCGAAAATTTGCCACGAAAATCCTCACCGGACACCAACAAAAACTCGCCCCACTGCAACCGATCAGAAATCTTCGGCCATGGAAAGACAAGGTTGCCCTCAGAGCGTCCGGTCGCCCCGTCGGGGATCGGCAGGCTCCAGACAACCGTAAAATCACTCACCCCAAACAGCTGCTTCACGGTTTCCGGTCCTGCCATCAGCTGACTTCCCTGACGAACCAGCGGGAGCAGTTCACGGTCTGTCATGACGACCGGCTCCATAAGAAACCGCGTCTCCTCCGGAAACTGCATCTGCAGCGGTCCGAGACTGGCCGACCACTGTGCAATCCTGGCAAAAAAAACAATCCGATCAGACGTCCGATACGCCGCCACACTCCCGCCAGGATCAACCGGATTCAGTCGCTGAAGGACAACCGGCTTCGACTCTCCAACAATCTGAAATCGAAACTCCTGCCCCGGCTGAACAAGATCACCTGCATTGATCGGTGGATCAGGTATCGCATCGCCCGGATCCAGAAATGTGAGTCCCTGGCTGTTCTGATCCAGCAGGGTCATGGATGACTCCAGAATCTGTGAATCCTGAACACGCGGACTGGCGAGCTGAATTCGGGATTCATCCGGAAGCAACTCCTGAAGTCCAGTCAGTGAAATCGCATGCAGCCCAGTGGTTCCTTCCCGAAGCAGGATCACCAGCTGATCTCCCCGGCGATGCCATGACGCCAGTCGGTTCGCCTCACCCGCAGTAACCTTTACCTCACTGATCGCAACCCGCTCCGGCACCGTCAGTCTGTGGCGAAACACAGGTAACTGGGAAGTCTCTACGTCCATCGAACAGTTCCAGTCGACCTGTTTTTCGCGAATCACACACCGCTGCGTCATACGTACTTCATGCCGACTGCGACGTGGTTCAAACTTCAATGTCAATTGCCCGATTGCCGCCGGCACCTGGTACAGACCGTCCGACCTGCGAAGCCATTGCCCCCATTTGCCCGCAACTTCTGTCAGAGAAATCAGCCCCGCAGAATTTCGATCCGGCAGTACAGGCGAAAAAACCGCACTTGTTCGCGATGCAATCAACAGTGCGGGCGCTGAAACACAATCTGAAAACTGCTGCAGTTCGCCCACCGGAATGTCCTGTTCCCCCACGGGAATGGGCTTTACAGAACGCAATTGCAGTAACAGCACAAACTCATCCGGTAACCCGGTTGGAAGCGAAATCACGGCAGACTGATCCTGGACAGACCATAACAAATCTCCAGACTCGGGCCCCGCTGCATCAGAAACACCAGCCAACTGATAGTTCTGCGGTATCCGATAACGCACCTCAGGACTTAGAAGATTCCACTTTGCAAATCGACAATAACAATTCAGCGTCTGCACACCCGCGGTATTTTCGCTGATCACCATTGTGTCCACGGTGGCCTGATTCGGACTTCCTTTATCAAGCCCCGCCTGCAGCAGACGAATGTCCGCCCCTTCCGTTGTCGCAAGTCCATTCAATAGCACCGGCCCCGTCGCTGGATCCCATTGCTGAATTCCATCGGCTGTCTGAATTCGCGCCGTGGAATACAGACCGGGGGCGGCGGAGATCTCTACCCGAACCAATGGACACGGTAATCCCGGAATCCGAAATTGTACGCCCGAAGCCTGACGCGTTGTTACCGGACGAAGACGACACTCCACTCGATGCGTCGTGAATGCCGCCATTTCATCCGCAGAAGCCTCGATACGGTTCCCCGATTCTGTTGACTGCAGGGGCCGACTGGAGACCTCCACAGAAGGCGGAATCGGTACAAGAATATGATCCCCACCATCCGGGTCCGGCAAAACACGTTCTCCATCCACAAGGCAACCAACCAGTCGAGACCCCTGCACGGGTAGCTGCAGGACAACCTCCCGATTGCCACTCACCGCAGACACGTCAATTTCCATGACCAGCTCGACGCTGCCGGCCGCATCAGCAAAGATCAGCGACTTGACAGAAGTCACAACGGCTGATGGCCGCGCCGCAATAGCACTCTCTGATGCCACCCGCATTTCTCTCAGCAACTTTGACCGCACAAACAGAACGTCGTCATCAGTCACCTTCCCGGAAGGTATCAGCACAGCAGCCGTTTCCGGCACCTGATCAGATTCCTGGTCCTCACGCGGTAACACAGTGTCCTGTGCAGACAACTCAATCGGGATCAGACAAACAACAACCATGAGACCTGTCGAATAAACACCCAGGGTTCCAAACCTGCGAAAGTACGTGCTCACTCCACGAACAGAAATCAGTAACAGAATTCCCGCTGCTCCGCCCCAGAACGCTCCTTCCACTGTGGCTTTTGCCAGTGGCGAGAGCGTCGTCAGACTCACGACAGACAAAATCGCGACCGGAATCGCGGCAACCTGCAGATGACGCAGTATCCAGGCAGATCCAGCAAGGCATATGCCAATACAGAACAAGGCAGTACCACCTGTGACCGCAAAGTGTCTCCGCATGGAACTGAGCCTTAACAGCACGGGCGGTGAACGCATCTCCGGATCCACAATCGTCTGATGCCTCCAGCCACGGGTGGTTGCCAATTGCCACCGCGCAGCAAAGGCACGCACCTCATCAGACGCAGAAGTTCCAGGCCCGTCGTTCTGAATGACATCCCAGTCAACGTTGCCCCCGCGAATCACAGGAGAAGGAATCATCGGAACATCGCCCACCTGATCCGAAAAGCAACTCATCTGCAGGAGACTACTCTGCAGTTCGCCGGATATCAGCAGGTGATGGACTGATACGGGATGATTGTCGGCACCTCCAAAAAGTCGTGGCAGGGGGCGTTGAATCTCCAGCTGCTCAGGCGATAACTCAGGTTCGTCCCACAACAGCACAATCCGACATGGAACGTTTGCCTCAGGCAACGGGATATCTGCCCCCGCAGACGTTTCCTGTATCCGAACACGACGACCATTCACCAGAACCAGCGGCTTAATCGCCTTCTCAATCACAACTGGCAACAGGCTGGTTCCGCCACCGACCGTCACGTCAATCACGGCCATCACACGATGCTCGATCGCCCCCTCGCGTTCGACCAGTAGATGAAACATTCTCAAATCGACAGCCTGTGATACTTCGGTCCCGCCCCGCTGCAGTCGTCGCATCAGCACAGGCTGCGGAAACGACGGTAAACTCCAGCCAAGCGTCTCCCTGCTTCCGGAATAAGAAGCATCCGGAGCAAGATTCTCCACGTGAATTGCCAAAGCGTTGGCGCGAGGAACTTCCAGAGTCCCCTGGAACTCAACCTGATCTCCGGGAAATGCAATCGCTGCCGTCCACTGATCCACCGCTGTCCGACGGCTGCTGCAGGTAATGGTCACAGCAGTTCCCGCTGGAAATTCCTTCAGCGGAATCCGAAAAGCATTCCACACCGCAGGGACTCCGGGCTCCGAAAGCTGCTCTGCAGTCACCGGGATATCCTGCACCAGCCAACGCACATCCGCACCTGTCTGTGCGGGCAATAAAAAATTGATGCCATCAGTCTCCGACTTCGCTATCAGATCGACTCTGGTGTCTTCCAGCACCATACCTTCGGCCAAACGAACTGTATGCAGAATCCGAGTCTTCCCAGCCCCTTCGGACGCCTCCGGACTCCGCGAAGGCAGCTGCGATTCTCCCGGAAGACAGCATAGCAGCCCCGGAACAAGTCGACTTTCAGGAAACCATGCGTTGCGACTCCGAAACTCCTCCTGCGAAATCACTGCTCGCCCCCGAGTCCAGCGACGATCAAAATCCGATCCGGAGAACGACGGCGGCGCGTATAACAGAAATGACTCGCTCCGCTCTATGCGTTCTCCCGGAAGCACCGGTAACTGCAGCAATTCCGTGCTGACAGTCGCATTCTGCTGCAAAAGCAGTTCAATCACCCGGGATGCCCCAGGTTCAAGTGTCTCCGGAAGGTGCACCGTCAATGGCACAGAAGGCTGTTCCTGAGTATGTGCGGGCATCTCAAAGTACAGAGACCGTCCGTTGGAAGCATATCGGGCGGCAATCACCTGCCAGCCACGAGCGACCTGCCACTTCGCTTCCACGACCGAAGCATCCTCACACTGCAGATTGATGAAACATCGCATCGCCGCGAGACGGCCTGCAGGCTCCAACAGTGTGACCAGTGTATCCGAAAGGCGGGCCTGAGTGGTTGATGTTCTGACAATTGCGGTCGCATCGCCCATAAACTGCGTCAACTGAAACGTCCGCGACTGATCAGGCCCCGTCACGACATCCCGCTCCTGCATCCCCTTCAGAATCCAGTCATCCACGTTCATCGATGGAGGCAGTGTCACGGTAATAGTCCCTGACGGGACCAGGAGCGGTCCACGCACTTCACCCGCAGACCGCTGCCACTGCTGTGGCACCAGAGTGGGAAGTTCCCATGTTTCCGGCTGCGAGATCACTGTGGCCGCCGACACCGTGAGGGATCCACCCGTGCCATTCCCGGGCAATCGCACTCGCAGTTCCTGCGATGTTGCTGTGGACTCCATGTCCCACTCCAGGGCCCTGCGATCGTCCATGGAAACATCCGACACGCGACTTCCCCGCGACAGTCTCATCGTCAACAGACTTCCAGCTTCGATTTCCGCAGACAGCCCGATTGTCCAGCGAGACGATAAGATGTCTCCGTTCAGCAGATGCCCCCCGCTGAATGAAGACAGCGATAACGCATCCTGCGCTAGTGGCCCCCTGACTTTGCGACAGGAAAACACCAGCCGATTCGGGTCGGAGGGGAACAGGGTCCAGTTCAAAGCCCCGTCACTCTCCTGTGGACCAAGAACAAGCGCCCCAGCTCCGGTCACACTGATCCCAACAGGCGTCTTCAATTTCAGTACCGATGTGGTTGCCTCGGGAAGCTCAAGTCGAAACGACACAACTTCCCCGGCAACAAACCCATCCGCTGACCATGTACCACTCAAATTGCCGGACAACGCGGGCTTCAGAACATACAGGCGGCGGCGAATGTCCGCACCAAGCGGAATCTCTCCCTGAGGATCACGAATTGTCAACTGACGCAGACTCGTCAGACCAAGAAACAAAGGTCCATCGGCCACCCATTCGGACGCCTGATACAGATACAAATTCAAAGATCCCTCTGTCAGCCTGGTTCCCGTGAGCGTCGCTTGATACTCGCCAGCACGAATCTGAGGCCGGTCAGGATTGTCGGAATTCCCCGCCGAGGACGCCTGTAAACGCTGAAACTCATGCGCAGGAATCGGCTGATACTCCCCGCTGGAAATCAGCCCGGCAATCTTATCGAGCGGTACCTTCCTGACCTTCAATCCCTCGACAGCCGCCGTGCGCGCCGTCGCTGGCAAAGGCAATGCGAATTCCCCCACATCTGCAGATTCCTGCAGAAACAGTGTGGCAAAGAAGAATCCCAAAAGCAGAACCATGTGATTGAGCCGAGCCTGCAAAAAATCAGTCTGTCGCACCAGTCTGAAGCACCGAACTGCCGGGCTGACCTTCCCGACGCTCAACAACAACAGATTCCAGCAAATCCGGAAATCCAAAAATGGTCGGATGATCCACCGCGCCCGCCAGTCCCGTCGATCGCCGACGACGCTCCGTCATGATACGCTGGATCCCCACGGAGCCCACACCCGACATGACTCCTGTCAACACATAGGGCAAAAGCACAACCGTCCATTCCGGAACCAGCACCCAGGACGACAACACCAGCGCAGGTGCCGTCAGAACAGGTACCGTCAACGGTATGCTGCGAAAAACAGACAGTAAAAAAAACACCACAACACAGAGCAGGGCGGTCGCCAGAATCAGGACAAACTGAGGAATCAATACCAGCACCGGTTCCACTGCAGCCCCGGAACCAAGACAGAAATCCACGCGGCCAGGTATACTCAGCCACTCTTTCAGCAATTCTCCGGCACCACTTCTGACAGCCGCAGGATAGGGCGACAGCACTGCCTCCGTTTGACGAGCCACCTGCATTCGCTGAAGACTGCCAAACGGCAAAAATGCGGACAGATTCCCTGAAAGAGAGTCAAACACTCGGGACTCAGAAATCACACGATACTCATCCTGAGACCAGAGACTTATCAGCACAGGAACGGACGTGTCTTCACCAGATACTCTGGCACGCTGAACCGCCGCGCGACGAAACAAACTCGCACCAGACGGAAGCCGCTGACGAAGCCTGACTCGTAAACACGAAGATGCCTCGCTCCCGGGAAATGCCCCCACCAGAATCTTCCAATGAACAACCCGTCGCTCCGGTTCCGAAGTCGCCTGCAACGTCGTTTTTCCAAACTCGTCCGAAGTCAACAATCGACTTCCCCACTGTATCGACTCCAGCTGCTGGTCCGCAGGCACCTCCATAAAAATGACCTGAGGTACTGACTCGTAATAGATCGACGTTGTGGTGATCGCCTGCTGCGCAATAAACTGAGTCCCCACAAGAACCAGTGATGGCCTGCCGGAAACATTCCATGACTGCGCTGCCGTCCAGGCCACCGGAATCCGAACATCCAGGCCTCCCGGAAGATTTCCATTTCCCCCCTGTGCCGCCCCACCAACTCGCGTGTTCTGCCACGCTGACTCAAACTCCTCTGAATACACCGGCTGCCACACATCACTCTCGCGAACACGAATCCCGCTGTACACCGAAGCACCAGCCTGAATCTGCCAGATTCGACATCCCTCAGGCATCACCAACGGAATCTGCAGATCCGAGATACCAGCCGTCGTCACATCCGGTCGGCCCGGCCAGATCCAGGTGACTTCGGCCTTCAGCATGCCGCGACTCGCTTCGGGTAATCGAAAACTCCATTTTCCCGCTGTCCCAATCAATGCCCGTAATGGCTCTGCACTTCCCGAGACTCGAACCACCGGCTGAACTCGCTCCGGCACCAGCAAAGACAACTCTGTCAGATCCCTGTGATCAATCTCGAACAACAGCGTCTCCCGGACTTCAAGCCCATTCTCCGTCGGGGTTAAACCAGCCGTAATCGACGCCCGAACTACAGGCTCCTGCTTCGTCAGTGTCAGCTTCAGTGGAACATCCGGATTGTTGTGCAGCCATGCTGCGGACCCAGGTTTAAGATCCTTCCCCCCGACAGCCACTGATGTGTCCGGAAGTGACGAAAGAAATTCTCCGGTGACCTCATTCTGCAACTCCACCCGATACTCGTCAGACTCCAGAGTGCGCAAAACGATCGGCTGCCCCTTGCGGGCCTGAACCTGCGGACACTGAAAGGACAAAGCCCCGGTCAGCAGACTTTCCGGCTTCGCCACCGCCTGAAACTCCACAACAAACTCATCCGACTGTCGCTCGGGAAACGTAAACGTTAACTGATCCGGATTTGTGTCCGAGGCCTTTGGAGTCAATGGGATTCGGTTTTTGTCGGCGACCAGGTACGTTTCCGCAGGAAGTATCGTCCAGTTGCCCGCGGAAACCGCTGGCCAGTCCAGCACCAGATCCAGCAGTGAACCACGCAACACATTCACTCGGCAGCGTGCGACCAGAACCACAGACTGCGACTCGGGACGCACCGTCAATTCCGTATCCACGGCAAATTGCGCCTCCGTCTCCGCCACATTCAGCAAAATAAAGGACTCCGGAGAACGCAGTCGGAACGCCGTCGCCGCCACGCTCAGCTCAGACTCCGAGGTGACACGTTTTCTCTGCGCCCCCTCCACACGCGTCTGCTGAACCAGCAATCCTGCCGGAAACAGAATATCAATATCTCCAGTCTGAACATTCGCGTCCTTTACCGACGGTATCGCGACTCGTATGTCCTGCGGAAATGCACGATTCATAAGTTCCAGATCAAACTGCAGTGTCAGGTTCCCTTCCACGGCAGTCGTCAGCCGAATCAATGCCTGAGATGGCCCGGCCCCCGGCAGAATTTCAAAGTTGTTCATCACCGACGCGTTCGCCGCATTTCGCGCATTCACTTCTTTCAACTGAAATCCGTCAGGATAGGAAACATGCACCTCCGACAAGGGGGCACCACTGATCTGCAGCGTTTGAGTCCCAGTCAGGCTGACAGGAATTGTTGTCAGGTCCAGCTTGATTCGGTTCTGAACCTGAACCACGGGCCGACTTGCAACAGGAGGCGCCACCTCAGCCCACGTCAACGCAACACTGCCACTTAAACCCCAGAACTCGACCGACCGGACTCCGCGTTCGTCCCGTGTCACCTTGTCTACAGCACCTGTCGGTAATCTCTGTAACTCCACAGGAGCAGAAAACTCCGCCATGGCATGCGACGCAGTGGCCGTGGGAATTGTCAGATTCAACTGAGACACTCCCGGGCCCACAGCACGCGCTCGCCCCACAAGGTCAAACGACAGCGTATGCAGTCCACGCCCCTTTAAATGCCACTGACGCAAATTCTGCTCGCCAGCCTTGAGCACCGACTGCGCTTCCGCCACTTCAGACTCGTGCCGGAATTCCGTCAAATACACGTCGCCAAACGCCAGAGGAACCGAAATCCATTCCCGGTCAGCACGCACCTGAACTTCCATCTCCACATGCAGTTTCGCAACGTCACGATCAATCGCCGCACGAATCTCCATCCGAGCAATCGTGTAGTCAGGAACTGACAATTGCTGCTCACTCCGCTGCAGCAACTCGTTCACCACACCTGGCCCCAGCAGGCTGGACAGCGGAATCAATTCTCCCTGCTCCGTACGAAACAGAATTCCAGACTTTTCCTGCCCCGCCGACGGTTCACCAGCCATTGTCTCCAGAGACGCAGCTCCGGATACATCCGCTGCATTTTTTTCAGACTGAGCCCGGACGGCAGAACAACTGAACAGCAAAAGAAGGATATACAGGCGAATCATTCCGTGCATTTTCGCTTCGCCCCTTCCTTTTGAAGTTCCCCATGGCACTGCCAAACAACCACTCAGACGGCCAGTCAAAGTCCTGCGTCTCACGCCGTCCAAATTAACGCCAATCAGAGCAATCCAGTGACAACCCACGGGCTGCCAGTCACCTACTGTGATTCCGGAAATCCACACATGCTGGAAATAACCGGGGCTCGCAAACCTCTGCAGTATACTTTACGCAACGCAGGTTGCCGGGAGAAGTTGCACGGTCTTTTCAGGACAGAACATCCAGAAGCTTCAGGCGAAGTGGATCAGTGCTGGCAGCCAGCAGGCTGGGAACGAATATATCAAATTTGTCACCTTTGAGGTTTGTGATGGATCCACCGGATTCCTGAACAAGTAACGCCCCGGCAGCCACGTCCCAGGCACTCAGACTGCTGGACCAGAACGCATCAATCCGCCCACAGGCCAGATACGCCAGATTCAAAGCCGCCGAACCACTCCGCTGAACTGTCTGAAGATGCGACAGACTTTTCAAAAATCGCTGCACGGCCGGATTTCCAGGATCAGTGGCGACCGGAAGACTCGCCATCCCAAACGCCTGACTCGGCTGATCCTCACCACTGGTCTGAATTCGCTCGCCATTGCGTGTGGCCCCACCCGATCGGATCGCAGCAAATGTCTCCTGCTTCAATGGGTCGTAAATGACTCCCACTTCCAGCTGGCCACGCACCGATAGGGCAATCGAAACTGCAAAATACGGAAAACCATGCACGTAGTTTGTGGTTCCATCGAGCGGATCAATAACCCAGAAACACTCGGTACCGGTCGTTCTCTCATTCAGATTTTCCTCACCGAGAAAACCATGATCCGGAAAGTGCTTTCGCAAGCTCTCGACAATCGCCGACTGCGAAGCCTCGTCAGCTTCCGTTACCAGATTGGAACGACTCTTCTCCCGGACAGAAAATCGCCCCATCCAGTCTCGCAAAACCGCACCACCGGTATGCGCAGCTTCAATTGCTGCCGCGAGCCATTCCTGCTGTTGCCGCATCACTGAGTTTTCCTTCCCCGGGGGCAAAAAATTCCCACCAGAAGCACATGGAACCGCTGGCCCGCTGTAAATTCAAATAAGCCCCGCAGCCCGTCGCCAGCCAACGGAAACTCCCAGGCAATGTTCATTATAACCGCCACTGCTGTGCGTTGCCATAAGCCCACAGGCAACCCAATCATCACCGCTCCTGCATCATCCACATCGTTGGCAGGGAACCCCAAAACCTGAAACAGCCGGAACGCCCCCCATTCACTGGCACTCACAACCCGTCAATTTGCCGCAATCGATACATTCGGCTTTTCATTCAGAAAAATCGCATGCTGCGTGAATGTCCCAACAGGGATACGTTTCCTTTCCTGACATAATCGCACATGGGGAATCTTCCGCAGTACCGGTTGGGAACACGGCACTTCAGGTCGCAAAGCTCTGCCGGACAGTTGCTTCACCACCAGGCAGCAATTCCGCGGGCTTTTCCCACTCAGGTCCGGGGACATCACGGGCGTTGAAAGTCGCTCAAAAACACCCGGTCTGTAGTAAATCCCCACCCCAACCGGAATTTTCGGGAAAAACTGTCGTGGAACCAGTCTTCCGGCCGAAACTGCCGATGCGTGGTTTTCCC
>CAIQIE010000355.1 GCA_903871805.1 uncultured Planctomycetaceae bacterium | reverse complement strand
TGAAAGTATTCTACCGCTCGTGGCATTCCACGCTGTCCACGGGCAGTGCCATTTCTATGGGGATTGCTTCTAAAGACGACGAAGGCCGTCTTCTTTCATGGGGTTCGGAATTGCTTCGTCAATTTCATTGATTCTTCTGAGTGTTTCCTGATCCAGGATCAGGTTTTCTGCCGCCAGGCTTTGTTCCAGATGAGCAACTGTGGTGGCGCCGATGATGGTTGATGCCACAAAATCGTGCTGCTTACTCCATGCAACAGCCAGGGCGGTCAGTGATACACCGATGCTTTGCGCAATCGTGCTCAGGCGGAGGACCGTTTCGCGAGTCCTGTCGTTCAGAAATCGTTCTGCCAGACGTTGCTGACGTTCACCGAGTTTTCGATATTCTGTGAATCTGGCTCCTTCGGGATTTCCCTGCATATACTTGCCGGTCAGGACGCCACCGCCGAGTGGTGAGAATGGCAGAAGGCTGACGTTTTCACGTCGACACACCTGCGCCAGTTCACTCTCACATCGGCGATTAATCAGACTGAAATTATTCTGGATGGTGTCATAACGGCACAACCGAGAATTCTCTGCAGCCGCGAGGCTTTTCATCACGCCCCAGCACGTTTCGTTGCTGCAGCCGATGGCCCGAATTTTCCCCTGTCGCACCATGACGGTCAGTGGCTCAAGAACGTCTTCGTAGCGGCATCCGTGATCAGGCCAGTGGGTCTGATAGAGATCAATGTAATCAGTCTGAAGGCGTTGCAGGCTGGCTTCCACAGCGCGAACAATCTGAACTCGATCGAGGGCAGAATGTCCATGTCGAACGGGAGGAACAAACCAGCCATGGGCTGGTCCCGTGATTTTAGTCGCGATGATCACCGATTCGCGAGGTTTTGTTTTCATCCAGCGTCCGACAATTTCTTCCGTGCGTCCGAAAGCTTCCGCAGTCGGAGGAACCGGGTACATTTCGGCCGCGTCGAAAAAATCAATTCCGGCATCATAAGCACGGTCCATGATTTTGAACGACAGGTTTTCGTCGCACTGACTGCCGAATGTCATTGTTCCCATGCAGATTTCGGAGACAGTCATACCGCTGCCGCCCAGTCGTCGTCGCTTCATAAAAGTGCTTCCTGGGTGTCATCCCACTGGGAAAAACTGAGCCCACTGGATTATTGTTGCTGTCCCTGTTCGTGACTGATTTCCGGCAGATTCTGAGCGACGGCCATTGCGGTGTCGAGTCTGCTGGGTGGTGGGAAGACAGTTCCGGAGTGGTTTTCTTCCGGTTTCCACAGAAAGCCGTCACCATTTGCAAAATAACGCAGTTCCTGCGATTGTCCGCGGTATGTTTCTGTCGGCAGGCCTGCAATACTTGTGGTGCTGTTGCCGGAAATTTTATTCATCCGAATCGTGGAAACTTCAGTGCAGGCTGCAGCAAATGCAGCGGATACAAAAAGTCCCGGATTCGGAGTGTTCCTATCACCTCGAGATTGCTCGTAGTCTGTTTTCATGTCACTGCGCATCATTTCCGGCAAGTATCGCCGGCGGCTTCTGAAAACACCGTCCGACGATTCTACGCGACCTTACACAGATCGAGTTCGTCAAAAGACGTTTGACCGCCTGGGCGCTTTTCTGCCAGGGGCCAGGGTTGCTGACATTTTTGCCGGCGTCGGAACCATGGGGATGGAGGCGCTAAGTCGTGGCGCCGCTTCCTGTGTGTTTTTTGAAGCCAGTACGGAAATCCACGAACTACTCGCGGGCAACGTACGCACCATCGCCCCGGATGCCCGGGCGATCTGCTGGAAAACAGACATCCGCAAGACGTCATTTCGGCCGCGTGGCGGAGATGACTGTATTCCGTATTCGCTGATCTTCTTTGATCCTCCCTACAAGATTGCCGATCAGGTCTACCCGGGCGGTACACTGGCCCCCGCTTTAAAACTGCTGTCACGCGAAACACTTTCCACGCCTGATGCCATCCTGATCCTGCGGACTCCGGAGCGATTTGAAGAACCGGAAGTTACCGGATGGGTTGTGCATGACCGCTGGGAACTGTCGTCAATGATCATCTGGATTCTGACCAAGCCTGGAGCGTGGCTGGAAGAGGACGAAAGCGACGTAGCTGTGGATCAGACCCCCGAATTACCGGACGCCGCGGAACATGAGGATTCGGAAGAACTGCTCGGAGACGATGCTGGCGTCTGAGGCACTGAGGGCTGGGTTACGAATGAAGGCGACTGAGAAACTGTTCCGCCGTACGCAGGTGCTCATCCAGCTTGGTACCCATTTTGTCACACTGGCTGACCATTACTGACATACGAGGATTTGCCGCAAAAAAGTCCCTGTTTCGACTGATGAATCTCCAATAGAGCGCATCCCAGATCGGGCACCACGCACCTTTCGGGAAGTTACTCATCTTTAAAACGTACGCCGAACCACTGATGTAGGGCTTGGTCGTGATCAAGCCCCCGTCGGCATACTGGCTCATTCCATAGACGTTTGGCACCATGACCCAGTCATAGGCGTCAATGAACAGTTCCATGAACCACTGATAGATATCGTCCGGCGATACCTCGCAAAGCAGCAGAAAGTTGCCCAGAATCATCAGGCGTTCAATGTGATGGCACCAGGCGTGCTTCTGAACACGTCGGATCACGGTATCCACCGGTTCAATACCGGTGGAGGCAGAGTAAAACGCGGCGGGAATTCGTCGCTGATGATTCCAGAAGTTGCGACCTCGCTGCTGTCGACCAAAGCGGTGATAGACGCCGCGCATGTATTCTCGCCAGCCAATGATCTGACGAATAAAACCTTCCAGAGAATTGAGTGGCACATTCTCAGCTCGATCGAGGGCAGCCTGAACGACCTCTTGAGGGGACAGCAGTCCGCAATTGAGGGCGGGCGTCAGTACCGAATGAAACAGAAAAGGCTCGTTGCGATCGATGGCGTCTTCGTACTGTCCAAAATCCGCGAACCGTCGATCAAGAAAATCATTGAGGCCCGCACGTGCTTCTGTGTGGGTCACTGGGTAATGAAAGTGAGAGCATTCTCCGGGCGCATCCGGAAATGCAGCGCGGACCCATTGTGTTGCCTCGGCCACGGCCTGTTTGACGTCCGAGCTGGATCTGTCGGGCCATGCAATCCGGGGAACAACAACATTCTTCGGAAGCTTCTTTCGGTTTTCCGGATCAAAGCTCCACTTTCCGCCCTCCGGTTTGCCTTGCTCATTCAGCAGGATCCCAAGACGCTTCCGCTGACTGATATAAAAGTCTGTAAAAAACCAGCGGCCTCGTTTGGAAGGAAATTCATCGAACTCTGAGAGTGGAGTCAGAAAGTGTGGGTCCTCAAGGACCGCGGCAGCGATACCTGCAGTGGCCAGAGCTGCTGTCAGTCGCTGCTGCATCCAATCATCATTCAGATCCACATAGCATGCCTCAGTCACTCCGTCGCTTTTCAGAATCCGAGCAAGTTCAGAGGAGTCAGGATTGACCCCCGTTGTGGCTTCCACGACACGAACGTTCCATCCCTGTCTTCGCAATGCTGACGCATAAAGCGTCATCGAAGCTCTGTGCAGGATCAGTTTCTGACTGTGAAACGGATACTGCACAAACAGGAGCGGATCTTCCACCAGATAAACGCCCCGGGCATTCAATAGAGCGGGATGGTTCTCGAAAAGCTGATGTGGATAAATTAAGGCGGCACGCATGGGTGGATTCGTCAACAGGGTGGAATGGATGGCTGAATCAGCGGCGAGCCAGCAGATGACCAAGCCCACCGTCGACGCCAATAACCTGCCCCGTGACAAAGTCGTTTTCCGGGGACAGGAGCCATTCCGCAAGTGATGCGACGTGCTCGGGAGTTCCAAGGCGTCCCAAAGCGTGCATTGCAGTGGACGCCAGGGCAGCGGCCGGGTTTTCCCAAATGCGGCGTGTCATTTCCGTACGAATCAGACCAGGACTAATCACATTGATTCGAATGTTTGAAGGGGCGTAGGTAGCAGCAGCCGAACGCGCCAGCCCGATGACTCCGGCTTTGGCTGCTGCGATTGCCTCGTGGTTTTGAATTCCGATTTCCGCGGCCGCAGAAGCAAACAGGATGATCGATCCACCACTTTCCCGCAATAATTTCCCGCCAGTTCGAACGGCAGCAAATGACGTGAAAAGGTTCGTCTCTACCACCCGGCGGAATTCTTCGTCTGTGGTCGAATGGGCCGGCTTCAGCAGAACGGAGCCAATACAATTGACGATCGCCGAAAAGGCCCCTCGCTGTGAGGCATCTTCTCGAAGAGCATCTTCCAGCGGTTGAGAGCTTTGAAAATCCAGCGTCAGGTACGGCTGCCCGATTTCTGAAGAGATGGTTGCCAGTTTCTCTGAATTTCGGCCGATCAGCAGCAGGTTTTGCCCCTGAGCGGCAAGACGCCGGGCAAGAACGCTGCCAATTGTGCCCGACGCTCCAAAAATAGCAGTTCGACCCATGTGAAATCCTCCGTTTCAGACAATAGAAAGTTCTCTGTTGTAGGTCCGAATCTGATGCGAAACAGGGTGGACTTCCCGGAATTCTTCGGAAATTCGATCACCCGGACCAGATGCACAGGAACTATTGCCAACGCGGGAGCTCAAGGCAGAAAATTCTTCTGGCCATGCAGCCCGGTCGCCCTATGATCGCATGTGCATTCGTGCACAGCATTCGCTGTAGTTTCCGCCCCGGAATTAAAAAAGGGAGAATCCGCGATGAGCAATGAAGAGGCTCGTTATCCTGCATGGATGTGGTGGGTGCTTATCGCAGCGGCGATTTATAACCTCGCGTGGGGATCTTTTGCCGTTCTGGTTCCGGCTCTGCCATTCAAGATGCTGGGGGTCGCAATTCCCAACTATCTCAGCTTGTGGCAATGCATCGGAATGATCGTCGGAGTGTATGGCATCGGCTACGGGATTGCCGCAATGAATCCAGTCCGTCACTGGCCAATCGTGCTTGTCGGCTTGCTGGGTAAGATTTTCGGGCCCATTGGATTTATCTGGACAGCCATGAAGGGCGAATTGCCGTGGGCTGCTGGTGCCACAATATTGACGAATGATGTGATGTGGTGGATTCCATTTGGATTGATTCTTCTGTATGCCAGAAGGGTAGACCCTCAGTCGTTTCGATTGTCGGGGCCTCCCACTCAATCGTCAAAGACCTCATCCCATTCGGCCGCCCAGGTCATGGCTCGCAGCTTTCCGGCAGTGTCAGTGTCTGTTCGAATGAACGATCCTCAGGTGTTGATCGAGCGAATTTCGTAGCGGTCGGATTTGAGAATGGTTGCCGCCAAGGCGATCGCAATCCGGCAAGACGAGTGATGTAATGTCGGGTTGCATTCCTCACTCGGTGTTTTTCAGGCTGGACGTTGGATGTCGCTCCGTGAACGCCTGCTGAGCTCGCTGTAACTCCGACGTGCTTTGAATGTCCCTCGCCTCCTGTCCGAGCTCGGCGACCGACAACAGGGCTGGTTCCTGATCTGTCGAGACGGGCAATCCGGCAATTTCCTGTAACGTCGTTAGCCGGCCCTTTAGCTTACCCAGCACTTCACCTTCGTTGTAGAATTTTTCCGCCAGAGTCCCTGGGTAGAAGGCTACCGGAAGTACACTCTTGAGAGTATTTTGAAACTGTGCGGTGTCGAGAGATGGATTGACAGACATGATGTACTCCAGAATGACAGTAATATGGTCCATTTGACCACGCATATGATAATCCAGAGCCAGCAGCTGAAAGATTGCTTCCATCTGCTTTGAAAACTCCGCGGAGCGGGCATATTTTAGCACGGCAAGCAGCGTTTGCAGAAACGCATCCTCGCCGATTTCTGTGGTTGTTTTCTCCAAAGATCCAGCAACGGAAACGAGAACGACACGGCGAAGGCCTGAAATTCCGGAGGATAATTCAGCAGTTGCTCCATTGTTCTACCGCGAACCCACTCCCGTTCGCCATGGTAGATGACGATCGGGATGATGGGCCCCAGACGTTTTCCCGTTCGGGCATGACCCTCCCAGATTCGAACCATGTAGCGCAAAAGCTGGAACAGCGTCTTTGATTCCGGTTCACTCTTGTGTTCCAGAAGGATGTAGATATTCGCCCGTTGAGAATCTGCTTCCGGCAGACCTGACGGCAACGGCCTTGCCAACTGGCATTCAAACAGCAGATCCGCGTAGCTGTCGCGAAGTTCCGGATCGACAAACGTCTCACCCTGCCTGGTCAGCGTTGCAAGGTTAAGGTGCTGCACTGCGGTGGCAGGAAGGACACTGCGAATCAGGTCCTGAGCGATCTCGGGATCGGAGAGTCCATAAACAAAAAGGTTATTATGAAGAGCGGAAACATGGACAGACTGTGATGTCTGAGAATCAGTCATGCGCAGCCCCTACAGTTGGTGTTTGTTAGCACCCTGAATTCGTTGCCCGCAAAAATCAAGAGGAAATGTCTTCGATTCCCATTCTCCATGACCAGTGGCCCCGATTTGAGCAGTGCGTTTCCCAAATCACACATTGGTGGGCAGGCGTCGATTTCCATGGTCCTGGCTCAAAGACCGTAGTCGATGGCTGCGATCTATGGCCGCTGTTTCCTGCAATGGCAGATCCTAAACAAATCGAAGTCCGCTCCGGGAACCGCACTGCCTC
>CAIQIE010000354.1 GCA_903871805.1 uncultured Planctomycetaceae bacterium | reverse complement strand
GTCGACGAATTCAAAGCCCTGGCCATTGCCAACTGGACAAATGCCGGTTTGACTGCCGAACAGTTGTCGCGGCTCACCAGCTCCACGATTGAGATTGGCAATCTGGACGATGAGGGCGCCCTGGGCCTGACAGGATCCTCGCGGATCGTGCTGGACGACGACGCCCTTGGGTACGGCTGGTACGTGGGATCGATGAGCGAAACGGTACCGGAAGGCACGATGGACCTGTTGACTGTGTTGACCCATGAAATGGGCCACGTGCTGGGCTTGAGCGACCTTGACGGGCAGTCCACACCGGACAGCCTGATGGCCGGCACCCTGCAACCCGGCCAGCGGCGTAGTGTCAGTTCCGCCGATCTGCTTTCGGGCGGGGCGAGTGTTGGGACTGGGGCTTCCGTCGGGGCAACCGCTGGGAAGAGTGGGGATCGGATCGTTCTGAGCGACTGGGCGGACAGCGATCCTACGGCGCTGGTGGGCAATGCGGTCCCTGAGACATCAGAACTGCCTGCAGTGGTTTCACCCGTGAAGCTGGTGAGCAAACAGCAGCGACCAGGCCTGCTGCCGAGCCTGGGCAGTGTCCTGTCAACGCCGGCAAAGAAACAGGATGAACTGGACCTTCTGGACGACCTCTTCGCCGACGCCATTGACGCGCTGGGAGCGTTGGATTAGGCAAACAACCACCTGGCTCCCTTCGCCCCCATGGGGGGGAAGGGCTGGGGATGAGGGGGCAACGACACGGCACATTGTCCTTTCGGCGACAATTCAAACTGAAACCGCAGCCCATCACCACCGCCCCCTCTCCCGCATCGGGGCGAGCGGAGGAATGGATGGAGTTGCGATCATACCCGACCCAGGATGACTCCGTGACGACTGCGGATTTTGGGACCCCGGTGCCATGCACCGGGGGGATACGAAGCGTCGCTCAGATCAATCGCCGGGCGTTAGCCTGATGGCATTTGCTTTAGATTTTACGACTCAGGCTTTTGCTTTCGTTTCCTTTTTGCGAACTGATTTGACTTTGGTCGTCGTGGATACGCCTCTCGTTTGAAGCTTCGGCCGGGGTGGTTGGGGACCTTGTCGTCCATCGCGTAACGCAGTGCGACTTCGTACTGTTCTCTGCAGCTTAAGGATCCGGAGCAACCGTCCATAGTTGGTTGGCTTAGCAAATACGCGGAAAGTTGCGCTGCTCGTGAATCATTTGAGTGATGTTTCCAGACCCGAGAATGCAGCAGGTCATCGCGACAAATCGATCATCGGCCGCGCAAAGTCTGGCATTCGATGTATCCGCAGTAGACGCGATTGCAGGTTTAGGCAGACCGAGCATCCGGGGCGCTGGAATGATCTGCGCTTGAAATTCCATTTGCAGTGGGAATGCTGCGGAAAGTTACGGGGTTGCGGGAAAGACGTTTTCGACGGCGACTGCCTCCTCCACCGCTGAGCGTGATGGCACTCAGTGACCGGTGGATTCTGCAGAGGACCGAGTGATCCAGGCGGAGGCCAGTTCCTGGCATGTCCGAATATCGGTCGTGATCTGCTGTACCAATTCGGTCACGGAAGCGAAGGATCGTAACGGACGGATTTCGGCAAGCAGGTCAACGGCGATCTCCTGGTCGTAGAGATTTCCGGCGAAGCCTGGGAAATGGCATTCAATTTTCAGACGCTGGTCGGCAAAAGTGGGATTGGGGCCGATGCTGACTGCCGCCGGAAACGTGCATCCTTCAATGTGTGAGACGCCTGCATAAACCCCGTGCGCGGGGATAAGATTGGGCACGTCACCCAGATTGGCTGTTGGAAATCCCAGCGTCCGTCCGCGTTCTGCTCCGTGTTGTACCGTTCCGCGAATTCGATACGGATGCCCAAGCAGTTGCGTGGCCGCATGCAGTGATCGCTGGCTGAGCAATTCCCGGATCAGGCTGGAGGAAATCATTTCGCCGGCATTGGAGATCGCAGGAACTTCCTGAAATTCGAGGCCGGCGGAGTGACAGAGAGTGCGGAGCAACTGAACGTTGCCTTCACGATTGCGTCCAAAATGAAAATTTGGCCCTTCAACAAGGCCTCGCGCCTGAAAGTGATTCAGCACGACTTCCTGAAAGAACTGCTGCGGCCTCATCTGCAGCAGTTCACGAGTTACCGGCAGAACGACCACATCGTCGACACCCGCGTCACGCAGCAACTGAATACGATCCAGAAGAGTTGTCAGGATTGGTGGAGTGAACTCTGGACGCAGAATGGCAATCGGGTGCGGATCAAAAGTTACGGCAACTGCGGGTACAGCGAGCCTGACCGCCAGCTGGCGCAGCTGCTGCAACATTGCGCAATGCCCCCGATGCACGCCATCGAAGTTCCCGATGGCGATGCAGGAATTCCGGACCGTGTTCGGAACAACTGGTGAAATCATCGTATTCTTTTACCGTCAGTCAACGTGCAATAAAAGCGACCGTCGCGATGTACTCCGATGGGAGACACCCCTGCCCTTTCCGTCACAACAAACTCACATAAAGCGGTTATCCACCCAGTCGTCGACGGCAGTGTCCGGACCCAAAACCCCGAGACAGTCACAGTTTCGTATTATATGAGCGACCGGATTTCGGGAAAGCCCGACTCCAATTTCCAGTACTCGCGTTTTTTCAACGGGGAATCCTGGTCAGGTCACAGTAAAATCGTGCCAGCAATCGATCAGCGGTCAGCCGGCCGTGAAAGACATCTGCATATTGGAGCCGCCCAAAGGGTAGTCACTTTGAAAAGTCGCAGGCATCACCAATGCCGTAGCCTTGAGAATTGAAGAAGGGGCGGATGGCACACGGACTTTGCCTGCCACTTTGATGGAAAGTAACTGCCACTGGTTTGGTGCCGCCCGCGAGGCACGCCATGCCCGGCCGGGTGAGAACCCTGTCATTTTTGTGACTGTCGATGATCCAGCCCCGCGTGCGCAGAGATTACCATTGACCTTCGACTGCCTCTCCAGTCAACGAAGCCTGCCAAAATACAGCGAAAATGACCACCAGCACTTTGTTTTATCGACTTTAAAAAAACCATGGAGTGCCACCGGTATTTCCGGATTTTGTTTGACACAGCCGCTGATCAATCGTGTTGGTAACCACTACCGGATAAGACTGTTCCATGCCGGAGAGCAGGATGGTCCCGTTAGTTCACCGGCCAGGGGTTGGCCACGGACACTGAGGCAGTTCAGCGATCAATTTAACCTGAACTGATGCCCTGCGGTTATCGGGACGTAACCCAAATTCCGCGTCTCACGAAGCACTCTGAATCCGTCGTCGGGAGAATCTGAATTGCCTGCAGACTTTCTGGTTGCCAGTGAGTGCTCTGTCGGATACTGTCACCCGGACGCCTGCCGTTTACTGAGCCACACTGCAATTCAGCGGTGGATGGGTACACAGTAATCCGCAGGCTGCTCTCCGCCAGAATTCCTTCCTCAGATCCGCAGAGATTTCATGGCCAACTGCCTCATGTTGATCGTTCAACAGTTTTGTGCAATTCCTGGTGTGATTGCAGCGGGAATGACCCTGTGTCTGATTGCGGTTGCTGATGAAGGTCCCGCCGACAGGCCGGCGCCGGTCAGTGCCGATGATGTCGCTTTTTTTGAGAGTCGGATTCGGCCGGTCCTTGTTCAGCACTGTTATGAATGCCACGCAGCCGATTCAAAGATTGTTCGCGGTGGACTGCTGCTTGATACCCGGGATGCGTTGTTGAAGGGTGGCGACAGTGGCCCGGGACTTGTCGCCGGGCAGCCCGAGAACAGTCTGCTGATGCAGGCCCTGTATTATGACAGTCTGCAGATGCCTCCGGCCGGCAAACTCCCGGAAACCGTGATAGCGGATTTCAAAGAATGGATCCAACGGGGTGCCCACGATCCTCGCAGTGAAGTACGGCAGGCAAAGCTGCAGCCGGTTGACTGGCAGGCAGCAAAAAAGCACTGGGCCTTTCAGCCACTGACAGCCCCCGAGCCTCCCCAAACAGACTCGTCCACGTGGGGCGTAAACGGAATTGACCAGTTTGTACTGCAGAAGCTGCAGCAGAATCAGATGCAGCCGAACTCATCAGCCGACAAACAAACCCTGATTCGTCGTGTGACCTTTGACCTGACCGGGGTGCCACCTACCCAGCTGGAAGTGCGTGCATTTGTCACAGACGACTCACCGCAGGCTTTTGATCGTGTTATTGACCGACTGCTGGAATCTCCGCGTTATGGTGAGCGTTGGGGACGACACTGGCTGGATCTTGTCAGATATGCCACGACCAACGGCGCGGATGAAAATCATGGCTTGCCCAATGCGTGGCGATACCGTGACTGGGTGATTCGCATGATGAATCGCGATCTGCCGCTGGACCAGTTCATCATTCAGCAACTGGCAGGTGATCTGCTGCCTGTGCCTGCCGATGAACAGGAAGCGGGAGACATGCTGACCGCCACAGGCATGCTGGTGATCGGTCCAAAGATGCTGGCGGAGCAGGACAAAGAGAAGATGATCATCGACATTGTTGATGAGCAGGTGGATACCATCAGCAAGACCATGCTGGGGCTGACGATTGGCTGTGCTCGCTGTCATGACCATAAATTTGATCCGATTTCGGCGAAGGACTATTATTCGCTGGCCGGAATCTTCTACAGCACCCAGTCCATGGAGAATCGTGACTTCGTCTCGAAATGGCTGGAACGTCCGTTGCCCTCAGCGGCCATTGCCGCCCGTCGAGCGGAGCATCAGCAGAAAATTGATGCGTCAAAGGCGTCAATCGCCACGATGAAAAGCCCGGGTGACGATACAGCGATCGCTGCCGCCAAAAAGGCGGTTGAGCAACTTGAGCAGGAAATGCCTCAATTTGACATGGTGATGGCGGCACACGAAGCGGCGACAGCAACGAACCTTCCGGTGCATCTGCGGGGTAATCACCTGAAGCCCGGGCCGGAACAAATTCCGCGAGGCATGCCCGGAATTCTGACTGCGGTCGCCCCCGGTCCGGAAATACAGGCACAGGCCAGCGGACGCCTGGAACTGGCACGCTGGCTGGTGTCTCCGCAACAGCCGCTGACAGCCCGTGTGATGGTAAACCGGATCTGGATGTGGCATTTTGGCAGGCCACTGATGCGCAGTCCTTCAAACTGGGGGCTGCAGGCCGAACCGCCGTCGCATCCGGAACTGCTGGACTGGCTGGCTGGCGAATTGATGCGAAACGGTTGGTCGATGAAAGCGCTGCATCGCACGATTCTGCGTTCCTCCACGTACCGAATGAGCAGCGACGTGCGAATTGACTACGCGGAAAAAGACCCTGAGAACCGTCTTCTGTGGCGTCAGAATCGTCGTCGTCTGGAAGCAGAGTCCGTGCGGGATTCCATCCTTTTTGTCGGTGGTGGTCTTGACCAGACGATGGGCGGGATGGCAGGGGAAGTCGAAGCGAAACGCCGGGCGATTTACCTGCCCATTGACCGCAGTGCTCTTTATGAAATGTTCTCTACATTTGATTATGTGGAGACCGGCAATCACATCGAACAGCGACCGGTGACGACGGTTCCCAATCAGGCCCTGTTTCTAATGAACAGCCCGCTGGTCCATGAGCAGGCACGGCAGCTGATTGAACGACTTCCCACCAGTGATCCCGCTGTGCCAATCGCGGACTGCGGGTCCGTTGTCAGCACATTGACGGAACACCTTTACGGACGTGCGGCGGGTGAAGCAGAGATCGCCGGAGCATTGCAGTTTCTGACACAGGCAGAAGCAGCGCTTCAGGAGATTTCCGATGTTCGGGAACGGCGACTTCAGGCATGGGCCGCCCTCTGCCGGACTCTAATGGCCGGTAATGAGTTCCTGTTTGTGCGCTAGCTGGAAAAGGACAGGGGACATTGGAGATTCCTCCTGAAGACTGACGTTCTCTACTTTTCTGAGCTGCCACGAAGCGTGTGCAGCATGCTCTGAATTTCTGCCAGCGGTCCGGCCATGGCAGAATCGTCAGAGTACAGCAGCAGGGCTGCTTCCAGTGACTGCACCACAGCCTCTCGGTCTGTCTGCTTCGTCAGGGACTGTTCAGATTTGCGAATCAATTCGCGCAAAAGCAGAGTCCGTCCGTCTGTGGCAGGAGTGTCTTTCCACGCCTCCACGGTTTCCTGAACAAAGGTCTTCAGGAAACTTTCCGTCTGTACCTGGTTCTGAATGTGCAGAACCGCCTGCAGTTGTTTTCTGGCCTGTTCTGTTTCTCCGGCCGACCAGGCAGCAAATGCTCTTCGAATCATGCGACGAATTTCAGTTTCCGAATCCTTACTGCGTTCGGTGGTTGTCCTGAGACTTTTGGTGAACTCGTAATCCTCAACCTGGGCGATCATCTGCTGAATTACTTCGGACTGTTGTGGAATGGTATTGTCGCGGAGCAGTGGCAACAGCAATTCCTCTTTCGCGCGGATCCACTCGGACCCGGCGGGTTTCAGCATCCACTCGCGCGCTGTCTGAAACTGACGTTCCGGTGTGACCTCCACGCGACGATTCATCCACAGGGCAAACCCCACGAGTCCCAGCAGGAGAGTCACCAGTACCACAGTATTATCAAAAAAAACCGCGATCAGCGAACGCGATCGATCCGCTGAGACTTCCGCGCGCAGCAGGTTGCGGACTGTTGTTGCCGTGCCGTGTGGTCTGGGGTCTGCCCCATCGTCGTCTGCATCAAGGGCCACAGTCGCACCGGGAACAGGTCGTTCCACGGTTTCAGATTCCATTTGATCTGCGGTGAATTCCAGACGCGAACGGATCTGTTCGAGACGCTTCATGACCACCAGTGCATCGGGAAGTCGTTTGGCCGGTTCTTTTTCGAGCAACTGGCAGACAAGTTCTTCCAGCATCCGGGGAAGACCGGGAGCATAATGCGACGGCTTGTCGAACTGTGCATACTGATGCTTCTGCAGCACTTCGGCAACGGTCGCCCCTGTAAACGGCGGCCGACCGGTGAGCATGACATACATGACAGCGCCGAGGGAATACAAATCACTGCGGCGGGTTGTCCGCTGCCCTCGTGCCTGTTCCGGGGACATGTATTCGGCAGTTCCCACAACGCCACCGGTTCGGGTTAGTCGCGATGAAGCGAATAGACTGGCGACACCAAAATCCGCCAGTTTAAGCACGCGATCGCTGGTTAGCATCAGATTGCTGGGTTTCAGGTCCCGGTGAATAACCCCCGCATCGTGGGCCGCCTTGAGTGCCGCCGCAATCTGCACACTCAGCTCAATGACCTCGTGCCAGGGAATCCGCCGCCGCGTCATGATTTCGGTCGTCAGAGTCACCCCGTCCACGTACTCCATGGCGTAATAAAGTGTTGAGTCTTCAGCCTGACCATCCTGATACAACTGGACGATATGCCGGTTGGATAACTGACGCAGCACTGCAATCTCGCGACTGAATCGCTGAACAAATCCCTCCTCACGTGCCATGTTCGCGGGAAGCACCTTGACGGCGGCCTGCTGCCCTGTGGTCTCGTGGACACCGAGGTACACGTTGCCCATGCCACCGGCACCGATTCGACGCTCTATTCGATACGGACCAAGTCTTTCCGGATGCATGCTGCGTTCTCCCAGGATTCAATATGAGCCGAATGTTGCCTCTGGAAAAATCCAGACAGGGACGGTTTTCGTGATACCTTCGGCGACGACCTGTTAGCCAACAGTGCCGCATGCTGAAGCCGAAATCATCAACGCAGCAGAGAGACAGTCGCCAACGTGGAGTCCTGACATTTTTCCGTACAGCAAGGTCGGCCCGGAAAAATGCTCGACACCACGAGCTAACATGATCCGGTTGTGGGAACCAGCCCCGGCATCCAGCAACGCAGAAGACTGTCGGAAATATCAAAGTGGCGTCAGTTCAGCCCCGGTGCTGTGCCCGCAACACGTGGAATTCGCAGTGTCTTTCCCGGCGATAGACGATCAGGACTGGTCATCCGGTCCCGATTTGCTTCATAAATCAAAAGATACTTGCCACGAGCCCCAAGAGTTTTCTCGGCAATACCGGAAAGCGTGTCCCCGAATTTCACGACGTACTCGTCAAATTCTTCGGGTCCCGGCATGTCAGTCGCAGCAGTTCCAGTGTCAGCCGGGGCATGGCCGGCGTTAGTTCCTTCCGCAGGTGGAAACAAAGGCGGCAATGGACGCGACGCAGAACCAGGTTCAGGTATGGCCGGCTTGGCTGTGATTACGGTGTCTCCGGCAGGAGCGGGCACGAGACCATCCGGTTTGCCAAAGACGTTTTGGTCGCTGTTTTCCCGGCGAGTCCGGCTTGTTCGGAAGCCGTCAAGTTCTTCCTGTTGTCCCGACGATTCCGCGAGTTCGTCCTGCTGCGAAGCCGTCACCGGAGCAGGCGCTCTGCGATTTCTGTCATTCATATCTTTAAGGACGTCTCTGAGCGTCCACTGCGGCTCATCAGATGCCGACACGTCTTCAGCGGACCCTCCGGCCGATTCGTGGTCGTCAAGGTAAACAGAAACATTACGTTCGCGTAGTCGCTGATTCAATTCCCGCTCGCGAGTCACCGCGATTGGCTCTTCGTTCAGCAGCGGCTCATTTCGAAAAAACAGCGCAGCCACCAGCCCGATCAACAGGATGCCCATGGCAAATCCGATTTTTCGGTCTGTGTTCATGACAATGATCCGAACTGTAAGCCGAGATGAATCTGCCGGATGCAGAGATCCGAACTGCTTTGTCTTTGCGACATCGCCCAAAAGCCAGACCTCCAAAATCCAGAGGCCTAAAGGTTGCATCACCAGCGGCGATCCATTTTACCCCCAAATTCGCACCTGAGTCGAAAAATCCGGGCGAAACAATCAGGTTCGATTTCAGTTTTCCAGCTCGGTATGGGCCGGTCCGGTGCGGTAAAATTTTCGGACAGGGAAAATTCGGTGTTTGGCGGGGTCTATCAGGCACTGCGATCAGATCATCGCGGAATGCCGAACATGGTATTTCCAGCGGCGGTAACGCGTTGGTCATTTTCCCGGGTGGAAAGACCCGGGAAACCCTCGATATTCTTCTGCTGGGCATACGATTTGCGTTCACTGTGACAATGGGCAGGGGGGCGACTGCCAATGTGGCAGTTTTCGTGTGTGACAGCAGAAACGGACTGAAGCAGGTTGCCCCCTGAGGTACGGTTTGATTGATTATGGAACGAAATTGAATTCGTGAGGAACTTATGACGACTGAGACCACGACTGAAACCAGCGCGCAGCAGTACAGTTTTCAGGCAGAGATTCGGCAGCTGCTTCACTTGCTTTCGCATTCGTTGTATCAGAACCGCGAGATTACTATTCGCGAGTTAATTTCCAACGCCTCAGACGCCCTGGATAAGTATCGGTACGAGGCACTGACATCCGGGCAGCCGTTAGAAGGTGATTTAAGGATTACCATTGAGCCGGACAAGGAGAATCGCGTCCTGGTGATTCGAGACAACGGTATCGGTATGACCCAGCAGGAACTGATTGCGAACCTTGGAACGATTGCCCGCAGTGGTTCGCTGGAATTCCTGAAACAGGCGAAAGGCAAGGGCGATGAGTCAGCGGATCTCTCGTTGATTGGCCAGTTCGGGGTCGGGTTTTATTCGGCGTTCATGCTTGCTGACCGTGTTGAAGTGGTTTCTCGACGTGAGGCAGAGGTAGTGGCATGGCGATGGGAATCGACCGGGGACGGCAACTTTACGATCAGCCGTGTTGAAGAACCGCAGAAGCGTGGCACCAGCATCCGTCTTCACTTGAAAGAGGGGATGGATGAGTTCACAGAGTCAGTGCGTCTGAAGTACATCATCAATAAGTACTCTTCCTTTGTGCCGCATTCCATTTACCTGGACGACGAGCATGTCAATGATCAGCCGCCGATCTGGCTGGAACCGAAAAGCAATGTGTCGGAGGAGCAGTACCAGAGCTTCTATGAATATCTGACTCATTTTCCCGGTCAAAAGCCGATCTGGCACTTGCATCTGGCAGCCGACTCGCCGTTTCAGTTCCACAGTATTCTCTACTGTCCGGATGCGAATCTTGAACGGATGGGTTTTGGTCGCACGGACCATGGACTTCATTTGTGTGCCCGACGAATTCTGGTTCAGAACGACAATCGGGACCTGCTTCCGGATTATCTGAGATTTCTGCGGGGCATCGTCGATTCGGCCGATCTGCCGCTGAACGTCTCTCGCGAAGCCCTGCAGGACAACACCGTATTTCGAAAGATGCAGAAGGTGATCACGCGTAAAGTGCTGGATCATCTGGAGACACTGTCTGAAGAGAACCCCGAGAGCTACGAAAAATTCTATCGCGAGTTTGGTGTGATTTTGCGGGAAGGTGTAACGAATAATGATGGCAATCGGGATCGCGTTGCAGCCTTGCTGCGATTCGGCTCCACCAACTCAGCCGGGACCACCGGTGTATCGCTCAAGGCCTACTGTGATCGGGTGAAAGCGGGGCAGGATCAGATTTACTACGCATGCGGGACCGATCAGGCCTCCGTGCTGCGAGATCCAAATCTGGAAGTCTTCCGCAAACGAAATGTGGAAGTCCTGCTGTTGACGGATCCGGCAGATGAATACGTGCTTTCAGCGCTGGGCACTTTCCAGGACAAGACGCTTGTTTCAATCGATGCAGCGGAACTTAAGCTGCCACCGGAAACGGAACAGGAGAAGTCGGACGAATCGAAGGAGGACGCAGCAAAGTCGGGCGAGCCAGCAGCCAGTTTTGACCTGCTCGTCGGGCTGATTCGAGAATCCCTCGGTCATCTTGTTCAGGATGTGCGTCGTTCAGAACGTCTGACAGAAAGTGTCTGCTCTCTTGTGAACTCCGAAGGTTCCATGAGCACTACAATGCAGAGGATTCTGCGGATGAATGCTCCGGATTTCGAAATGGGACGGATGGTGCTGGAGATCAATCCGAATGCCTCCCTGATCAGGCGTCTCGCCGACCTTGCGGGCAACGCAGAAAACCATGGTTTCATTCGGGACTGTAGTCGGCAGTTGCACGCCAACGCGATGATTCAGGCGGGGCTGTCCCCGGACGGTAACGAGATGGCCGCGAGACTGCAGGACTTCATGCTGCAACTTGCCAGTCAGAAGCCCGTTGCGACGCCGTAGAAAATGCAGGCCCTCTGTGGGGTAGGTTAAAAACACAGGGACATTGTCAGGCTGCGGCGTCTGAAATGTTCCTGTGTGTAATTTGCCTGTGGCGTGGCATGCTGTGGCATCCCGATGTCGCTGCCCGACTGTTTTCCGGCCGGTGGCTGAAGGCATCGAACTCAGGTCGATGTTGCGGCACATCGACGGTCACAAGTTCTCTTTATGCCCGTGAACAGAGTGTTGTTGTGCCCGGGAAAGCGTCAGAGTCAGATGCCAACTTCGGCGAAGGCCGAACCAGCCGGCATCCAGCAACCAGACCTCAGGGTTTTGAAATGCGTTAGTTGATGTCTCGCCCGGTCAAACGGTTTTCGATGGAATCGGCGCGAGAGGCAAGTTCAATGACGCTTCGTCGGATTTCCTCGCCGCTTACAGTCGTGCGAGGGTATGTGTCCACCATCACAAACCACGGTTTTCCATCAAGGTCGCGGATTGAGATTCCGCCGTACTGTACGATGGCGTTCATTCGCAGGGCTTCTTCAAAAAACGAAGGTCGGGCTTCACAGCACAGACTGTAAATCAGCAACAAACGCTCACCGGGCGCATGTTCGCTGTTTTCGATAAACACCGTCTGCCCACGTTCGTCGCGAAGTTGCATGTGCACCTGAAAACTACCATCGCTGGTCGGTTCCCATGTGACGTTTGGGATCCCGTTGAAGGCCTCGTACATCAAATCATCCAGATCCCGGGTGGATCCGAGAACGGCCTGCAGAATCTGTGAGGCGGCGAATCCGTCTCTGGGGCGCCGTCGCGTGTCTTTACAGAGCAGCAGCGACACGCATTCAGCAACGTCCAGAGGAATGTCCGGATTCAGTCGTCGAACACTGGTGCACTCCGTTGTCAGAATGCTCCGCATCAACTCGGAAATGCTTTTGCCTTCAAAGGGTAACTGCCCGGTCAGCATCAGGTAGTAGCACACCCCCAGCGCATAAACATCGGTGGCCGGCGTTGCCACACCACCTTCAAATAGCTCTGGCGCCATGAAATAGGGTGTTCCGGCAAGCCTCGCTGCGGCAGCGTCGTCACTGACCACCCGTTTAGCAAGTCCGAAGTCGGAGATTTTTGGGATGCCACTGGGTGTTACCAGAACGTTGTCGGGCTTCAGGTCCCGATGGACAATGCCAAGTCGATGGGCCATGGCGAGGCCGTTGGCAATCCCGACGGATATTGAGGTTGAACGAATCGGGCCGATGGGCCCCTCGCGGTCGATTTCATTCTGCAGAGAGCCTCCGGGAACGTACTCCATCTCCAGAAAATGAAAGTCTTCCGCTTTGCCGATCGCATGTGTGGTCACAACATTGGAATGTACCAGCGCTGCTGCTGCTCTGCCTTCATTCTCAAAACGCTGAATGAAATCCTCGTCCTTCTCTACTCGACGAGGCGAAAGAATCTTCAACGCACACAGTCTCTGCAGGCTTGTGTTGCGAGCCAGATAAACCAGTCCCATTCCGCCACGGCCCAGAAGTTTCTGACACTGGTAGATATCCAGTATCTGCCCAGGCAACAGCAACTGGTCTAACTCAACATTCGTATGCGGGGCCTCCGCCAGGGGTCCGTCGACACTGGCTACGATCGTCTCGCGTTTCCAGAGTTCGTCATGGAGGGACAATGCAATTCCACAACGCGGACATCGGTTAGCCTCCGCATTGAACTGATAGTTGCAGGCTGAACAATAAACGGAAACCACAAAACGTCCTGTCTCGATGTTTGTCAGCCAGACGGTAATTGAAAGAGCGTTTCCGGCATGGGTAGAACGCGAGCCTGACTGCGGTAACTGTCACCGGAGAATTACCTTCGCCTGCTCCCTGCCGGCCCGTTCACCCGAAAGATTACAGTTCTTCACCGGAATTTTACCAGAATTTGAGGCGACTAAGCGAGTGAAAACCAGTAAATCCAGGATCGGGTTTTTCCTGAGATGGTCCGCCGGCAGTATCCGCCTGATTCCAAATCTTTGTCCTGATGGAATCCGCAAATCTGTCAGGGGTAATTCCGGAAAAACTCTCAGATTGTCGATTCCGAAATCTTCCACCAGGACGAAAAAACCGGAAATCCTGTACACTCCACGGCCCTCCGGAACGCCGCACCGGTTTCTGCGGCTGAAACAACAGACAAAGATCGAAAATTATGCCCCAAATTCAGCCATTCCATGCCCTGCGCCCCGTGCCTGAACTGGCGGCAAAAGTGGCATCCGTTCCCTACGACGTCGTCAATCGCGATGAAGCAGCGGCTCTTGCTGACGGCAACCATCTCAGTTTTCTGCATGTGGTTCGGCCGGACATTGATTTTCCTCCGGAGCACAACCCCTACGCTCAGGAGATCTACGACAAAGCTGCTTTCAATTTTCAAAAACTGATCGACAACGGCGTACTCTTTAAGGACTCTGCTCGCTGTCTGTTTGCCTACCGACAAATCATGGGCGGCCATTCGCAAGTGGGAATTGTCTGCTGCGTGCACATAGACGATTACGAAAACAATCTGATTCTGAAGCACGAAAAAACGCGAAAAACCAAAGAAGACGATCGCACGCGTCACGTGCTGGCACTCAACGCCAATGCCGGGCCTGTCTTCCTGACCTACCGCGAAGACCAGGCAGTCAATGCGATGGTGGCGACGGCGGTGCAGCAGGAACCCATCTATGACTTTACAGCGATGGATGGCATTCAGCACACGGTATGGAGAATCGAAGACTGCTCGACCTACGTTCAGGCTTTGTCTGCAGTGCCGGTATTTTACATTGCCGACGGCCATCACCGAGCAGCCAGCGCCTGGCGTGCCGGAAAAGACTTGCGAAAACGACTGCCAAATGGTGGTGATGGCACAGAAGAATGTAACTGGTTCCTGGCTGTGCTGTTCCCCTCCACACAGTTGCGAATTCTGGCCTACAACCGCATCGTTCGAGATCTGAACGGTTTGACGGTCAGTCAGTTTCTCGCAAAACTCGATGAACTAGGCTCTCTTGAACAAACCACAGATCCCGTGCCGCCGGCCCCCGGGTCCTTCTGTTTCTTTATCGATCATCGCTGGTGGAAGCTGACGATCCCCACAGATCCTCGCTTTGTTAAGGACCCGATTCGCTCATTGGATGTGTCCATTCTGGAACATCGTGTGCTGCAACCGATCCTCGGCATCGAAGATGTCAGAACCGATTCTCGAATCGACTTCGTCGGCGGTATTCGGGGAACTCAGGAACTTGAACGCCTGTGTGTCTCGGGACACTGGGAACTTGCAATCTCGATGTATCCCACAACCCTCGATCAGCTGATGGCCGTGTCAGACGCCGGGGAAATCATGCCTCCTAAAAGCACATGGTTCGAACCAAAACTTCGCAGCGGTCTGCTGATCCATACGCTTGATTAGGGGATAATGCACACCCCGGGCGTCCCGCTGCCACGCAGGAACGTCCCGGGGTATTCGGATGACTTCCATGATTTCCGCCAGTATGTCACACTTCAGGCAGGCGGATCCAGAAGGATTCGTCCCCACCTGAATGAGCATCGCACTCAAGACTCTCCAGCGAGCTGGCAGATGCAAAATCGTCTCCCTGAAATCTCTGGCTGCCAAAATCCAATGCCTTTCAGCACGCTTGTCTTTCCAGGAAAAACAGGAAAGACTGTGGCTGAATTTCTGGAGTCGTGGCAGCATTTTTTCGGGTTTAATCTCATTGCCGTTTGATCGGGGCGGAAAATGTCACTCATTTTCGTTCTTCTAAGCCTTCTTCCTGCAGACTGGCCTCAGTTCCGCGGCCCCGATGCCAATGGACACGTTTCCGGTCCAGCAACTCCAATGGAGTGGTCTGAGACGAAAAATGTCGCATGGAAGATTCCTGTCCCCGGACTCGGCTGGTCTTCACCTTCAATCTCCAGGGGACGCGTTTTTCTGACCACCGCTGTGCCCCAGGGGGCTGGTCTGTCTCTGCGATGCCTCGCGTTCGATGCCGCTTCCGGAAAAACACTCTGGAACACAGAGGTCCGCTCTGTCGAGCAAACGCCTTCCATTCACACAAAAAACAGCCATGCCAGCCCAACACCAATCGTCGAAGACGACGCAGTCTTTGTGCATTTTGGTGCTTTGGGAATGGCCCGCCTGAACGCTGACAATGGAAACATCGAATGGTTGAATACCGAACTCGTCTATCCCCCACTTCACGGCAGCGGAGGCTCGCCAGTACTGCACAAAGGCCGTCTCGCCATTGTCTGTGATGGCAGCGTGGATCCTTTCGTTGCAGCCGTGGACGCGGCGTCCGGCAAAGTCCTGTGGAAACAGCCGCGGTCCATCAAAGCACGCATTAGTCATTCCTTCGTAACCGTCTCTGTGGCCGAAGTTGATGGCAGGGCACAGGTGATGGCTCCCGGTCCTGATCATTTCGCCGCCTATGATCTGGAATCCGGCGAAGAACTCTGGCGGGTCCTGGCACCGGGCTGGTCCGTTGTGCCCCAGCCAACCGTGGCGCACGGATTGGTGATCTACAACCATGATTACGACAACCCTGAACTCATGGCTGTTCGCCTGGGGGGATCGGGAGATATCACAGACAGCCATGTGGCGTGGAGACTGAAACGCGGTGCGCCCAGTACCCCAACTCCCCTCCTGATCGATAAGGACCTGTATTTTGTCTCTGACGATGGCATCGCTTCGTGCGTCGATGTGCTCACCGGAGAACGCCACTGGATGGAACGCCTCGGCGGAAACTTTTCCGCCTCGCCGGTCTTCGCAAATGGCCATATTCTGTTTCTGGATGAAACCGGCCACGCAACATGGATTCAGCCTGGGCATACATTTCAGGAGGTCCGGAAAAATGAAATCCCCGGCCGCACACTCGCGACTCCGGCTTTCTCCGATGGTTCCATGTATCTTCGTTCAGACGAGTTCCTCTATCGCATCAGCCATTAATGCAGCGTTTTCACAATTGGTGGCACCTCCCGTCCTCTGAAAATCAGGAGCGGCAGAGAAAATGATGAGACGCTGTCAATCGGTGGATGAAAAGATTGTGCGTTTCAGTAGACCTCAATGCCCTGGCGATTTGCTGCGTGTTTTGTAAGGCCATCACTGGACATCGGTCGGTCCTGCATTCAACACAACGTACACGAAGATCATTCAGGCAAGATGCAGGGGAGCGGCTCGGGTGAAAATTCGCCCTCCCGACTGCAAATGATCGCGTCAAAAATTCCCCCGGCAAAAAATCCAGCCCTCCTGCGTGCCAACGTTTGCACATTGCAGCCGCACAAGGTCTTTGCCCCAGCCCAACCAGGCAAACGCGAATCCCGCAATTGCCGCCTCGCCTGCGCCTGCTAGACTCTGCCGAATTCGTCAATGGATCCAACCACGCGAAAAAAAACGAACTGAAATTCAGGTTGCAGTGTTTTTTTTCTCAGACTCCACCGAACTTCCATGGCATTTCATTGCAGCACTCTGGTGCTATCCGGCAGGGATGTCATTGAAATATGTCGGTATCCGAATTTCAGGAGTACAGGAATATGATCCATAAAACACTTTTGGGGCTGCCTGCCGTCGCCGTTGTTTTTGCAGCCAGTCTCTGGCTGATTGTCGGCCAGCCACTGAATGCTGCCGATACGGCTCCCCCGACAATCGTGGCCCAGCCAGTCATCGATCTTACCGGAACATGGGATGGGCAATGGTCCAGTCGGTCCACAGGGCACAAGGGGCCTATGACGGCCACCTTCTGTCGCCTTGATAACGGTCAGTACAGTGTCACGTTTACCGGCAAATTTTGTGCTCTGATTCCATTCCGCTACCGAGCTGTTCTTGTGGCGCAACAAAACCCTGACGGCTCCGTAAGGCTGCACGGCAGTAAAAATCTGGGGCTGCTGTTCGGGACTTTTCGATTTCAGGGCACTGTCACCGGAAACCAGTTCCACGCAAACTATTCTTCGAAAAGTGACACGGGAACATTTCGCATGACCCGCAGTGGTGGTCGATAATCTGCCGTTCAGGAAGCCTGACCGTCGTCAACGCCTGCCACAGGCTCCGACAAAGCAGGCTGCTCGACCTCAGCCGCCTCTGAAAACTGCGTTCGGATCGTGCGAGCCGACTTGCCCTGCTCCGTCAGGTACCGCACCATGGGCTCCGTGTGGCCATGCGTCACAAGGATCTGTTCGGCTCCTGTTTCTTCAATCGCGTACAACAGCCCCGGCCAGTCCGCGTGATCCGACAGCGGAAAGCCACGGTCCACGGATTGCCAGCGTCGTGTCGCTTTGGTCAGCATCCAGCCGGAAACCATGGCGGTGGATCCTGAACTGAAGCGACTCATCCATGGGGAATTCGCAGCGGCTGGTGGAGCGACCACCAGGACGCCTTCCCAGGACTTTCGAGCCGGCGCCTGACTTACCAGAAATGTGGGCGGCAGAGAAATCCCGCTCGCGCGGTACTCGCGATTCAATTCTTCCACCGCGGAATGGCAGAAAATCGGACCGATGCCTGGATTCACACCCGCAAGGACCCGTTGGGCCTTCCCAAGCGAATAGGCAAAGATCACAGCCGGCTGACCAGCATTACGGCACCGAATCCACCACTCATTGATATCCCGGAAAATCTCACTCTGTGGCGTCCAGCGGTAAATCGGCAGTCCAAAAGTGGACTCGGTGATAAACGTATGGCACCTGACCGGCTCAAAGGCAGTGCACGTTGCATCACCTTCGATCTTGTAATCCCCGCTGATCACCCATACCTCACCGCGGTACTCAACGCGAACCTGAGCAGACCCCAGGACGTGACCGGCTGGATGCAGTGACACACGCACGCCATTGATCAATCGCGATTGGCCGTACGGAAGCGTATCAATTTTTGCAGACGGTCCAAGCCGACTTCTCAGGACACGCAGCCCCTCGTGGCTAGCCAGATAAGCTTGCGATCCGGGACGGGCATGATCTGCGTGGGCGTGGGTAATCACAGCCTTGGCGACGCGGCGCCATGGATCAATGTAGAAGTCCCCCGCTTCACAATAGAGCCCACTAGCGGTCTCCTGAATCAGCGGGGCTTCGGACATAACGAGCACATTTCCAGACAGAAGACAGCGTCCCGCGGACCGCGTTACACTTTTGGCTTCGAGTTATCTTTTTTCCGCTGCATCTCCTGAGCCTGCCGCCGCCGCTGCTCTTCTTCTGGTGCAAACTGAGGTGTTCGGGCTGCATCGCCTCCACCATTCATCTGCGGAATGTCAATCTGCCCCTCTCGCCATTTCCACCCCAGCGGTTCACTCAGTTCCATTTTCGCCAGAAAGGCCCACGGAGTCCCCGGATGCTCGTCGATCACCCGATTGAGATACACCAATGCTTTGTCGTGCATTTTTCGGACATTGGCGGCCCCCTGAATGTCGTCTGAGGGTTCAAGAATCCACTGATTACTCTCAGCCTTTTCAAATCGCTTCGGATTGGATTTCATTTCTGCAAGGACGGCGTTGTACCCAAAAGCACGCACCCGCATCGCCAGAATTCGCCCCATGGCAAGGTCGTACTGCGCCCTCCAGCGATCGGTATCCAGTTTGTCGCGGTGCTTCTCACCCGTTTCCAGCGCGTCGTGCACACGAGTCAGAAAGTAATCCAGCACCGCCAAAGGCTTCTGAGCCTCCGTGACTTGCTCGCGCAACACGTTGTCGTTGTTCGCCTGGAAAGTTCTCTGAGGGATCGGAACCGGTTCTGTAACGGCCAGTTGAGCCGCTGCGATTAACGAGGCCTTGGCCAGATTACTTTGAACCTGCCTGCGATACTCTGACCCCGGACGATAGTCCGGGGAATACTGCCGCATAATCTGCGGATCCCATTTTTTTACAGTCGTGTCGTCTGCGACAAAGAAAATGCCCCCCGTCTCGGCACAAAGACGTGACAGAGTGTAGGGGCCATACCCGGAAGACATACGGTCAAGCTGCTGGGCATTTGCGGTCCAGAATGGCAATTGCAACCCTTCAGCCAGAGGAGTCTCAGGACCCTGGTCGGCGTCCGGAATGTCCTCTTCGAACTCCGTCCCGTCCTCGGCTTTCCATTTCACATGCACATATCCCTTTTGACGGCCAAACGGCGATGAATTGCCGATGCAGTAAACCCGAATGCCTTCACGACTCAGCCTGCGCACTGTCTCTTCCAGCACCGCATAAGACTCACCGCCAAAGTCGTCCCCACGCTCATCCGTAACGATGATCACCATCATGTTAGCGCGCATCTTCCGACGAACAGGACCGTATTCCTTAATGGCCAGATTCAATGCGGCAAAGACATTCTCCACTCCGGTGGTGTCACTGCTGATGGATTTGACGGCTTTCGACAGTTCGTCGATGTCACTCGTCGGTTCCTTGACCAGCAGATGCACCTGAGAACCATACCCAATGACGCCGCTCTTCAATGCGTCTTTGGTATCGATATCATCCATCAATCCCAGTTGGCGATAGATGTTTTCAAATCGCTCGTTGATCTCTGTCCGACGACTTTCCAGTGAGATGGATTCGTCAAATAACCAAACGGGCAATGTCTTTCTCTGACGCAGGGACGCTGCAATCTCCAGTGTGATCCGGTCAACAGCCCCCTCGGTTCCGCCTGGATGCTCTGTCGTGCCCGTCAGATCTATGTTTTCAATGGTTTCCGCTTCACTTGGCGCCGTGACCGATTCATACATCTCCACTTTCGGGTTTACGATGCTGCTCTCGATCTGACGCATCTCTTCCCGATGATTGTCGAGCCCCCTGCTCTGGGCCATGGCAGCAGACGCACCCTCGATATTCAGCGAACTCATCGTGCCAAGCTCTTCAGTCGGCTCCGTGTCGATCACGTATTCCTCGGGGCGCACTTCCTCGGTTTCTACCGTGGACGTCAGATTCAGTTCCGGCAACAGCACTTCCGGCAACGTAATCGTCAGCAGCAGCAGGAAAATTCCGACGTGCACCAGCGCACTCATGCCCCATGCAGGAACAGTGTCAAGGGTTGCCCAAAAAGACGACTGCTCGTCCACACCGTCTGGCTCCGCAGCCTGCTGCGATGTAATGTTTGCAGGTATCGTGCTCAAGAGTAGGCTCCGACCTGAATGCTGAAACCCAATTGCATGCCACACAGGACGTGCGGATCATCTGAGGGCTTATTTCCTGTGGTTGTTTCCAAAAATCTTCCAGACACAGTCTGAAGACCTAATACCCAAAACCAATGGCACTTCTACACCAGTCACTGTAACCAGACTGTTGGATAACTCAGCCCGGTCATAACCACTCCACCAACGCCATTCCAACAACTACGGGAATCTACTGATTCCTGAGACCATTGATCGCAAATCCCTGCACTCGCTGGAATGACACTCCGTTTGCTACAGGCGTCCCTGAACTGGAAAACATCCTGAAGGACTTGTGCCTTGCAAAACGTTCTACACACAAATCAACCTACACACAAATCAAGAGTTGACGTTATTGCTGCCGTCGACGATTCATCGACGGTGCCCCGGACATTTGCAGACAAGCCCAGAAAGGGACACGTCTCCCGCCCAAAAGCAAAATACACGACACACGAATTATCGACGGATTTCTTTGAAAATGCTACCTTTCAAATGCTCCTGCGACAATCTTTTACGAACACCTGCCGCAGAAACTTTTGAAATCCAAACCAAGATTTTAACGCGCAACTCGGCAGTTCTGTTCGCTGGAAACGTTCAAAAAAGCTCATATCAGCTGCTTTTAAGCCCTTTTTCAGCCATTTCACAGGGCTTTCACTGCCCGCAAAGCTCCCCTGGACTTCCCCCGGCTCCAAAGATTTCTCCGCCGCGGCTTTGACTCAACGTCTCCCTCTTCGCCGTCAAAATCAACCATCTGCCATCCACATGTTCCCTCGATACACCCGATTTAAAGATCTCGTTTGCCTCAGTTCCGTCCCAAATTTCCCGCTCATCCGGACTCGCTTCACCGTTTCCCTGAGACGGGCTCTTCGGTCTGCTGCAATAAATTATTACAACGCCGCTGAAGGACTACTGCGGCCGTTGTGGAAGACTTTCAACGCAACAAAATCTCAACCACAAAAATGCGAAAAGCCATGTTCTCCAGTCCGGCAGTGATGCTGGCGAATGGAGCATCGAAACCAATCACAGCAGCCCGTTTCACACGTGACAGTAACCCGCTAGTGAATATCGACTACAGACTAACCGATGAGCAATTCTGGATTGCCACCGGAGGCACATTGGAGAATACCTCGTTCAACTGAACAATCTCATGTTGCGTTCCAACGCCAAAACGTCGGAAATGCCCGATCTGGAACCTGTCGTCAAGCGTGGATCGAGGGCACTGAAAAGTGATTTGGCAAAATACTGGCTTTTCCCAGTTGTTCCGTTGCGTCCGGTACTTTACGCCAGACGCAACATGCTAAAACCATATCGCATCTCCTCAGCCTCTTCCGCCGCGCTGATCGCCGCCCGGCCAACATTGTCATGGTGCACAATCTGTTGGAAACGCAATGCTACATCATATGCCCGCGCTCCCTTGGATGCAGACACTCAACCTCCGCCTTGCGAAGGGTCTGCGATGTCTTGCCAATCGCGTCCGAAAGACTTCGTATCTGGCCCCGCAACGGCAGCAGATAATCGTCCTCAACCTTCTGACTAATGGCGTCGTTCCAGTGAACTTTTGTTGCCTGCCAGGCAATCTCCAGTTGCTTTAATGCGTCCTCAAGACGGGCACCGGGGCTGATAAAATCCACTCGCTTCATCTGCAAATCCCTCCCCTTGAAAGGCCCTTCAGAAACCGGTCAACCGTTGTCGCTCAGTCAAACCGGGCAACGGTCTCCCGAAAAAGTATTCTCACAGCGACTCACTCCTGATACCTGTGTTTGACGTCTGCGTCAGCTCCACAAGATTCTCGGGAATCGGCTGGACAGTTCCCGCTCTGTTCACACACGCCAGAACGGAACTTGCTTCTGCCAGTAATTCGTCTCCACGCATCAGTCGATAGCCGTGCTCAAGTTTGGCAAGCCCCGACTTCGTAATTTCGGTATGCAGAGTCAAAAGGTCGTCGTATCTGCCCGATCGACGGTACCTGACGTTAATTCTTGCAACCACAAAAAACAGCCCCAGCTCCTCCATGCGGCGGTAGTTGCCTCCCTGCACCCGAAACAACTCCGTTCTCCCCATTTCGAAGTAACAGAGATAATTCGAGTGATGCAGGAATCCCATCGCATCCGTTTCACTGTAACGAACGCGTATCTCAATAGAATGACTTGTCACCATCCTGCCTGCTACTCCGTTTTGTGACATTCAACCTGCTGTTGCACCGAACCCGCAGTGCCCGTAATTCCTCGCCCTGCTCGCCACTGCAGATACAGGCGACGAGCAACAATCGGCATCAGTCCCAGTAACGTAAACCAACCGAGGACTTGAAAATTGATAATTCCACTGACACCCTGCTCAGCGAGGACTCTTAATGTTGGCATGCTGGCCCCCGCCGCAACAAACAGGGCTGTCCCCGGAAGCATTCCCAATTGGCTAACCCACCAGAATGTCCGAAAGCGAATCGGGGTCAGTCCCATGACAATATTGATCACAAAAAACGGCAACAACGGCACCAATCGAAGCAGAAAAAGATACCAGGCCCCCTCTCGCTCCAACGCGGCTTCGATTTCCTTCAATCGGTCGGCAAAACGAATCCGCACCCGCTCACGCAATAACCGGCGACTCACCAGAAAGGCGGCCGAGGCGCCAGCAGTCGATGCAAAACTGGTCAACAGAAACGCCGGCCAGAAACCAAAAATCCATCCGGCCGCCACCGTCATGCCCGCCGCGGCAGGAATACTTGCGCCCGTTGCCGCCGTGTAGCCGACGAAAACGATCGAGTAACTGATCACCGGATGCAGTCGGCACCAACTGCGGATCGCCGCATCATGCTCGGCCAGTCGCTGAAAGCTCAATTCGTCTCGCAATTGATACAAAACGATACAGCCGATGGGAATGAGCCCCATCAGAGCAAACCACCGGAAAAATGCCACGCGTCGCGATCCGCTCAAGGTTGTGTTCCACAACAATGCAATCCAACACAGACGCAAAACTCTGCACCCCTGCTCTGCATGCTGACCACCCGCCAGAAACTCGTTTCACTCGCTCTGTCAAAATTTGCCAACAACGGGTCAGTGTCCGCGGGAAGACAGATATTCCTCCGCCGCTGCTCGCGTTGCATACGCTACCCAGTAACAGTCCGTCTTCGTGTTCTCCAGCAGCATCAGCGTTTTCAACATTTCTGTCATGTTAGCCGAAAGATGGCACAACAACGCCTCGCCGCCGCCGGAACGAGCCTTCTTTGCCAGACGAATCAGAATGCCAACAAAAGTCGATCCAAAGTAGTCCAGCTTCGAAAAATCCACAAGCAGATGCTTCGTCTCTGGAAGACTTAACAAACGATACGCTTCATTATAAGCGTTGCGGATGTCGTTGTCCCTAAACTCCATAAACGGACCGTGCGCTGTCAAAATCAGAGTGCTGCCAGCCTGCTCAAATTCAAAAACCTGCTTGCCCTGATTCATTGCCCGCCACTTCGTTTTCGTTTTTACTTAAGGAACTCTTCGCCGCCAATGACTGTCTGGACTGCCCTTTCTCTGTTCATTTCCCCGCACAATCAAGCGAGTTTCGCTGTTTCAGGAGATTTTCTTAGCCATTCTTACTCATTTTCTGCCTGTCGATCGCCAAATCCCCACTTCACCAAATCAATATTCCCGCCGACATTCCGCCAGCGAGCGCACCTGATCTGCCACGACACCCCATCAATCCCCACGGCCTTGCTCATGAACATCCACAAGCTGTATCTTCGTCCAGCGTCCTGACGAATAACGCATCAGCATCAGGAGTCCCGCCAGCACAATATTGGCCGAAGATGCCATCCAGAGCTTCGTCAGCGACGCGCCGTCAGAATGCACCACCAGCCACGCCGGCAGAACCATCACCAGCCAACTGCATCCCAAAATCATCACCATCGGGTACAAAGTGTCCCCCGCTCCCCGAAGGGCCGACGAAAAGACAACGGCCAAAGCATCAAACACCGAATACACCGCCACAAAATTCAACAGCACATGCGATTCCGCTGCCAAACCGGCAATGTCCACTCCCCGTCCGTCCGATCGATCTGCAAAAAAGAAGAACGGCCACAACGACTGCTCTGGAAACACAATGAGTAACAGCCCCGTGACCCCTGTCCAGGTCAATCCAAGAATCACTGCGTTTCTGGTGGTACGGCGAGCACAGTCGATTTTCCCCGCACCCAGATGATGCCCCACCAACGTCTGAATTGCTGTTCCAAATCCCAGCAACGGGACAAAAATCAACCCGTTCACACTAAAGGCAAGGTTCGTTGCAGCAAGCGCGGTACTGCTTAATCGCCCTACCAGCATCAGAAATGCCGTAAACCCGGAATTATCCACAAAGAAATGCAGGCCACTCGGGATCCCGAATTGCAGAAATCTCCTCAGCAAACCTCGGTCCACCCGACATTCTTCCCACAATGGCAGTTTCAGCCTCCGACTCTCTCGAACCAGTAAAACACAATACACCAGCAATTCCACACAGCGAGCCCCCACCGTCGCTAACGCCGCTCCACGAATGCCCAACTCAGGAAATGGGCCAATTCCATACACCAGCAGATAGTCCATCACAAAATTCAGCAGGACCGCCATGATGCTGATAGTCATGACGACCGCAGTCTTTCTGCGACCACTGAAAAAACAACTCAGCGCCGTTGAAACAAACAACACCGGACACCCGGCACATAAGGTGTTGAAGTACTGCGATTCCAATTCCACAACTTCCGGAGGATGTCCGGAAAATCCCAGCACAAAACGCGTGAATGGTATGCAAGCCAACAGCAAAAAACCCGAGAACAATGCCAGCCAGATCGACTGCCACAGCGATGCCATCATTCGATCAGTTCTTCCAGCACCTTCGTACTGCGAAAGAAACGTGTTGGCATACAACACAGTCCCCAGCGGAATGCAGATCACCGTCCAATGCAGCATCGATGCCGGTGTCACTGCCGCCAGTGCCGCCTCCGAACAGCCGGCCAGCATAATTCTGTCTGCGGCATTCATCAGGGATTGTGATCCCGAACTGACCATTAACGGTACAGCCACCCGGAACAGCTCAGACATTGTTCCCGCATCGGATTCGGCTGCTGATGCCCGCAAACCCGCGTCCGCCTGAAGCCCCTCGCCCTCCATAGTCATCGACCAGCTCCGTAAAGACAATCTCTGGTCGAACCACAAGGCTCACCGACAACAACGCGACAGCGGCCCGTTATTCCATCGTCCATAACCCCGTTTCCCATCCCTGCGCTCAGTACGCGGTCACTCAAGCTTGCCGCCCAGGCTCTGTCCGATCAGGGCGCCTGAATTGAAATCTCGGACTCACCCTCGCCCCGTCACTGCCGGCGCTCCGGTTCCACATCAAGCCGGCTTAATCGAGCCGCAGTCGACATTCGTATCAACAGCACCCCGGCACGCATTAGTCCCATCGCTGCAAATAAAATTACCGCAGCTTCCACAATTCCGGGGTCCCGCGTATTCATGGCGAAATTTAGCGCAATTCGAAGAACCACCAGCGATCCTCCAATCAAACCCCATCCCGCTAACTCGCGTACCCAGAAGAACATCGCCATCACTCCCGATTCGGAATGGTTTTACCAGCACTAACCACCCGCTCATTCAGTGGTTCACGAGCGCAATACCCGTGTTTGGATTCTCGCAGAACAGTGCGGCTGCTGCCATCAACAACATTGAAATACACGGGGCAGGTTCGCTCGTCCAATTCACTCAAACACTTCCAGCGCAATTCTGTCACGACTTCGCGGTCCCCCGGGCCGGATTCTTCCAGGCCCAGGTGTCCTCTTCACGTAGTCGCAGATAACTCTGGTATCGGACTGTCGGAATCAGTCCGCTTTGAACCGCCATCCGCACACCACACTGCTCCTCATGAATATGTGTGCAGTTGGGAAATCGACAGTAAGAAATAAATGGACGGAACTCGATGTAGTAACCATCCACTTCACTCAATGAGACGTCCCACAGCTCAAACTGACGAATACCCGGTGTGTCACATACCCAGCCACCATAAGACAATGGTACCAGACGTGCCCGACGCGTCGTATGAGTCCCCTTGTGAGTCCAGTCGCTGACGTCGGCCGTCGCCAGCCCAAGGTCGGGATCAATCGCGTTCAGCAACGATGATTTTCCAACGCCGCTCTGCCCGCTCACCGCCGTCTGACGACCGCGAAGCAACTGCCGAAGTCGACCAATCCCCTCACCAGTGCGAATACTGGCTAGCACCACAGTATAGCCTGCGCGACCGAATGCCCGAATGTTCGGCAACAGAGTAACCGGATCCACAAGGTCGGACTTACTGATGCAAATCAGCGGCAAAATCCCACGCTCCTCCGCACAGACAAGGTATCGGTCCACCAGCTGCGGCCGAAACTCCGGATCCGCCGCTGAGGTAACAATCAGGACCTGGTCAATGTTCGCCACCAGAATGTGCTCACGCCTCTGGCTGCCACGAGACAGGATTCCGTGACGCTGCTCAACCCGCTCAATCACTCCCTGGGTCGCGTCACCCTCCTGCCGAAACAAAACCCGGTCGCCAGTAACAACCACATTTCGGGCGTCCCGCGCCAGCGAACGCAGAATTCCGCGGACCGAACACGAGTACTCCCGGCCAGTCAAATCACACCGCACCATAATGTGCAGGCCAATAAAACTGCTCACTCGTCCCCTAAGACAGGTCGACTCGTCCACGTCCCGAATCAACTGGTCGCCCTCTGACCGGATTCCAACCATGGTCCGACGACGAAACAAATCGCCACGCGATGTCACTCGCTCTGTCTGCGAAACGTCCGCAGCATTCTCCTGATTACTTAGTAAATCGTGAGTCAAATTCTGCTGACGAGCGCGCGCCTGCTTGTTCCGACGCAGGTCCACTCGCACCTTACTTCCATGCTGTTGCGGCCGGTGATGTTTACGTCCCTTGTCTGCCATGCATTCCCTCGCCTCCGATAAGCACAGTTGTCATCGACTGAGTTTTCTGATTCAGGCAGCGGGCAGCCCGCTGCCTGATACCGGACTTTCACGACGCAACATTCCCTGCCGCAGATTGCCCCGGAGAAAACGACGCAAAGACGCCCGCCTGACGCCTAAAGAATTGCCGCCCCCTTGACCTCAATTCCTTTCAATCGCATCTTTAACTCTTCGACGTTCGGAGAAATCTCAAAGGCGGCCTCACGACTGATAAACTCCCGATTCACAAAGTCATACAAACTGTCGTTGAATAACTGCATTCCCTCGGTTTTGCCAATGCGAATTGCCGCCCACAACTTCTCGTCCATCTCCTCCATGACCAGCTTACGTACCGTCGGATTGAAACTCATGATTTCCACAATCGGAACCCGCGACGGTACGTCAACGATCGTCTTCAAAAGCTTCTGCCCCACAATGCACTTCATGTTCATGGAGATGCTCGCCCGGATCGCCTTGTGCATATCAAATGGGAACAAGTCCAGAATTCGCGAAAGCGTTCCGGGCGCTCCTGGAGCATGAATCGTTCCAAAGACAAGGTGACCCGTTTCCGCAGCGTGAATTGCCGTTTCGAAAGTTTCCCGGTCTCGCATTTCTCCCACCAGCATAATGTCCGGGTCTTCTCGTACCGCATGCTTCATCGCGATATGGAAGTCGACAACGTCCTGTCCAATCTCCCGCTGATTAATCAAACACTTGTCCGATGTGTAAATAAACTCGATCGGATCCTCGATCGTCAGTATATGCTTGTTCATGTTTCGGTTGATCCAGTCCAGCATCGACGCAATCGTCGTACTCTTCCCAGATCCCGTTACGCCCGCCAGCAGTACCATCCCCTGATCATATCTGCAGTGCTCGACCATGCATGGCGGCAAAAACAGCTTTTCAAACGGCGGAATCGATCGCTCAATCTTTCGAGCAACCATGCCCACCTTTCCCAGTTGTGTCAGCAGGTTGACACGAAATCGCCAGGGCTCATTTTCGGCCGTCACTACCTTCGAAAAGTCCGCGCCACCATTCGTGTGGAAAATGTCAAGATTGCGCTGGTCCATCATAGGGAAAGTCAGCTCAATCATCTGACTCTCGCCCAGCGGAGACATCTCCAGCTCTCTCAGACCACCGCGAATTCGAAAGATCGGCGGGCGTCCCACCTGAAGATGAATGTCTGAACACTTGTGCTTGACGGCAAGGCGGAAAATCTTATCGATCTCCAGTTCCTTGCGAGGATCAAAGGTGGACTTTTTCCAGTCGGCGATCAACACCATGACGTCACTTCCCAGTGTACAAAATGAAGTCAAAAACCCGCTTCGCTGGCTATGACTGAGGATCAATCTTCAGTTTCTGACAGTTTTCAAATCGGTCGGACAGACTCCCTAACCACCATATCCCGATCAATCTTCCACCGTAAACCTCCGCCCGCCAACCAATTTCAAGGCAAAATCCGCCCATGCAGCGGATTTTTCGGACAACACGGCAGCCACGACACCGCTATTTCCACGTTCCATCTCCGAACACCACACTTATTCTTCAGAATGAAGCCGTTCTGCCCGCCCTTGGGGCACCCCAGACGCGACTGTCCTAAACATTTGCCGTCTCAGCCTTTATCGGCAGCATAATCGAAAAACGAGTACCCTTTCCCGGCTCACTCTCACACACAATCTGACCGTGGTGCGCTTCCACAATTCGCCGGACCGTTGGCAGACCCAGTCCACTGCCACCCGATCGCGTTGAAAAGAATGCCTGAAACATACGACTTCGAGTCTTCTCGTCCATCCCTTTTCCGGTGTCAATTACCTCCAGCAATACATGCTCACCACGAATTCGTGTCAATAGGTCCACTGATCCACCATCAGGCATCGCTTCGATCGCATTCCGACACAAATTCACCAACGCCTGACGCATTAAAGCCTTGTCGATCCTCACCAGCGGCAAGTCACTGTCCAGATGAGTCCGCAACTCGACTTCCATACTGCCAGCCTGAGGCGCCAGAAACTCCACATAGTCCGCTACCACATCGTTCAAACTGCCCTCTTCCAGACGTAACTCGCCCGCCCGCGCAAATTGCAGAAACGCATTGAGAATGTCTTCCAGGTTCCGGCATTCCCCCTGCAGGCTGGCGATCCGACGAACCATACGCCTCGCGCGTAGTGTGTCGTCCCCCTCCAGGTCCTCCGCTAACAACTCCAGATTCATGCCAATCGTGGACAGTGGGTTCCGGATCTCATGCGCAAGCCCACCGGCCAGTGTCGCCAGTTCAGTATTCTGAGCCCGCAGGACTTCACGCTCCTGCTGCTCCGAAGAACCTTCCATTGCGAGCCTTCCTGTCTGGGTTCTGTTGCTCAGAATTTTTCCCGATCACTCCGGAAGCCAGCCACGCTCCGACTTCAACCCTGTCACGCCGATCTTTCCCGCTCTGCAGGAACCCCGTTCCGCGAATAAGGCCATTCCACCGTTCACCGCCTGTCCGACAAACTGATGCCAATAAACACTTGACGCGTTCGTGGTCACTGAAATCTGCGGCGGCGTGAACAGTCCGGTTGGTCCGGTTCGTTCCATCAGCCGGAATGAGTTCGTGCCCGGCCTGAAACCGCGCGTTCCTGGCTACCGATGCGCCTTCACACGCGTCTTTGTTGTTGCAAAGGACGAGGACATAAAAAGAGCCCGACGGAATCTTCTTCCGCCGGGCTTCAAATGCCTTCAACTCACTATTCCTGATCGTCCGCGTCTTCGTCCGGCTTTCGGCTGGCCAGAACCGCCTTACGCGACAACTTCACACGGTTCTGATCATCGACGGCAATCACCTTCACTTCAAAGGTGTCACCAATCTTGCAGACGTCCGTTACGTTCTTAACAAAGCCGTCAGACAGTTCGCTGATGTGACACAAACCATCCTTGCCCGGAGCAATCTCGATGAATGCTCCGAAGTCCTTAATGGATGTCACTTTCCCCATGTAAATTCGACCCGGTTGGATCTCTTCACACAGAGCCTCTACGCGAGCCAATGCCATGTCGGCGGACTGAGCGTTCACCGCTGAAATCGTCACGGTGCCGTCTTCAGCAATGTCAATCATTGCGCCAGACTCTTCCTGAATCGCCCGAATCGTCTTGCCACCCGGGCCAATCAGCAAACCAATCTTCTCGGGATTGATCGATGTCTGAACCAGCTTGGGAGCATGATTCGAAACTTCTGTGCGAGGACGGCGAATCGTCGTCAGCATCTGACGCAGCAATTCCTTGCGTGCTTTCAGTGCCTGCTCCAGGGTGTTCCGAATAATCTCTTCACTGATCCCTGCAATCTTCAGGTCCAGCTGAATACCGGTTACACCACGCCCCGTTCCCGCCACCTTGAAGTCCATGTCTCCAAAATGGTCCTCGTCCCCCATAATGTCCGTCAGCAGCGTATAACGGCTGCCTTCATCCACAAGACCAATGCTGATCCCCGCTACCGGCTGCAGAATCGGCACACCAGCGTCCATCAACGCCAGAGTTGCACTGCACACCGAGGCCATGGAACTGCTTCCATTTGACTCCAGAATGTCGGAAATCAGACGGATTGTGTAGGGAAACTTATCCGTCGGAGGAATCACCGGCGCCACGGATCGCTCCGCCAGACAACCGTGACCAATTTCCCGACGACCCGGTCCACGCACTGGCTTACACTCTCCCACCGAGAATGCCGGGAAGTAATAGTGCAGCATAAAACGAGCAGCCTCTTCACCGAAGAGCCCGTCAGATTTCTGCTGGTCACGTGTCGTTCCCAGTGTCGCTGTTGCCAGTGACTGAGTTTCACCCCGCGTAAACAAGGCCGAGCCGTGAACTCGCGGAAGCAAGCCTACAGACGTGCTGACCGCTCGCAGATCGGTGCTCTGCCGACCGTCAATTCGTCGGCCCGCCAGAATCTGATCACGAACCACACGCTCTTCAAGGTCATGAAACGCCTCTGCGAACTGAGCCTTCGTCAGGCCGTCTGCAGTGGTGAGTACATCACCTGGGAAATACTTTTCGACCAGAGACTTCTTCAACTCGCGAACACGCTCGGCTCGTTCCTGCTTCAGTTTCGTCGTCTTGGCATCCCGCAGACGATCGTAGGCTTCCGCCTTCAATTGTGCATAGAAGGGATTCACAGCTGGCTCGGCAATCACCACCGGTGGCAGATCAGCCTGCTTCACCAGTTCCAGCTGCAGACGACACAAGGTCTGGATGTGCTGGTGGGCGAACATAATCGCGTCGCCCATTTCCTTCTCAGGAATCTGATTTCCAAATCCCTCGATCATCAACACAGCGTCCCGAGACCCCGCGACAATCAGGTCCAGCTTGCTCGTCTTCATCTGCTCGACAGTCGGCATCAGAATCAACTGATCACCTTCCATCCCCACACGAACCGCCGCGATCGGACCACGAAACGGCAAACCCGATACCATCAGAGCAGCACTGGCCGCTGTAATGCTCAGTACGTCCGGATCGTTCTCTCCGTCACTTGACATGACGTTCGACAAAATCTGCACCTCGTCCCGGAATCCCTTTGGAAACAGCGGACGAATCGGACGGTCAGCCAGACGGCTGGTCAGAATCTCACGAGTCGTCGGACGACCTTCTCGCTTTAGATAGCCACCCGCAAAACGACCAGCCGCGGCAAGTCTCTCACGATAATCCACCGTCAACGGGAAAAAGTCCGTCCCCGGACGCGATGGACCAGACTGAGATGCCACAAAGACACTCGTCTCGCCGTACTGAAGCATCACAGCCCCAGACGCCTGCTTCGCCAGCTCACCAGTGGTGATGCTGAACTTCCGACCTGCAAACTCCGACTCTACTACAACTTTCTTCACAACGCTTCCTTACCCGGACCAGCCGGCATACGACACGGTGCCGTGGCAGGACCTTGAAGCGAATTCTTGCACTTGCAGCAACTTCACGACATCAGGAAAGCATGCAGCAGAGGTTCCCGGTTCCCGCCGGAACTTCTTTGAATCACCCAGGGGACAGCGTCCTCTTCACTAGCGTATTCAAAACCCATCTGCAATTTCTGACAACTCAAAGTTACCACAGGATGCGGCAATCCGCTACGAACCTGCGGCAGCAACCAAACAAATCAAAACCAACCTCAAATGACATTGACACCAAACCAATAAACCCAACCCGAATTCCCTGCCCTGTCACTGCATAATTCTACGCCTGACGGCTTATGCTCCCACCCACAATGACCTAAACCATCGCTGCGAACACAACCTACCCGACGCTCTCCCGAAAGCCTTCTGGCCCTCAACCGGGACAGTCCAACAATAACCCAGCACCTGCAATCGCTATCCCACTGTGGACACTCACAATGCAACCGTGCCAATCACTCACCTGCGATCCTGAATACCCTCTGACTGTCCCTCAGACTCAGGCTCACATGGCACCTACCAAAAGCCTCTTACCGCTTCCACAGAAACAGTTTTGACTTCCCACCAACCAGCAAATCGGGCGATGATAACTCCCAATTACCAGCCAGAACCCAAGCCGCCCTCAAGCGACTGCATCCGCCAGAACCATGCCAAATCCCGGCAGTCCCTGTCAGTCATAGCAAAACACACCCGAAACCAATCAAAACAACAAACCGCCTACTTTGCGACATCTACCAACTCCCGGTCAATCCCTGGAGTCGAAGGTATACACAAAATGCGACTGCCACCGTTGCCGAAAGTGTGATCAATGCCTTCCTGACACAATGTCGGTCACTCTGCTCAAGCAAAACACCGACTTCCTTCACGATCTGCTGCCAACATCAACGAGACCAGAACACCATCCAATTGCTGCCCCATGACCCGCAGTCAGAATTTCGCCACTACTGTAAGAAAAAAAGAAAAGCGTCGCAGCCTGCTGGTGCGACGCCCCAAAACTACTTTCGAATGTTCAGGCGAGCAATAATGGCCTGATACTTCGCCACGCTGCCCCGTTTTAGATAATCCAGCAACTGACGGCGACGGCTAACCTTGCTCAGCAATCCCCGACGACCCGAGTAATCCTTCGGATGAGTATGCAGATGCTCGGTGACCGCCTGAATCTCCGCAGTCAAAACAGCAATCTGAACCTCCGGTGAACCAGTGTCTTCCGGCTTTGTGGCAAATTCTGCAAGAATACTCTGTCTGTGGTCCTGACTGATCGACATTCGTCTTTCCTGACTTTCAACTTCCAAACCATCAACTTCCAAACCGTCGGGTACACCGCCGCAAAGGTCAAACCTCGGCAAGGCAATGCCCTGTAACGACAAAGAATGGAAACCAAAACTTTACTTGAAGTCAGCCACCATGACCAACTTCCACTACTTCAGTATATCCGGGCCAACATGCCCTTTCAATCCCGATGGCGTATTCGGTGCACAGGGCAATGAAATTCAATGTTTTCGCCATCTTGCCAAACTCCCCCACCATTTGCATTGGCTGTCTCTGGCAAAAGTTCGTCCAAATGCCATTACCTACCTAACCCTCACCTCTGCCAAAGCCAAACTCCCCATAATTTGCCGCATCCGAAACTGCCTGGCAGGAAAAGCAAAACACCTACTTAATTGCCGGGAAAACCCTGCAGGCCAGGAATCGAAAGCCCTGGTGGCAGACCGCCCGGCATTCCCTGTCCCCCCTCAGCCTCAGGTGCCGGTGCCGCAGTCTTCGGCTCTACCGAAGATTCCCGTGTCAGCTGAAACTTCTCAAAGCTCTCCGCTGTAATCACGTAATACCAATCGGAAAATCGAGTCGACAATTCCTTGACACGCTTCTTCCCCTCTTTCGCTCGATCTTCCCACGCCTTGACCGCAGATGCATGGCCGGCTTTCGCTGCTTCGTACTCAGCCAATGCCTGATCGTACTGACGCTGAGCCTCCACCTTTGGATCCACAGGAGGCTGCGCGGGCGCTACCGGTTCCACTGGAATGACTGCTTCCTCTGCTGGCTTGGCTGACTCGTCCGCGGCACCCGGTGCCGGTGCTTCCTGTGGCGCCGGTGCTTCCTGCGGTGCCGGTGCCACATCAGCCTTCGGTTCGTCACAGGATCCCGGCTCTGCACTCTTCGGTGCCTCCTCACCTGATTTCGCGTCCGATGCGGATGACTCAGATGGCTCAACAGCCTTCTCCGGGCTCGCTGCAGGTGGCACGGCTTCAGCTTTCGGAGCAGAAGCGTCCCCTTCCACTTTCTCTACTCCCGGTGCTTCACCAGCCCCCTCATTCAGGATGGCCGGCTTCTCGGGCGCCACTGGCTCCTCCGGCTTGTCTCCCAAAAGGGATTCATCGTAGTCCACTTTCACAAGCAGGTAACGCCTCGGCCCCTTCTCTTCTCCGTCAACCGGTGGCTCCGCTGTTTCTGCAGTTGCATCCTGCTTCTCGGCACCCTCGCCTTTCTTCGCGTCTGCCTCTGCACCAGCCTCAGGCTTTGCCGAAAGTCCTACCTCTATGTCATTGGCACTGCCTCGCGCAATCTCACCAAAATACAGGGTGTAACGCACGCCATTTCCGGTTCCTGCCAGTAATTCGCCCTCATTAGAGACCAGTTTCACACTGTTCTCCGGGCCTCGCGCGATGAAAAAGCCCTGGCGAGCCATATCCGCCTGCAGAACCTGTCGCATGAGTGGGTTTTGAGCGACCTCCGACGACACCGTCAGGTCAGCATTCAATCCAGCCGGCTTGGGTCGGACCCCCACGATCTTCAACTGGTCCAAATTCCTGACCAGATCTCCAATCGCGGCCTCCTTTACCTGCTCCGTCTCAGCATTCAGCCCCTCAAGCATCCACTTAGTGGACACTCGATCCTTGCTGAAGTTCAGGATGTCACCCGGAACGATCTCCCCCTGCTGCTCATCCACCGAATATTTGTTCACAACCACACGAGTCACGTCAGGCTGATTGACTTTCAGAAGATCAGGTTCAATCCAATCCGCAAATTTTGTGGACAAGTCCACATCCAGCTTCGCAACAAAAACAGTGTTCTTATCAGGCTGTCGCACATAGTACTGCTGCTGCTGCCCCTCAACCGCCGGCCCCACAATCAGATCTACCAACGCGTTCCCACTGCCGTCTTTCAATGTCAGACGGGTTCCACGTGGATCGTTCGGCGCACCCTCAGCGTTGGATCCGGCCGACACAGAAGCCGCAACATCTTCACCGGGATCAGCCACCCCATACCGTGCCCAGTCATCTTTGCTTCGACTGCGAATGGCGACCTTCCGGATCCCAATCATCGAAGCGGCCGTACGAGCCAGTCGCTCTGCAGCTTCTGCCGGGTAGTTATGATGCGAAGGAATGACCCACTGCCCCGCGTCGTCCTTACGAACGGAGAATGACTGCGCCTCTTTCGATTCGGCGTCATACTTTGCTACGCTGAGTTCAGTGGCTTTGAGGGGATCTGTAAAGTCCGGAAAAAAGTCCTGACCGACCTCAGAGTAGCCTTCCACTGCCGGTGGACGACTCGCGAAGTGGACTCCGGTTGCAACCAGAACTGACCCTAAGGCTATACCCAGAAAAACCAGTGTTCGGTTTGTTGAGTTCATGGGACGACCTGATAATTCAAAAAGTGAGCGAAGTAGATCCTGAAACAAACACGCCTTAAAAAAGGAATCGTTCAGCTCTTCCTTCGGTTGGGGCTAATTGATTGCTGTTCTGCCACGTTCCTCATACCCAAAAACAGCATTCCAAAACAGATCGGCAGAATTGCCGGAATGATACAGGCCACGATTCGCACCGTGTTTTCCACGCGACGAACTTCGCGTTTCATTTCCAGAGCCGACTTGCGGACGCGGGAGTTGACTTCGCGCTCCAGTTGCTCTTTCTGAACTTCCAGTTGCCTGTTCAGTTGCTGCTCTTTCTGAGTCAACTGGACTTCACGGCCCCGGTCATCCAGCGTCTGATCCTCTTCAATTTTCCTGATCTCATCACGCAGTTCCTTCTCTGCATCTTTGAGCACTTTGTCCATCTGGTCCTGAGCGTCCTTCTCTTCACGCGTCAGATTCTTTCTGAGATCACTGGTGCGACTTTCCACAAACTGCAGCGTTCGCAGTTTTTCCCTCCGGGATCGCAGGGGAATAAAGGTCTCGTCACCAGCCAGCGTGTCCACAGCATTCAGGACAAATGTCACATTGTCGAACTGAACGTCCAGCATGCCCCGGTTACGCTCGAGGAAAAACCAGTCCGTAATCATGTCAATGTCCGAACAGAACACCACATTCAGAGGATTCTCTGACGAGGTGTTCCTAATCAAAGCCGCAATGACGTGAGATTCATTGTCATCGCGACGCTTAGGATTCTGATTGATTTCACGGGAAGGAGACATCGTGAACGGGCTGAAAGACTGATTTGTGTAGTCGTCCCATTCCAGAAGCCCGGACTCATTACTGGTTCGCAGCAGCGGAATGAACTCCTGCTCCTTCCGCCCCGCTCGATCTTCAATGGTCCCCGGGTACAACAGCACAAGGTCCTGCAGCGAAGAGCTTATGGCGCTGTCGCTGGAAAACGGGGTGGACTTGTTGCCCGTGCGAGAGACAAACACGTACTCCGGTGGAAGCGTTCCGAACTGACTGTGAGGATTATTTCTGTCATAGGTGATGCGGCCATTGTCCCACTTGACATTCAAGGCCGTCATCAATGCGGTCAATTCCCCATTGTCTGCTTTCGCTTCGGGAGGTGCCCCACCTCCAAACATCCCGCCGCCCCCGCCCGGTTTGGGCATCCGAGGTGCCATGGCGAGACCCGCCTGATTCTGAAATACGTAAGGGCATGGGTCATCAAAGATCAACGTCGGCTTGCCGGCTCTCACCCACTCCAACAAGTTGTCCATCTGCGGCTGTGTGAGTGCCGATGGCATAATCGCCAAAAGAACATCAAACCCGTCCGTAGCCGGTGCGGCCTTCTTATCTTCTTCTGATGCCGCTTTCTCTGCGCCTTCCTTTGCGTCCTTGTCTTCCACTTTATCGGCTTCCGGCTGTTCGGTCGACTTCAGGATCTTCTGCGAAGCGTTTACTGCCACCACCTGGTACTGCTTCTGCAGTTCACGGATGATTTCCCACTTGCCGCCGCCAGCCCCTTCCGACATCACCTGCGCGTCCGTCAACAACACTCCAACCTTTAACCGTTTGTCCTGTGAAACTGTCCGCAGTGATCTCGTGAGTTCATACTCGATAGGCAGGCCTTTTCCAAAGAACGGTATGACCAGTTCGTCTGACGCGCTCTGAATAAACGCACCAAGAAACACTTCTGCTTCTTCCCGCTTGCCATCCCGATCGTACTGTAGACGAACAGGCTCTATTCCCAGTGCTCGTGCCTGCTCCGCCTCTTCACTGAAGGGCTCGACTGAAATCTCACGCAGCTCAATCGCACCACCGCTGGATCTACGGAATTCCCGCAACAGGCCCACCAGTTGCCGCCGCGTCTCTACGTAGTCGCCAGGAACCTCGGGGCTGACAAAAGCCTGAATTGTAATCCGCTGCTGGCCGCGAATTCCTGACAGTGTCGATCGCGTAGCACCAGAAAGAGTGAACAGGTTCTCGGCAGACATGTCTGCCCGAAGCGGAAACCTCGCCAGAACAAACAGCAATGCCGCACAGGTCACCACGACTGACAGCGTTCGAATGGCAAACTGCAACCCCATCGACGTTTCACGGCCCTCAGCCCAACGACGCTTTGAAATCACCACCAGATTCAAATACAGCATCACGGCTGAGAACGAAATGAACCAGATGATTCCAGTCAGTGGCAGCACGCCGACACTAAAATCCAGCAACTGCTGCTGAAGGCTTAGCGCTGATAACGCATCGCGGAGTTCATACATTTCTTTGGCTGACCCCATCAACCCCGCCAACCACTCCACAACATCCGCGACGTAATACAGTAGTACCGGAATACAACAGAAAACCACACCCAGCACGAACCCCACTGTGGCACTGTTGGTCAGTGCCGAAGCTAACATTCCCGCTGTCAGCAATGATGCGCCCGCCAGCCAGTAGCCGGTATAGGACGCGCACACTGCCCCGATGTCCGGTGCACCCAGCCAGAACAATACCAGCAGATTCACAAGAGAAAACCCGAGAGCAACCGTGTACACTCCAAGTACCGCAAGGTACTTGCCGGCGAGCACTTCCACTTCCGTCGCTGGCATTGTGAACAGCAGCTCATCGGTTCCCAACTTTTTCTCGTCCGCCCACGCGGCCATCGTAATGGCCGGGATCACGAACAACAGCAACCAGGGCAACCCCTGCGTCAACTGATCGAGATTAGCCTGGTTCGCGGCGAAAAACGCCGTCGAAAATGTCATCGCAGCAGATGCTACACAGAATACAAGGATAAAGAGGTATCCAAGTATCCCGGAAAAATAACTGCGAAAGTTTCTTCTGGCGACAGCCTCTATTACATGCCTGCGAATCATAAACTTTCCCTGGCAGTTTTCATAACACCCCTGAGGGTGCATTCAATTAAACTCTGATCCCAATTCAGTACTCAATCGCCGCACGCCCGAAACGGGTGCCAAGCCAGCGAAACGACGGTCTCCGAACACTTCGAACGTTCGGACAGAAACACCGCGATCAAACACCACTCAGCGTCTTTTTGCGGAAATGCGTTTCCATCTCAACTTCATTCTGCCCCAGATCTGCTGTCAGACCGTCAAAAACAACCTGACCATTGTTGATCAGTACGACGCGACTGCAAACTGCCCTAACTTCCTGAAGAATGTGGGTCGACAGCAGAATTGTCTTTGTCTTCGACAGTTCCAGAATCAGATCACGCACACCCTGTACCTGATTTGGGTCAAGGCCGCTGGTGGGTTCGTCCAGAATCAAGACATCCGGGTCGTGCAACAACGCATGCGCCATGCCCACTCGCTGACGAAAACCACGCGACAATTTGGATATCGGCTTCCGCCAAACCTCAGCCAGCGAACACTTATCAGAGACCCACGCCATCCGCTGCGCTAGTGCACTGCCCGACAATCCGCGAACACGCCCCATGTAGTCCAGCAGACTTTCCGGAGTCATCTCGACATACAGCGGCCCGTTTTCTGGTAAATAACCCAGATGCTGGCTCGCAGACATGCGATCCACAGCTACGTTGTAACCAGCAATAAACGCCTCACCACGACTGGGCGCCAAAAAACCCGTCAACAGTTTCATGGTCGTGCTTTTCCCGGCCCCGTTGGGCCCAAGGAATGCGCATACCTGACCACGAGGTACCTTGAACGTCACGTCGCGTGTCGCTGCAAAGTCCCCATAAAACTTGCTCAACCCGCGAGCCTCAATCATGATTTCCGGTGTGGGGGTTTTCGAGGAGTTCATATGGTCTGGTCTCTGTCTTTCACTTCGAAATTTCCACAAGGACAGTCCCGGGACTGTCCCGATCTTTTCGCAGAACAAACACGCTGCAGACACATTCAAACCTCCGGTGAGGCCGACTGTCCTTAACGATGTTCACCCACGGGCTTAATTTCTTAATCCCACCAAAACGCAGATTTCCATGTCCCAGTTGTCGACCGGAAATCACTTCACCGACTCACAGGAACCGCCGAACATCGCCTAAAGACGCCAACGCATTTCCTGTTGCCTGCTTCGAACAATTTCCGGCAGGATTTCTGAATTCTTTCGATTTGACAGATCCCAGGAAAATGCCCTCGCAATTTTTGCGATGAGTTTTCCTGTGTCGATCTTACTGAATTTCTGGTGACTCCGTACTTCAACCGGCAGACCTGCTGACTACCGGTTAGCCCGAATCATTTCATAAATCTTCGGCTTTGCCAATTCACTCGCAGACAAACCGTATCAGGCCCAATCAAAAACACGCCCATTCAAAAGACACACCTACGGTTTGCTGACTACAATTGCCGAAATGCCGATTTTTCCCAAAATGTCGGTGCCAGAACGGCAGTCATCCGGCCAACCAAATTCCGTCAAAGCATGAACCATACCAGCTTCCGGCTCACATCCAATGAAATGGCGCAGCCCCGTGCAAACGGGTGGGCAGAAGTACCAAAAAAAGCAGATCATTTGCCACATTGTCAAGGAAATTCCTATTTATGGAATTTCCATTTCTTCATTTTGGGATTGCGTGATGACTGCCGCGTCTGTATTGGTTGCGATCAGCCTCCGAGGTTCTCCATTCCTGAGATTCCCGCGAACACACAAAGTCTCCAGTTTCAAACTTTGCATCTCCCCGCCTGATTGACGACAATAGAAACGTGCTTTGCTGTCAGTGAGTCGCAGATTCCCTATCCGGAAGGATGGCCAGTTTCTCAGGAACGCACTGACCCACGGCTCAGTCTGTCGAATTGCCGAATTTGCAGGAGTGCTCGAAAATGCCATTACTGGGAGTCAACATCGATCATGTCGCCACAATTCGGCAGGCTCGTCGCGCTCAGGAACCCGATCCGGTCCACGCTGCGGTACTCGCGGAACTGGGAGGCGCGGACTCCATCACGGTCCATCTCCGCGAAGATCGTCGTCATATTCAGGATCGGGATGTTCGAATTCTGCGCGATACCGTGCGGGTCCGATTAAATCTTGAAATGGCAGTTTCGGACGAGATCACCCAGTTTGCCCTGCGGACCCTTCCCGATCAGGCGACACTTGTCCCTGAGCGTCGTGAAGAAGTCACCACGGAAGGCGGACTGGATGTCATTACTCATATGCAACGCGTCAGTCAGTGTGTCGATCAACTTCAGGGAGCCGGAATTGTTGTCAGCCTTTTCATCGATCCCGATGTCGCTCAGGTTCAAAAATCCAGAGAGCTGGGAGTCGAAGCCGTCGAATTGCATACAGGCGCCTACGCAGAAGCCCGCGGACAGCAGAACATCGATCGCGAATTTGACAGACTGCGCGAAGCCGGCCTGTTCGCCCTGTCACAGGGACTGATTCTGAATATGGGACATGGTCTGACTTATCAAAATGTCACGCGAGTCGCCCAGATCAATGGAGTTCATGAACTCAACATCGGACACTCGATCGTTTCGCAGGCCGTTCTGGTGGGGTTTGAACGCGCAGTGCGGGATATGAAGGCCCTGATCACAGCCTGACGAAGATCCGCGACAAGAACCAGAGTTGGGCACCGAACTGCCCGGCAGTGGACCTTATCCGTGATCACCCAACAGCGTTGCCTGATCCGGCGAACTGACTCCTGGCAGCAGCGTCCAACCCAGGTTCCTCGATTCGCATTTTCCAAAGCCATCATCAGCAGCCTCGCTAACTGCGGGGGCTAATCGCCGTTCATTCCAGACAGTGGGGGAGTCACATCAGCATGGCCGGAAATTCCTTTGGAAAACTCTTCCGAATCACCACTGCGGGAGAAAGTCACGGCCCGGGAAACGTAGTCATCGTCGATGGTGTTCCAGCCGGGCTGCCGCTGTCGGAAGACGATCTGCGTCCAGACCTGAAACGTCGGCGGCCCGGCCAGAGCCTGCTCACGACACAGCGACAGGAAGACGATGAGCCGGAAATTCTTTCCGGCGTATTTGATGGACGCACCACCGGAACCAGCATTGCCATTCTTGTACGAAACACGGACCAGCGGAGCGGCGACTACTCAGACATTCGGGAAAAATACCGTCCTGGACACGCAGACTTCACCTTTGACGCTCGCTATGGCTTTCGAGACTATCGAGGTGGTGGACGCAGCAGCGCACGTGAAACCACCGCACGGGTTGCTGCGGGGGCGATTGCCAAAAAACTGATCGCCCATGAATTCGGCGGACAAGTGCTGGGCTACGTCAGGCAGGTTGGGGCCATCAAAGCAGAGATTCCCTCTCCGGAGAATGTCACCCTTAGCCAGGTGGAACACCTGGCGGATGGCAGCCCCAATCTTGTGCGATGTCCCGATCACGCTGTTGTCCCGCGAATGATTGAGCTAATCGATGCCGTTCGACGCGATACCGACTCAATTGGCGGTGTTTCTGAGATTGTCGCAATAGGAGTTCCGGCGGGACTTGGAGAGCCCGTCTTCGACAAACTCAAGGCGGACCTCGCCAAAGCGTTGTTCAGTCTTCCGGCAGTTTTGGGTGTTGAGTACGGAATCGGCTTTGCCTGCGCTGAACTTCGAGGCAGCGAGAACAACGATTTGTTTACCATCGCCACACCGAAGTTCCCCGGACAGTCACCAGAAATTATCACCACCTCCAATCGGCATGGTGGAATGCTCGGAGGGATCAGTTCGGGAATGCCCATCATTCTGCGGGCGGCCATCAAGCCAACCAGCAGCCTTGCTAAAGAGCAACCCACAGTGACACGGGATGGCCAGCCAACCACCATTCGCACCAAAGGACGCCATGACCCCTGTCTGCTGCCCAGATTCGTTCCCATGGCAGAAGCGATGGTCGCGATTGTACTGGCTGACCACTGGCTCCGCTGGAAGTCGGCGCGACTGCGACAATGAAACCGGATGGAGCAACTGTTCCTAAGGAGAACCTTCTTTGTTTGATAGCGCCTCAGGGTTTTGTTTCAAATGTGACGACGGATCAGTGCTGCCTCTGGAACACGCCTTTCGCAGGTGTTTGGCAGACAGTCACAGTTTCCCCGGTGGGAACTGCGTCCGGATCACGCGGTAAGAATTCCTGTTTATTCAGGCTGCGGGGTAACCATGGCAGTAGCAAAATTACGCAGAAAATCTCAAAAAAAGGACCGTCCCATCTCCCGTCAGGGGCATCGCCAATCTGATCTGGTTTGATCCGCGAGGACTCAGCCTGACACAAAACCCACTGCCATGGGAACAAGGAACAGCTGGTACAATCTTTGTCTCAAGGGCAACTGATGAGTGGCTGCGGCTCAAATCGGTGTTGCTGCCGCTTGAATCCGACCGATTTGGGTGTCAGAATACAGAAATTGAATCCTGAAACTCCCTTACCAGGGTCAGGGGCAGCCTGCAGGCAGGATAAACCACGGTCTGCGATGGCAGAGCACGGACGAGCTTTCCGAAAGTCGCTGGTTTTTCAGAAATTTGAGGACGCAATGAAGTTTCTTGAGGGAAATACCGTTGGCATTGACCTTGGCACCACGTTCAGCGCAATAGCGATGCTGGATAAGGATGGCAACCCCACCGTGATTCCCAACGCAGACGGTCGCCCAATCACACCGTCGGTGGTTTTACTGGACGAAGAGCGTGTTGTTGTCGGTCCGTCATTTGAACGAATCTCCGTTGCAGACCCCAAATCCATCGTCGAGGCCGTCAAGCGAGAGATGGGCAACAAAGACTTCTATGTTGTCTATCAAAACAAAAAGCTCAGCGCAGAATTCATCTCAGCCCTGATCCTGAAAAAGATGAAGCAGGACGCTGAAAAGGTGATTGGCCCTATTGCCAATGCGGTAATTACGGTGCCCTACTACTTCAACGACGTCCGTCGAAAGGCAACGCAGGACGCCGGCAAGATTGCAGGGCTGAACGTCATCGACATTATCAACGAACCAACGGCGGCGACACTGGCCTACGCATGGAACCGTGGTGAATTCGGAAGGACGGACATCAAGTCAGATGAAAAAACCATCATGGTCTACGACCTTGGGGGTGGTACATTCGACGTGACTGTTGTGCGCTACACCCCCACGAACTTCCGCGTGCTGGCAACGGACGGGGACGTGATGCTTGGTGGTCTTGACTGGAGTAAGCGCCTGTCAGACCATCTGGTCGAACAATTCAAACGTAAGTTTGGTGTGGACCCCAGTCAGGATGCAGAAGTCATGCTGACATTCCAGCAGGAAGCTGAAGACGCCAAACGCGATCTCAGTACGAAAACCCAGGTGCCCATTACCGTCTACTATAAGGGCAACACACTTTCCGTTTCCGTTTCGCGAACCGATTACGAGCGTATGACGGCTGACCTGATGCAGCGCACCAAAGATACCACCGAACTGGTACTGCAGCAGGCTGGGGTTGCCCCGGGGGCTCTCGATGAAATCGTGCTCGTCGGAGGCTCCACCTACATGCCCGTGGTCGAGCAGATGCTGCGAGAAGTCTGCCGCAAAGAACCATCCCGCGCTCTGGCACCGGAACGTGCTGTTGCTGAAGGGGCTGCTATTCATGCTGCAATCCTTCAGGCTCGCAATGGAGTCAACTCTGGTGGTATTCTGGATGCCCTTGAACGACGTCTCAAGGCGGTCAAAACGACCGACGTCAATTCACATTCGCTGGGGATTAAGATCTCCGATCCAAAAGATCGCAGTCGAAAAATTAATCACATCATGATCCCTCGAAACACTCCGGTTCCTCACAGTGTGAGACAGCGTTTCGGAACCAACACGGATGGACAGCAACGTATTCACGTGGAAATTCTGGAAGGCGATGCAATCGATCCGGCAGCCTGTGAGTTGATTGGGGACTTCCGAGTTTTCAATTTGCCGTCCAATTTGCCAAAGGGCTCGCCCATCGAAATCACCTACGCTTACGACTCAGCTGGTCGTATCGGTGCTGAGGCGAAGGAATTGACCGGAAACAACAAGGCCAGCACCGAAATTGTCCGTTCAGGTGGTATGAATGAACTGCAGATCACGGACGCTTTGTCCACGCTGCAAACTCAGTACGAAGTAGAATAATTCGGACGGCTGGCACCGTGGCAACAGATCGACGGCTGCTGCGGCGGGGCAAACAGACCAGAAAAGATCACGCGGTGGCAGTGTGATCAAAATTCAAATCGTCAGAATTTGACTTCTAAGGGCGAATTCCTCTCGCGGGAATTCGCCCTTATTTTTTCTGCCACAGCCAGTCCGCGTTTGTCGGGAAGATTACCGTGTGGTTCCATTTTTCAGAACAGGACCAGGGACGGAGACTGCTGCCAACCGAAGCGAATCAGGGGCCCGCAGCCTTCTCCAACTGCAGCGTCATCCGCGCGATTCGATCTGAGAGTTTCTCGCTGCTCAGTCGTTCACGCAGCCGCGCCACAATTAACGGAAATGCGAGGGGGGTCAGCCGCTGCGGACTCCGTCGCACGATCTTTGCATTCTGCAGACACCTGAGAGTTGTGACCAGCCGTGAGTGCTCCAGTTGGCGTTCCAGCACCTCTGTTCGAGATTGACGCAGCAAAAGGTTCTCCGGATCATAGTTGGAGAACACATCATAGAGCAGACCACTACTGGCCTGCAGTTGCTTCGCTGTCCGCTGTTGCCCCGGAAATCCCTGAAAAACCAGGCCTGCAACTCGGGCAATTTCGCGGAACTGCCGCTTGCCCATCTCTGCAGCATTCAGACACTTTTCCAAATCCGCCACAAGCGTCTCTTCATCCAGCAGACCATGCGACAGGGCCTGATCCAGAGGGGCTTCGGTCGCTGACAGCAGTTCAAAACCATAGTCATTTGCAGACATGGTGAATGTCATAGCCTGCCTTTGTGCAAACCGCCATGCAAACAATGCCGCAAGTCCTTCGTGCACCAGTCGGCCGGCGAACGGGTATATCAGCAGGTGAAACCCTTCGCGAGTCCTGATCTGCTCAATGAGCAACTCATCCGGAAGCGGAATCGCTGACCACTCTGCCTGAAGGTTCAGCAGAGGTCGTACGGCCTGCAATTCCGCCCCACGAAATTCACCGTGATGAGCCTCCTGGAGCCGAAGGCGAACTGCTATCGCCAGCTCACTGGAAAGAGGCATGCGACCACCCATCCAGCGAGGAATGGCAGCTTTTGCAGAAGTCGGAGCCTTGCGGACCCAAACCTTCATGTCATGGACATGAACCAACTCCACAGCCCGCCCGGAAAACAGAAAACAGTCCCCCGGATTCAGCTTTGCCAGAAACGACTCCTCGATCGTTCCCAGAGCCGGACCGTTGAGATATTGTACAACCAGTGAAGCATCACTCGTAATGGTTCCGATCGACATCCGGTGCTGCCTTGCCACCTTCGGTGAGCTGACAACAAATCGCCCCTGCTGTTCATGCAGTCGGTGAAAGTCCGGATACGCCTTCAGCGACTCGCCCCCCCGGGCTGCAAAATTCAGCGCCCAATCCCATGCAGAGCGCTGCAGTCCTGCATAGCTGTAGGTGCAGCGTACTTCGTCAAACAGACTTTCTGATTCAAATCCCTCGCCCGTACCAATGGTCACCAGATGCTGGCAAAGTACATCAATCGGCGCTTTGTGGGGCAGACGCCCTTCCAGATGCCCAGCGTCAATGGCATCTCGAGCCGCCGCCGCTTCAATCAATTCCAACGCGTGTGTGGGGACACAGGTCACTCGACTGATTGCACCTGGCTGATGGCCACTGCGTCCGGCACGCTGAAGCAGTCGCGCAACACCTCGAGGCGATCCAACCTGAAGCACGCGATCCACAGGACTGAAATCGACACCCAGATCCAGACTACTGGTGCACACGACGCATCGCAGCCGGCCTTCGCGAAGCCCGTCTTCAACCCAACTTCGAGTCTGCGGCTCGAGGGAACCATGGTGTAGTGCAATCACACCGGCCCAGTCATTTCTGGCCTTCAGAATCGCGTGATACCAGACTTCTGTCTGGGATCGAGTGTTGGTGAAAATCAATGTCGAGCGAGCGGAATCCACGCAGGCCAGTACTTCACTCAGCTGGCTAAGCCCCATATGACCGGCCCACGGAAATCGGTCAATCCTTGCGGGAATCAGCGCATCCACCACCACCTTTTTCTTAGCCGCAGCCTGCACAATCAACGCCGTCGAACCAATGGCCCCGGGGGTCACACCACCTGGCTCTCTGATTCGGGACGGCGCTGGGGTTGATGGAGGTGTATTTGGAGCATGTTGATCTCGTGGGCTGATCACGGTGGGGTTTGCGAGCTGTGGTCCTGTGAGAACTTGCAGGGCTTCATTCAGATTGCCCAAAGTCGCAGACAGGCCCCAGGTGCGAAGATCGGGGTTCCACCGGCGGAGGCGAGCCAGAGCCAGTTCTACCTGAACGCCCCGTTTGGTTGATAGAAGCTCGTGCCATTCGTCGCAGATCACAGCCCGCAGATCTCGAAATTGTTCTGCAGCATCTGGCCGCGTCAGCATCAGAGACAGGCTTTCTGGTGTGGTGACCAGAACCGTGGGCAATCGTTTTCGCTGACGCTGTCGTTCTGCGGCTGACGTGTCACCTGTTCTTGATTCGACCGACCAGGCGATCTGCAGGTCCAGCAGAGGCTGGCGAAGTGAGTGGAGGGTATCGACAGCCAGTGCTCGCAGTGGAGTAATCCATAGAACTCGTGTCGGCCCGTCCCCAATCGCGCTGGCAGTTTTCTCTGATTCGGCCACAGCTTCGATCACGGGCCCCAGCCATGCCGCCAGAGTTTTTCCGGTGCCTGTGGTTGCGTGAATCAGTCCGCTGTGCCCATCCAGATAGGCCTGCCATGCCTGTTTCTGAAACGGGAACACCTTCCATTGCCGTTCAGCGAACCAACTGGAAACCTTTTGAGTAGCCCGCATTTTTGCTGCGGAAGAGAGAGGTTTCTGAGGTTCGAGTGGTAACATAGTTCAGGTCCGAAAGTGCAGTGCGGCCACGATGGCCGCAAGGGAGTAATTTGTCTGATGACCCGCAGCGGCCTCTATTGATTGATCAGTACCGAACAGCCATGCCGCCCGACTTCTGACTGGCAACGGATCTGAATTCAACGCAATCAAACCAACCGTTGCATTTTCCGGAAGATGACGCTGTTTCGCGGGTGTTTGTAGCCTGAAATCTGTTGTGGCACCGCGTTCATACGCTAAACTCCGTACCTCGTGATCAGCTCCGAAATCCATTCGGGGGGGATGATCAGATCATAGACACCGTCTCTGAATATCTAACCGCCATGCGTGTGGTGCGCTGGCGAATTCAGAAAACAACGGAAGCGGATGGTGCATCGCACCACTGCAGCGTGTCGAGTGGGATTCTAAAAAGCTGAGGTTTTGGCCTCAGAAGGAACTGAACAATGGCCCGGTTTTTCTTCACCAGCGAATCTGTGAGTCAGGGGCATCCGGACAAGGTTTCCGATCAGGTGTCAGACGGTATCCTGGATGCCATTCTGGAGCAGGACCCTATGTCCCGCGTGGCCTGTGAAACGCTCTGCACAACGGACCTGGTCGTACTGGCCGGAGAGATCACGACCAAGGCGAAGGTTGATTATGTCGGAGTCACTCGCAGGGTTATTCGTGACATTGGCTACACATCAGATGACATCGGATTTAACGCCGACTCCTGCCGCATCTTTGTGGCTCTGCACAGTCAGAGCCCGGACATTGCTCAGGGCGTCGACAAAGACGGTGCTGGCGATCAGGGCCTGATGTTCGGATATGCGTGCAATCAGACCGAAGAGCTGATGCCGGTACCCATCGCGTTTGCTCATCGCCTGATCAATCGTCTGACGGAAGTGCGCAAAGAAGGCCTCGTCAACTGGCTGCGTCCTGACAGCAAGAGTCAGGTTACGGTAGAGTATGACGGAGCAACGCCGGTTCGAGTGGATGCGATCGTTATTTCCACCCAGCACGCAGAAAAGGTCACTCAGAAGGAAATCACCAACTTTGTGAAGAAGGAAGTGATCGGCAAGGTGATTCCGGCTGAACTTCTGGACAGCAAGACCAAATACCACATCAACCCAACGGGAAGATTTGTTGTCGGAGGTCCGCATGGTGACACCGGTCTGACTGGCCGAAAGATCATTGTGGACACCTACGGCGGCTGGGGACGTCACGGCGGCGGCGCCTTCTCAGGTAAAGACGCTACCAAGGTTGACCGTTCCGCGGCCTACATGGGTCGCTATGTAGCCAAGAACATCGTCGCCGCAGGATTGGCCGATCAGTGTGAAGTGCAGCTGGCTTACGCAATCGGTGTTGCCGACCCGGTCAGTATCCGAGTGGACACGTTCGGCACTGCGAAGATTGCCGAGAGTCGGATTGAAGAACTTGTCCGCGAACACTTCCCGCTCACACCAAAAGGCATTATCGAGCACCTCAAGTTGCGTCGCCCGGTATTCCTGAAAACAGCGGAAGGTGGTCACTTCGGCCGCTCCGGTGCGACTTTCACATGGGAAGCGACCGACAAGGCTAAAGTGCTGAAAAAGGCCGCGAAGTAATTTCTAAGCAACGCAGGTCAGCCGGACACAGAGGTCCAGCTGACCTGCGATTTTTTTCGACCGTAAATCCTGGTGCTTCTTTTCTTTTCATGCACGGATGCTTTGCTATGTCTTGCACGACGCCACAATCCGGGAATGGAGGTTCTCTTCGACCGGAGGTACGCAGAATCCTGGCGTCGGGGCGGATTGAACACCCTCTCGGTATCGGATCCGTTCGATCCGTGTTCCTCCTGACGCTCTCCAGCTCGCTGCTGCTCTGGCTGTCATTCACTCCTGTAGAACTGGCTCCTGCGGCATGGCTGGCTCTGGTGCCAATCCTGCAACTCTGCCGACTTCAATCGCTACCGGCATGGTCCTTCTCCCTGATCTGGTTAGCTGGTTTCAGCTGGGGCATAGCAACATTGCAGTGGATGCGACTCGGGCACCCCGCCATGTATCTGGCACTCGTTGCCCTTTCCCTGTGGGTGGGACTGTTCTTTCCAGTTTTTGTCTGGCTTACGCGCAGAGCAGTGCGTTGCCGTTTCCCGCTCTGGCTCTCTGCCCCCATTGTCTGGACGGCCCTCGAGTTAGCTCGCGCCCATCTGCTGACCGGATTTTCCTGGTACTACCTCGGCCATTCTCAGTACCGCTGGACAGCCATGATTCAGATTTCCGACATAACCGGGGCATATGGTGTGAGCTTTGTAGTCGCACTTGTCTCTGCAGCAATTGCAGTAAGAGTTCCAGCACGTTTTCTGCGCCGCCTGAACCTTGATATCAACGCCGCCAGCGACGGGGCATCCTCTCACTCCGCCATCTTCACCATCGCCATCGTGATCTGCTGTCTCGGTTACGGCCTTCTTCGCCAGATGCCCGCGGATCGCTTTCCTCCCGGACCTGTTGTGGCTTTGATTCAGGGCAATTTCCCTCCGGAACTCAAGCACGACAGCAAGCTCACTCTAAATCGGTTCCGAGTTCACAATACACTGATGCAGAACTCCATCCCACTGCAGCCTGACTTCGTCGTATGGCCAGAGACCATGTTCCCGTGGCCGGAACGTACGGTCGCAGAGGGCGTTTCGGACGAAGAGATTCTTGCTCAGGTGCCACTTGAAGTGCTGCGCGACTACGGCAAAGACGCTCATCTGATTGTCGAGCCATTCCGCAATCAGGAAGTGCAGAAAAGTCTGGCTGGTCATGCTCAGGGAACTGGCGCCGCACTCGTGATCGGTCTGGAAGCAACGGTGGCGGAGCGGAACGGACCACGAACATTCAACTCGGCCGCATTCATCCGCCCTGATCTCGGCTATGTGTCTCGGTATGACAAGATCCATCGAGTCATCTTTGGAGAGTACATTCCGATGAGAGACTTGTTGCCGTGGCTCCGTGATCTAACGCCCTTTGGTGCCGGATTTGGAATTTCTGCCGGAAAAGACGTAAGACTCTTTGAGTACGGATCCTGGAACGCTGCCCCGCTAATCTGTTTTGAAGACACTGTGCCACACCTGGTCAGACGCATGGCCGCGCAGGAAAGTCCCGACGGGGCCCCGGCAGACCTCCTGATCAACCTAACCAATGACGCGTGGTTTCATGGAAGCAGTGAACTCGATCAGCATCTGATTACCGCGGCATTCCGCTGCGTGGAAAATCGCATACCCATGGTTCGCTCCGTCAACGGAGGAATCTCGGCCTTCATCGACGGGAATGGCCGAATTCGCGAACCCGACCGCATTATGAAAATGGAAGAACCCTTGCAGAGCGTTGCGAAGTTTACGGAACTCGGCTCAATGCGCGATCCAGACACGGGCCATTGGCACAGACAGTTTTCCGGGATCGTCTCCGGGCAGGTGCCGCTCGATCCAAGAACGTCACTCTACACACGATTTGGGGACTGGTTTGCAGGACTCTGCCTGCTGCTGACGATAGTGAGCACCACCGCCGCCGGTTGGTTACGCCCATCGGAGCCGCGAGCTCTGCCTGAATGACAGAAGCATGACCGAAGCACTGTCCAGCCAAAAATCATTCACCCGCACGCAAGGGAATCCAAATAAACTGAAGCGGCGTCAGTCGATTGAACAACAAAGAGTTCAATCCCCAGGAACTCATCCCATACAGACTGTCGCTCAGGCACGATCAGTCAGACCAAACCGTGGTGAATCATTTGATGCTTGTTTGATTTTCAACAAAGCGGACACCGGGTTGCAACCGTACAAGATTCTCTGCAAGTTTAGCCGTCTCAGCTGAGGCTGTTTCACCAGACAAGACCGCAACCCCATTCGGCTGCAGGCTGACGGCAATCCCGGACAACTCCGGGTATCGCGACACGTAACGATCGAGCGATGCCACGTTAGCCTTGGCAAGTTTTCCCCGCGAGTCCGCCTGGGCTGTGGCTGGGAAGGAAAAGTTCACTCGCAGAGCGGTTTTTACCTGCCTCGGCGTTCCTGTTGACTGGCTGCTTTGCATGGAATTGTTCTGAGCCGCCTGAAACTGAAACTGCCGATTCGTGTTTGTTCGGTTCCCCTGCTGTTGCTGCCCGGCACCGACAAACGTCTGGCTCTGATTTCCGCCGACAAACCCATTGCCATTGCCGGCACCAGTACCGGTACCGCCAGTCGCATTGCCGGTTCCACCGGTGCCGCCCGTATTTCCTGTTGTCCCGGTACCGCCCGTAGTGCCATTCGTCCCTGTACGAGAAGTGGATGACGTGCCTGTTGTTCCGCTTCCCAAACCACTCACACCTAATGCCGAGAGCGCAGACATTTGCGAGGAACTTAAGGATGACACCCCTGCAGCAGATAAACCACTGAATCCTGCGCCCGAAAGGCCACTGGAGCCCGAGCCCGAAAGCCCACTGCCGCTAAAGCCACTGTTTCCACCGCCATTGCCCCCTGATTGGGCAATCGCTGTGTTCAGCCCGAAACAACCAAGGAAAACTACCAGGGCAGAAATCGAAACTCGTCTCATAGGAGTAAGCCGTGCAGCGTCCGACTGCCGGGAACTGGAGGAACTCCACGTGACCCAGCAAACGTCTGGTTGAAAACCGGGAACAAGTCAAAAACAGGATGAGCAATCCAGTCACACGCGAAGGCTATTGAAGAGACAAAAACCAACGATGAAACGGACGTCGCCGGAAGACCTGCAGGGGGCCAACCTGGTGAAGAATCTCGGCAACTGGCAGAAACACCAGTCACCGAAAACATCCACCACACGAATTCTAATGAGAAGATCGTCGGTTTCCACTGCGACTTTTCCCAAATTCCCCAAGGAATCGCGGGGAATTTTCGTTAATTTCGCCAGTCGGGCAAACAGCCTTACCGGATTAGCACTCCTCAAACCTGACCTTACCACGATGAATGGGAGGCCTTAATTTAGTATTCGATTACCACCCTGGTGCCGATCAGCGTTTGGTAGAATTTCGGCCCATTTCGACGGTAACGGCCTGATCTGCGAACCTGCCCGGATCACGAAAATGGAGGATCCAACGCCTCATTCCGAAACTTACGGAACGGGCCTCAATGCTCGATCTGCCCACAGTTCATCGGCACAGACATGTTTCCGGAATCGTCTGCGATCAGGTGCCGCTGAATCCCCTGATGTCGTCACGAACTCGTTCGAAAATTGGTTCGCCATGGTTTGTGTACCGCCGGAATGGTTTGCAACGTTTTTCAGCCGCTTTTCCATGCGACCAGCCAGGTTAAAGTCTACGCCATACTTCCAGCCATGCCTGTTGACCGAATCTGCCAAACAATTGAATTTCCCGGAGGGCAAATGCCGGAGCAATCCTACTGTTCGATGGCGAGTTTTGCCTGGCGGTGCTGCAGTGTTTGTGGAGATCTCGGCCAACACTGAGTAACGGCCCACTTTAGCCGAGTTGGGCAATGGCCCGTGGTGGGCGTTGGAAACTCGCTTTCGGCCTATCAATTACACATTGCCGGGACCAACCACGGCGAAAGCAGCACGCACTATTACCTCAGATTGGTCTGATTCTCGACCCGACGAACCCCAGGTTGAAGTCGCACAAGATTGGCGGCCAGCCGCGCACTCTCAACGGAGGTGGTTTCACCGGAAAGGACAACGACACCGTTCTCCTGCAGGCTGACGACGATGCCACTCAGTTCTGGATACCGAGTCACGTATCTCTCGAGGGACGGTGAATTAGCTGCAGCCATCTTTCCCTGCGACCGTACCTGAGCAGTCGCGGGAAATGAAAAATTCACCCGCAGTGCAGTCTTTATCTGACGTGGTGTTCCGGACGATTGAGAGCCTTGATTGGAGTTGTTCTGGGTTCCCTGAAAGGCCTGGAACTGTTGGTTTGTGTTTGTTCGATTACCTTGCTGACCCGCACCAACAAAATTCTCGCTCTGATTTCCACCTACAAACCCGTTCGCGGCATCAGTGGATCCGCCCGCAGCAAAGCCAGTGCCTCCGAAGCCCGCCCCGGACATGCCACCAGAGCTACTGGAACCTCCACCAGTCGTGCTGGTAGTTGAGGAGCCTGCCGTGCCCAATCCCGAAGTCGACGTAGATGAGTTGGTGCCACTGCCAGAAAGTCCACTGACTCCAGACGATGAAAGTCCTGACAGCTGCGACGTTAGGCTGGAGATCTGGGACGCGCTCAGTGAAGAGAGCCCAGACAACCGCGAGGTTAAGCTGGAGATCTGGGAAGCATTCAGCGACGAAAGCCCCGACAACTGCGACGACAGGCTGGATATCTGAGAGGCATTCAGCGACGGAAGCCCCGACAGTTTGGACGACAGGCCAGACAGCTGAGCACTGCTAAGACCAGAAAGTCCGCTGGATCCCGCTGACGTCGCCCCACCGGACTGCCCTGAAGCGGAGTCAGCCCAGCAGCAAGTCATCAGGAACAGCGTCGAAGCAAAAAGTGACATTGATTTCATGAGTGTTGCCACGCAGTAAAATCGCGCTGAAGGCCGCACATCGCCAACACATCCAGCACTGTTGCAGAAATCTACGGAACAATCAGCCTAAATTGACACATGGCAATGTTCGCCATGGAAACACGTGGCGGAGCTCCGCCAAGGTCATCCCAAAACTACCTCAACGAACCGCTGGACGACGTGAGTGTTACCAATCTCGTCTGCACCAAACGACTCGATGGGGGTTTCACCACCAAACCCAAGTTTAGCGGGAAGATCGTCGCATTCCACTGAAAATCCCCGGAAAATCCCGCTGAAAATCGCGGAAAATCTCAGGAATTCCAGCTACAGCGTGACGCACCTGCACGCTGAAGCATGAATCGGATTCGTTGCGAGGATTTTTTTCTTAAAGCCGAATCTCAGAATTAGTTTTGCGTGTTCCTCGGACGGACGCTGCGGGCCAGCAGAAACAACTCGCCTAATAAATGCGGTTGTAGCCATTCAGCGCAGCCACGCGATACGCCTCGGCCATCGTCGGATAGTTGAATGTTGTATTGATGAAATAGAGCAACGAATTATGCGGTGCCGGTTGCGTCATAATGGCCTGCCCAATGTGAATGATCTCGCTGGCATTCACTCCGAAACAGTGCACTCCCAGAATTTCCAGGGTGTCCCTGTGAAACAGAATCTTCAGCATGCCGACAGGCCGCCCCATAATCTGGGCCCTGGCGAGATTCTTGAACATGGAATGCCCCACCTCGTATGGAATGCACTCTTCTGTCAGTTCGCGTTCCGTCTTTCCAATACTGCTGATTTCCGGGCTTGTATAAATCCCGGCGGGAATGTCACTGATGCGAATCTTCTCTGCCCCACCTTCTCCCAGATGCCTTGCGGCGTATCGCCCCTGAATGTAAGCGGCACTGGCCAGAGCGGGTACGCCGATCACATCGCCTACGGCGTAGATGTGCGGCTGGCTGGTCTGCATGTTCTCGTTGACATCCAGCTGCCCTCGATGATTGGGTTTCAGACCAACATTTTCCAGTCCAAGACCGTCCGTATTTCCCGTACGTCCATTGGCCCACAGCAGTACGTCACTCTTCAGCTGCTTTCCGGATTTCAGATGCAAGACAACGTGATCGTCAAAAGTCTCAAGTTTATCGAATGTTTCATTGTTTCGAATTCGCACCCCGGTATCACGCATGTGATAGGCCAGCGCGTCACAGATTTCATCATCCAGAAACTCCAGCATTTTGGGCCGCGTGTTGACCAGATTCAGTTTAACCTGCAGATTGCGAAACATGGACGCATACTCGCAGCCGATAACACCCGCGCCGTAAATTGTCATACTGCGGGGCGTTTCAGGGAGATTCAGAATGGTATCGCTGTCAAACACTCGCGGATGATTGAAGTCAATTTCCGGGGGTCGATACGGGCGGGAACCGGCGGCAATCACAAAATTGCGGCCGTGCGCGATCGTTGTGCTGCCATCATCATGCTGGACCAAAATCCGATGCGGATCCAGGAACTGTGCCTGCCCTGCCAGTACCTCCACGTCGTTTCGGTCGTAGAAGCTGCGGCGCATGCTGACCTGCTGATCAATGACCGACTGCGCGCTGCGACGAAGGTCACGAAAGCTAATGGTCAGATTGATGCCCAGCTGTTTGAAAATGGGGGCCGAGTTGACGTCCATCAGACGGTAGATGGCTGCCCGAAGCGACTTGCTGGGAATCGTCCCAAGATGCGTGCACGCTCCACCGATCGACGCCATCCGCTCAACCGCACAGACTCGTTTCCCCTGCTTGGTGGCTTCCATTGAAGCGCCTTCACCACCAGGCCCTGTTCCGATCACTATCACATCGAAATGCTTTTCCGAAGGACTTTGCATCGATGCACCACCGAACTTTCTGATCAATTCCCCGCAGCAGCCCGGAGACTGCAGCGGGAACACCTCTGTTGACACTGCCGGGATTTACACTCGCCTGTTCCTCCCGAGCGGCCCTGATCTTCAATTGCTTTAATCTACTTCAGCCCACTGTGTCGCAGCAACGCTGATGGATCCGGATCACGTCCCCGAAAGTCGCGAAAAATCTCCATCGGATGGCGACTTCCTCCCTGAGCCAGGACCGTATCGCGAAACCGTCGACCAACTCTCTGAACGGCCGGTTCGTTGTCCACACCAGCCTCTTCAAACGCTCCAAATGCATCCGCGCTCAGAACTTCCGCCCACTTGTAACTGTAGTAACCTGCCGAATAGCCGCCAGCAAAAATATGCTGGAACGAACAAAGGAAACGGTTTTCCGGAAGCGGAGGCAGCAGACTCGTTATCGACAGGATCCGTTTTTCCGCATCAAACGGCGTTTCTTCCCCGTCAGGGTTGTACCCGTGGTGCAGTGAAATATCAGTCATTCCCAGCTGCAACTGCCGCAGCATCTGAGTCGCCGCGCGGTAAGTCCTTGCCTGCCGCAACTTCTCATACAGATCCTCCGGAAGACTGTCCCCTGTAACGTAATGGCGGGCCATATTCATCAGCGTTGCCCGATGCAGGCACCAATACTCCATAAACTGGCTGGGCAGTTCTACGGCATCCCATTCCACACCGTTGATCCCGGCCGCATCCCGCTCATCCACCGCTGTCAGCATATGCTGCAGGCCATGTCCAAATTCATGAAACAGCGTTTCCACTTCCCGAAATGTCATCAGCGATGGTACGTCACCGGCAGGTGGTGTGCTGTTGCAAACCAAATGGGCCACGGGCAACCGAATTTGCGTGGCACTGATCGATCGCGTTACGCAGTCATTCATCCATGCTCCACCCCGCTTGTCCTGCGGCCGCGAATACGGATCAAGGTAGAAGCCGGCAATGTGCCGCCCCGCATCATCAAACACTTCGTAGTAACGAACGTCTGCATTCCACACAGGAGCTGTTCGGTCAGCACGCTGAACGCGAATCCCAAACAACCGATCACACAAGTCAAACAGCCCATTCAACACTCGATCCAGGGAAAAATACGGCCGCAACTGTTCGTCCGTAAAAGCAAACGTCTGCTCTCGGAGACGCTCGGCCCAGAACGCAATGTCCCAGTGCAGAAGACTTCCTGCATGCCCACTCGCCTGAGCCAGCGCTGTGATTTCTTCCAGCTCCTTTTTCGCAGGATCAAGAGATGCTGCAAGCAGCCTGTCAAACATCTGCTGCACCGCGGCGACATCCCCGGCCATCTTTCGCGAGAGACTCAGGTCGGCATAACTCTCATACCCCAGCAACTTTGCCTGCTCGCGTTTAAGACTCAGAATCCTCGTAATCAGCGGCGAATTGTCTGTGGAACCGGAGCCAGCACGCGTCATATAGGCTCGGTAAACCTGCTCACGCAGCTCACGGTTCCGACTGTGCTCCATAAATGGCCCAAAACACGGCTGATCCAGGGTAATCCTCCACGGCCCACCTTCAGAAGTCGCCGGCGGCAAATCCCGGTGACCCTCAGCCCGCGACCAGGACGCTGCCGCGAGACGCAGCAAACTTTCCGGCAGCCCCACGATCTCTGTTACGTTTGTGATGTCCAGAAACCACGCCTTGGTCGCATCCAGCAAATGATTCGAAAAATCATTGGACAGCTGCGATAACTCCTGCTCGATCTCATTAAATCGCTCACGATCCTTTCCCGAAAGACTGATTCCAGACTGCTCCGCATTCTGAATCATGCGGGCGATGATCCGCTGACGCGCGCTGCTGAAACCCATCCACTCGCTGGAAGAACGAATCGCAAGCAACCGACGATAGACCGCTTCGCTCTGACGCAACTCCAGCCCGAATGTCACCACCTGCGGCATCACCTCATCATGGGCCACTCGAAGTTCATCCGAGTTCGCAACGCTCAGCAAATGCCCCACAGGTGACCATCCGTATTCAAACAGCAGATCAATCTCCTCCAGTGGCTGCATCAGCGATGCCCACGTAGCCTCTGCCGATGCTTCCAGCGTACTCAGGATATCCCGGCATCGCTGCAGCCACTTGTGAACAGCCGGAACAATGTGCTCCGCCTGAATCTGATCATACGCTGGCAGGCCTGTCGAAATCAGCAGAGGATTCAAATTGGTGGTCATAGTCGTTCGCTATTCGTTTCGCAGCAATTAACACAAAGGCGACCGCAGCAACGCAATTTTACGTCTCCGCACAGCGGTCCAGAGAATCCCAACGCGCTCACGGCACCGGTCGATCCCACGCACTGTCAGAAATCCACTACCATCCCAGAGTTGTAACGTTCGGGACGCACACTGCGAAGCCCCTCCGCGAAACACGCGTGAAACTGAGAAAACTTTTTCTGTCGAATAAAAGTCAACAAGGCTTTTTTCTGTTGCAAAAAAAAAGGTACATCAACATCACGAAGAGTTGCACGTCGGAATTGATGATCCTGAACCTGATCTGTATAAAACTCAGATCATAGTCGTGGCGGTGGCCCGATTTTTTCAGTCAGAGTTCCGCTCGGCGTTCTGCCGTTCCCTCTAAAACTGATGGCCTCCTCGCAAGTCATTTCTTTTCCGCAGACCGAATCAGCCCTCTCTTCATTCTCGCTCAGAATTTCTGATCCAGGTCGCGTTGTCCCTCACTCAGGTAGTCGGTTTCTCATGCAGCTTCACCAGATTGACCTCGTACCAGGACAGGCTGTTCAAGTTGGCAATTTCACCGTGACTCTCGTTGCGGTAGAAGAAGAATTAGTCCAGCTGCATGTGCGGGACTCTGACAACAATGACTTCTGGAGCGATCCATTCGTCTTTTCCGACGCAGAATCCCACGAACTGGCACTCGCCTGAATCATTGGCACCAGCACCGCTGACTAACTATCCCGTCGTGCCACAACGTCTCCGAGTCGTGGATAGTTGCTGCTGCTGCTGCGCGTGAACGTCAGGTGAATTTCTCCCCTCCATGGACAGGCATCCCGCACACGCAACTCGGGGACACCTGCGCCATCTGCCCGGTTTCCTAAAAAACTGTCGCGATTTCCTGCCATGGCTTTCTCTATCATTGTTCCGCCCCCCTCAGTCACGCTATAACATCACATTGGGCGAGTCCTTGTCGCGGCCGGCAGTTCTCCTGAAAGAACACTGCTGCCGCTGAATTCCCACCAGAACTGCCGAGACGTACTTTAAGTTGCCTCGACCGTTCGTCTCGCCAATCTGTCAGACAGACTGCCCAAAACAGTCTGCCTCTCCTTCTGTGCGCCACTACAAACCGCTGCTTTCTCAACGGTTGTAGAGTGCTCTCTGCGCTGCCGCAAAGTGATTCGCATGCCAATCAAAGTCGCCCTTTCTCATCAAACGTCCTATCACTACGATCGACTGGTTTCGCTGGGCCCTCAGGTGATCCGCCTTCGCCCAGCACCGCACAGCCGAACCCCCATCGACGCCTACTCCCTGAAAATCGAGCCCGCAAACCACTTCATTAACTGGCAACAGGATCCCTTCGGAAACTATCTCGCCAGAATTGTCTTCCCCGAAAAAACCGATAGGCTCGTCGTTACCGTGGACGTCGTCGCCGACATGACTGTCATCAACCCCTTCGATTTCTTCCTCGAAGATGCAGCGATGACTTTTCCGTTTCAGTATGCCGACGAGCTGGCTCAGGATCTGAAACCTTTCCTGACACCATTCAGTCAAAGCCCGGAATTGAAGGCCTTCCGGAAGACCATCGATGTCCGCCCTCGGCGTACTATCGAATTTCTCGTGGACATGAACCAGAAAATTCAGGCTGCTGTCCGCTACCTCATTCGGCTGGAACCGGGAGTCCAGTCGCCCGAGGAAACTCTGCGTCGTGGCTCAGGTTCCTGTCGCGATTCCGCATGGCTTCTGGTGCACCTGCTGCGAAGCTTCGGGCTCGCCGCACGCTTCGTCTCCGGCTACCTCATTCAACTCACTGCAGACCAGAAACCACTCGAAGGTCCGGAAGGTCCGGAAACAGATTTCACGGATCTCCACGCATGGACTGAAGTTTACCTGCCCGGAGCCGGTTGGGCCGGGCTCGATCCCACCTCCGGGCTGCTCACCGGAGAAGGCCATATCCCGCTCGCGGCCACTCCCTCACCTCAATCCGCCGCTCCGATCTCCGGAGCCATTGAAAAAAGTGAGGTCGAGTTCGACTTTCAGATGACGGTCACTCGTATCCACGAAGATCCCCGCGTCACGCTGCCGTACTCCGAAGATGTCTGGCAAAAGATTGATCGCATCGGTTACCTCGTCGATCAGCGTCTGAAAACTGCCGATGTTCGGCTCACCATGGGCGGCGAACCCACCTTCGTCTCCATCGATGACATGGAAGGCGACGAATGGAACTCTGCCGCGGTCGGACCGGCCAAGCAGAAACTCTCCGATCAACTGATTCGCAGTCTGAGACAGCGATTCGGCCCGGGAGGCCTGCTGCATTACGGTCAGGGAAAGTGGTATCCCGGCGAGACACTGCCCCGCTGGGCCTACACCTGTCTCTGGCGAAAGGACGGACAGCCTATCTGGAAGAATGAAGCTCTGCTGGCGGGACTGGACCTCGAGAATCGCCGCGACGCTGTCGCACAAGTCGCTGACTCAAACGTCGCTGCCCAGTTTGTCTGCGAACTCGCCTCCAGACTGCAGGTCGAAGAACACTGGATCCGACCAGCATTCGAAGATGTGTTCCACCTCATTGACATCGAACAGAAACTGCCAGTCGATGTCGATCTCCGCAATTTCGATCCCGACGCCGATGAAGACAGACGACGACTTAGCCGAGCCCTCGAACGTGGCGTCAATAAGCCCGCCGGCTTTGTCCTTCCACTCACACGGGCCTGGTGGCAAACCAACGCAAAATGGTTAAGCGGCTACTGGCCGTTTCGCTCCCACAGACTGTTTCTGATTCCCGGCGATTCTCCAATCGGGCTGCGGCTGCCTCTGGATTCCTTACCCATCAGCGGCTCCACAGATCCCCACGTCTACACACTCGATCCTTTCGCAGACCGCGCACCGCTTCCGGGCTACACCGAACTGCGGCGAAACGCCCAGGACCGACTCAGCGAAAATCGCCCTGAAAAACAGGCACGGCAGAAACAAACTCTGCAACGCCCGGGCCTGATGGATGATGCAGCCGAAGTCTATGGCGATGCTGCCGGATCTCCTGCTGTCACCGGGCCCGTCGTCCGCACAGCACTCTGCGTCGAACCCCGCGATGGACGCCTGCGAGTCTTCATGCCGCCGGTCGGTACACTCGAAGACTACCTCGATCTTGTGGCCTCCATCGAGGCCACTGCAGAATCCATGCAGATGCCGGTCATCATCGAAGGCTATCTGCCACCGCAGGACCCTCGTATCGAAATTCTGAAAGTCACGCCCGATCCCGGTGTGATTGAAGTCAATGTGCATCCGGCAAGGGACTGGGAACACCTCAAACAAATTACCTACGGCGTCCACGAAGACGCACGACTCTGCCGACTTGGAACCGAAAAGTTTCAGCTCGATGGACGCCACACCGGAACCGGTGGCGGAAATCACCTCGTGCTTGGCGCCGCAGTGCCCGCGGATAGCCCGTTTCTGCGACGCCCGGATCTTCTAAGAAGCTTTATCGGCTTCTGGAACAATCATCCATCGTTGTCCTATCTGTTCTCCAGCCTGTTCATTGGCCCAACCAGCCAGGCGCCCCGCGTCGACGAAGGTCGCGCTGATGCCATGTATGAACTGGAAACCGCCTTCGAACAGGTGCCGGAATCCGGTCGCGGGTGGATCCCCAACTGGCTCGTCGACCGACTGTTCCGAAACCTCCTCGTAGACCTCACCGGAAATACACACCGCGCCGAAATCTGCATTGACAAACTGTTCTCACCAGACCATTCCGCCGGAAGACTCGGTCTCGTTGAACTCCGCGGATTCGAAATGCCCCCCCATCCTCGGATGAGCCTTGCGCAGCAACTGCTTGTCCGCGCCCTTGTTGCGGCGTTCTGGGAAAAACCCTTACGCGATCCACTCATCCGCTGGCGCACACTCATTCATGACCGCTTCATGCTCCCGCACTATCTGTGGCAGGACCTGGATTCTGTCATGCAGTATCTCAATGCGGCCGGGTTCGAGATGGAGTCTTCATGGTTTGGAACTCACTTTGAATTCCGCTGTCCCCTGATCGGAACCTTCCAGGCCGGCGGTGTTGACGTCGAATTGCGACAGGCTTTGGAACCATGGTACGTCCTGGGAGAAGAGCCCGGTACCGGGGGTACAACCCGCTACGTCGACTCCTCTGTCGAACGCTTACAGGTCAAAGTCCAGGGCCTGTATTCCAAAAATCACTGCATTACGGTCAACGGGATTCGAGTTCCGCTCCAGCCCACACAAACTCCTGGAGAATTCGTCGGTGGTGTCCGCTACCGCGCGTGGCGTCCTCCAGGCTGCCTGCACCCCAATATCGGCGTCCACGTTCCCCTCACTATCGACGTCGTTGACTCTGCCACGCAGCAGTCTCTTGGAGGTTGTCGCTATCACGTCGATCATCCAGGAGGACTCAATCCCGCTGGCTACCCGGTCAATGCACTCGCCGCAGAAAGTCGGCGTGCAGGACGGTTCTTCCGCATGGGACACACCGGTGGTCGTCTGATCCCGCGCGAGCCTCGTATGTCAACCGACTTCCCCTTCACCCTCGACCTGCGTCGAAACCCCTGAACTTCGCCGCGAACTGCGTCGTGAGCTTCCACGCGAACTCCCCCGAGAGCCGCGGCGGGAGCCCTCGCGCGAACCGCCTCGGTACGTCCACAATAGTACTGCACTGCACAGGAACAGACTGCCCTCGCCAATCGCCAGATTGTTAGTCGTCGAGGAGATGCCGCTGAAGAGGAAAAAACCAGCCACTCGGAATACCAACAAGCATCCATGAATTACAGTGCTGTTGATCAGGGCGCTTCGAACCAAACTGGGCCAGAACAACGGCAACAGCAGCATAACACCCAGCCCGGCCTCCAACCCCCCATAGACAGTCAGAAACTCTGACTGACCGGACCCCGGCAACAGCTGCAGCCCCACCGTGTTCGCTGCCTCAACAGGCTTCCACGCGCACCATCCCGCCAGAATCAGATACAACGCCCCTGCACACGCCAGAAAAGCCCGCACCATGAAACTGCCTTCAATAAAATCAACTCTTAACTCTCTACCGCCTGCCCCCAGCGAGAACTCAGCGAGTGCGGAATCTTAAGATGATCACAGATTCTCGCCACCAGAAAGTCAGCCAGATCGCCCAGACATTTTGGCTGATGATACAGACCCGGCATCGCCGGCAGAACCGTCGCTCCCGCACGAGAAACTGCGACCATGTTTTCCAGCTGGATAATCCCCAGCGGCGTCTCCCGCGGCACCAGAATCAGCGGACGACGTTCCTTGAGGTGAACATCGGCTGCTCGGTGAATGAGATTGGTCGACGCGCCCGTCGCAATTGCCGACAAAGTGCCCATCGAACATGGACAAATCACCATGCCCCCGGTCAGGCTGGATCCACTGGCAATACTGGAATGAAAGTCCGAAGACCCATACTGAAACACCTTCCCGGGGGTGACACCCGGAAGACCAGTCATCGGCCGGAACTTCCAGAGTCCATTTCCAGCCCCTTCGGTTACCGTGTGAATCACTTCCATCCACTCGGGACACTCCCCCGTCCGAGAAGGAAGCCCGGTTTCCAATTCCTGCTGAAATACCTGTCTGGCCGCACCACTGACCACCACGTGCGCATTTCGCCCCGCGGCAAGTAGCGTTTGAATCAACCGCAGCGCGTAGACAGCACCACTGGCACCCGTAATCGCCACAACAATCTGTTTTTCAAACGCCGTTGTCACCTGCATGCTCCCGAAAGTCGCTGTTGGTTAAGACACGTTTTTCGGACGCATCTGGCAGCCAGAGCACGGCACAACTCACCGCTCATTCCGCCGACTTCATCCGTCGCTCCGAAGACTTTAAAGCTGTCTCCGCTTGCGAAAACACCGGCCGTGGAGACCCGCCGCGTGGGATTGACCGCACGGGCAGCCAAAACACAACCATCAATCCAATCAAACCGGCGACAATTGTCAAAGCCTTCAGCAGCACACCAACAGGACTCAGGAAACACGTCAGCCCGACCCCTGTCAGCACGGCAATCACCGCGACAACACGAACATGCGGCCGAATAGCGCGATGAGTTCTCCAGTCTTCAATGTAGGGCCCGAAAACCCGGGACCGCAACAGACAACCGTGCATCCACGGCGACGACCTGGCAAACAGGGCCACTGCCAGAATGATGAAGGGCGTCGCAGGGATTCCTGGAAGCACACAGCCCACAGCCGCAAGCAGCATGGCCAGACTGCCCCCCAAAAGGTACAGAGCCCTTTTCAGGCCATAGACCTGCTGGACTGACTCAATAGGATCTGACACAGACGCGTCCTGCCTGAAAAAGTATCACATCCATGCCCTGAAAAGAGCGTTCACAAACGACAGCCATCAATTCCCTCACAACGGGTTTCAACTCGGGGGAACAACCGACAGCCTGCCCTGTTAATTAACGCAGAGGCCCGCCGCGGCTGCCCGTATTATCTCCAAAAAACAGTCCGTCCGAGCCCCCAATCCGGAAACATCCAGAAATTTCTGCAAATGCAACGCACTGCGTCCACTCGGATTTGCCCACCACCCCGGCAGCCTTCGCTCTATTTTTGCCGAAACCCGGCCAATAAACGAGTTTTTATGAGAAATTCGAATGAGAAAAGAGGTTTTCGATGCGTTGACCGCACGTATCGATGACGTACACTCTAAATATGATTCGTCAGGAACTCACCCGTGAATGCCAGCGTATACTTTCCGCAGCTACAAAGCTGGCGGAAGCGGTTCAGGCTGCGGCCATCGTTCTGATTGCCGAACGGCCACTGGACTTCGCTCGGCTCAAGCAGGAAACGGGTAACTTTCGCATCATCGTCGCCTCCGATCAGAAAGATGTTCAGGACGCCGCCAAACACGATGACATCGCTGTCATCGCCATTCAGCACGATCCTCAAACTCGGCAATTTCAGGTCACCCAGGTCCTGCTCGAAGCGATCGCCGACGAATTACTCCAAACTGGCGACGTGGTTGTTGTCGTCTATTCCACATTCGAAAAAGATACCAGCGACACGATTTCCGTCGTTCGACTGGCCGAACAGCTGTCCAAACTGACGTCGCGTGACCTGCAACGACTGGAAACCAAAGTCCCTCTCGAAACACTCCGGATCGTCGTCGACCTCGCCTGCGACATCGGCCGCGATGGACGCGAAGGCAAGCCCGTCGGCACGCTCTTCGTTGTCGGTAACCACCGTAAAGTCATGGAATTGTCCACGGAACAGATCCACGATCCATTCCGCGGTTATCCCAAAACAGAACGCTCCATTCGCAATCCGCGGGTTCGCGAAAGCATTCGCGAACTCGCCCAGATCGACGGTGCCTTCGTGATTTCCTCAGACGGACTGGCCATCGCCGCCGGTCGACACCTCCGCGCGTCCGCCGAAGGCCTGACCCTGTCCAAAGGACTGGGCTCCCGACACTGGGCAGCCGCCGAAATCTCTAAAGCCACCGGCGCAATCGCCATCGCCGTTTCGGAATCAACCGGCACAGTCCGCGTCTTTCAGGATGGCAAGATTGTTCTGCGGATCGAACCGATGCGCAACGCGATGAAGTGGCACGACGTCTCTGCAGACTCACCCGACTAGTGCTTTGTCAAACCTTAGTTTTTGGGTTACGTCATTCCCGCGCAGGCGGGAAACTAGCGCCGCGATCTGGATCCCCGCCTGCGCGGGAATGTCGGTGAACCCCAATTTCAGGCTTTGACAAAGCACTAGACTTCGCGGATTTCTCCCAGATTAACGTGTCCCCCAAATCAACGTGTCATGCGTCAGCATTCACGCATCCACCAGTGGTCGCAGCTGATCCAGAATCCGGGGAATCGCCTCAAAAGGAGCTTCCTTTTCCTCATACTCAAGAGCCACAAAGCCCCGGTAACCCGCCTCCTTCAAAATGTCGGTAATCCGAGCGAAGTCCGCAGGCTGCTTCTTTCCGGCAATTGTCACCGACGCCTTAATTTGAGCATTGACGGCATACGGAGCGATCTTTTTCAGATCTGCGTACGGATCATCCGTTTGAAAATTGCCGCTGTCGAAATTCACTCCAAACCAGGGTGACGTCTGCACCTGCTCGATAATCCGCAGCATCTGGGCAGGAGTTGCCGTGATGCCGCCATGATTCTCCAACGCCAGGAACACGCCCTTTTGGGCCGCATACTGCAGACACTCATTGATTCCCGAGGCACACCGGGCGACCGCCGCCTCCTCGGAATCCCCTTTGGGCACCTGTCCTGCAAAAATCCGGATAGCAGGAGCTCCCATGATGGCCGCGTAATCAATCCATTCCCGACACTCCTGCAGCTGCTTTTGCCGCGCATCCCCTTCCGCAAGGCAGAAGTCATTGCCGATGGCGGTGGCAGAAATGGAAAGCCCCAGCCGGTGCGTCAACGATCGCAGCGACAGCAGGTACTCAGGAGTAATGTCTTTGGGAAAGTAATACCCCGTCAACTCGGTCGCTGCCAAACCCTGATCGGCACAGAACGCAATGAATTTTTCCAGAGTCATCTCAGCCTGAGCGATTTGCTCGGGCGTCCCGCGGCGCACCATGCGACTGTGAAACGAATACCCCGCCAGACTCAGACGCAACAGGGGCTTTCCCGAACGCACCGGCGGATCCGCCGGCCCCATGGCGGCAGCAGCACCAGAATATCGGGACGCCAACAAACCAGACGTGGTCGCCGCCAGAGCCCCGACAAATTGCCGTCGATCGAATTGCATGCGTCCGTCACCTTTCGTACACAAGGGAACACGGCCTCGCCCGGCACCGGTTGTTGAACCACCCCCGCGCCAACTGTAATCTTGTTCGATATTAGCGAAGAATCATCCCCGGCGGCAACCGAACGACGTACCGTCGGGCGTCAAAATTCAGGCAAAAGGAATCTACGGGTCCGGCGGTACCCGTGACCAATGCCATCAAATTCTGACGGCAGCACCGTCAGCCTTGCAACAATCCTGCGTGGACGACATACTTCGCAACGGGGTCTTGCATCGGTTTACCATTGCAAGTCGTCAAGTCCCGCACTTACTTCGCCGAGTCACCACTGTGTTGTTTGGGCAATCTGCCAGCAGCGGCTACTGTCAAGCGAAAGTGGGGCCATTGAAACGACCATGCTTGCAGCCATGTACAACGCAATATTAAAGCGTCGAAAGTTCGTCAATTTTTCAGGTAAACCGACAGGTTGACAGGATCACAGTTCAGAACTCAGCGTCGCGAATTCCATCTCGCGACGCATGGAAAGTAAACGAAAAAGTCCTCGTAGCTCAGCAGGATAGAGCGTCGGTTTCCTAAACCGAAGGTCGCAGGTTCGAATCCCGCCGGGGACGT
>CAIQIE010000353.1 GCA_903871805.1 uncultured Planctomycetaceae bacterium | reverse complement strand
CGAACTAATGAAGACGGTCTTTCCCATGCGACGCAGCTCGCGAAGGATATCCATCAACTCGATGCGCGCCCCGGGATCAAGCCCACTGGCGGGTTCATCCAGTAGTAGTATGTCCGGATCGTGCACCAGCACACGCGATAAACTGACCCTCTGCTGCATTCCACGCGAAAGCCCGGAAATTAGATCGTCCCGCCGACCGTTCATGTCCGTCAAAGTTAAAACATCGCTGATAACGCGATCCCTTTGGTCAACCGGCAGGCCATAGGCCGCCGCAAAGAAATCCAGATACTCAAACACGGTCATCTGACGATACATGCTGAAATGATCAGGCATGTACCCGATCTGCCGACGAACGCTCAGCGGATCCGATCGCACGTTGTGACCAAGGACCTCCACCTCACCCCGATTTTGACGCAGAAGCGTGCAAATGACCTTGAGCGTCGTTGTTTTTCCAGCCCCGTTCGGTCCAACAAACCCGTGCAGTGACTGCGGCATCACACAAAACGTCACCTGGTTCAGAGCCTGATGCCCCTGAAACGCGTGCGACAGATTAGTGACCGAGATGGCCGGAACTGTTTCCCGTGTAATCACCGCCATAAAATCTCGTTTATAGACTGAACAACGAAGAGACCCGTTTGTCAGAGCCGAATGCGAAGCGATTTTGTCTGGAAAAGACAGAAAACAACAGCCACACGAATGAATTTTCGACCGAAATTCATACCTCTGCGATACAAGTCTTTCTACCATCCGCCCCGCGCACCAGCTCCGAATCCAGTCCCCCCAACCGCCAGCACCTCACATTCTATCGCTGGTCTCATTTCGTCCGATCGCAGAGACTGGTCATTTCCATGTGCCCTTACACTCCACCCTTTTCCATCGGTGCTGGACCGGGAACCTGCCAATCACCCGCCCACACTCTCGACTCTTACTCGAAAATCCCGGAGGTACCGTCGTGTTGCAAAAACTGTTCAGCCTGCTGTCCGCCTCCGTTGGTCTCTGCCTGCCGCTGCTCGCGGCCACCGTCATTCAGGCCACGGTTCTTCAAGCCAATGACCGCCCCAACATTCTGTTTGTTTTTGCTGATGACTGGGGGCGCTATGCGAGTGCTTATGGTCGACTTGAACCGGGGACAATTAACGATGCCGTACTCACACCCAACTTCGACCGCCTTGCAGCCTCCGGTGTGCTGCTGACACATGCTTTCGTAAATTCCCCGTCCTGCACGCCCTGCCGCAGTTCACTTTTGTCGGGACAGCACTTCTGGCGAACAGGACGCGGTGCCATTCTTCAGGGAGCCGTCTGGGATACGCAAATTCCGACCTTCCCCCTGATGCTGGAATCCTCAGGCTACCACATCGGGCACACGTCCAAAGTCTGGAGCCCCGGCAGTCCAGCGAATGCGCCGATTGGCGCCCAGCGGACAGCCGTCAAACCAGCCCCCGCCAACTTCAATAACTTTTCTGAATACGTGCACGCCGCTCCAGCCCCCGAAGCGGCAAAGTCAAAACTGCTCGCCGAAGTCGCCAGCAACTTTCGCACCTTCCTCAACGCGTCTGAGAAAAATCGCCCCTTTCTGTATTGGTGGGGTCCCACAAATACGCATCGCACATGGGTCCGAGGGTCCGGACAAAAACTTTGGAATATCCATCCCGATTCCCTGAAGGGAAAGCTTCCCCGACATCTCCCGGATGTTCCCGCTGTACGCGAAGATGTGGCCGATTATCTTGGCGAAGTTCAGGCACTCGACGCCGGACTCGGATCGCTGCTGCAGGTGCTGGAAGAATCGGGCCAGAAAAACAACACCATGGTCATTGTATCAGGAGATCACGGGATTCCGGGAATGCCCGCCGGAAAGTGCAATCTGTACGACCTCGGGACCCGCGTGTCGCTGGCAATTTCATGGCCAGATCACATTCCCGCCAATCGCGTGATCGATGATTTTGTTTCACTTCCGGACCTCGCCCCCACCATTCTTGATGCCGCCGGAATTGAGACGCCGCAGGTCATGACCGGAAAATCTCTGCTGGCGATCCTGAAATCCTCCGCAACCGGTCAACTGGATCCGCAGCGAGACCATGTTCTCATCGGTCGCGAACGACATGTCGCCCGTGCTCGCGCCGATTTGCTGCCGTATCCGCAGCGCGCGATCAGAACCAGGGACTTTCTGTACATCCACAACTTTGCTCCGGATCGCTGGCCCATGGGCATCGCCCCCGGGTTCGGTCTGCCTCCCGGCCCCATGCCCTCGCACGAACAACTGGAATCCAGTACCTTCGCTGCCTTCGCCGACATGGATGCCAGCCCAACCCGCACGTGGCTTATCGAAAACGCGGTGGATAATCCAGCATACCGTCCATACTTCAATCGTGCGTTTGCGCAGCGTCCGGCGGAGGAACTGTACGATCTGAAAAAAGATCCCGATCAGTGGACCAATGTCGCTTCCGATCCTGCCTATGCGGACATTCGAACGTCACTTTCCCTGCGCCTGATGGATCTCCTCAAATCCACAAATGACCCTCGCGTCACGTCAACCCCCTCCGCCTTCGACCTGCCGCCGTATTCCGCTGATCCCGATGTTGCTGCCGAGACGAAGAACAAATCCGGTCGGAACGCCCCGAAGTGAAGTTGTCAGTTGCCAGTTGTCAGTTGTCAGTTGCCAGTTGTCAGTTGTCAGTTGTCAGTTGCCAGTTGTCAGTTGCCAGTTGCCAGTTGTCAGTTGCCAGTTGCCAGTTGCCAGTTGCCAGTTGCCAGTTGCCTGGTTTCCCAGTCCTCGCTCTTTATGCTCTGGTGAACCATGGCTTTCCATGCGAGTTTTCAGAACTCAGCAACGCTCGGTGAACCTTTCCTGCGTAGCCTATGTCAGAACATCCGCACGATGCCGGCTTTCCAGCCCAGGCTCAGTATGGCGAATCGTCACAGAGGCAGCATTTGGCTGGAATCGTCAGCCGATTGCTGTCAGAAGCAGGGCAGTAACCCCGTCAGGATTTCCACAACCCATGAATGCACGCCAGCTTGAAAAAATCGGAGTTCCCTCGTTCGCCGTCAAACCTGCCATTCGAGCAGTCCAGGATTTGTGTCGTTTGCCGGACTTTGACCGAAAGGCCATTCAGGCAAAACTGCAGCTGGTGGTCCAGAATCCCCGACTGTTCCTCGGTGACCCGATCCTGAACGATCTGGCTCGGGAACTGATCGATGCGGATCTGCCCGCAAATCAGCCCCGGACTGAACTGAAGTACCGCATCTGGGGGAGCAATATCGACAAGGGTGCGATTCAGCAGATGAATGACGCCTGCCACCTGCCATCGGCGACGGCTGCCGCACTGATGCCGGATGCCCACATCGGTTACGGACTGCCGATCGGCGGTGTTCTTGCCACAGAAGACACCATCGTTCCCTATGCCGTCGGTGTGGACATCGCCTGTCGCATGAAACTCTCTGTCCTCGATATGCCCCTCGATTCGCTGGACCGCAGTTCTGAACAGTATCGCACGGCTCTCGAAAAAGAAACGCGGTTTGGCGTTGGCTGTACTCATGACAAGCCTCAGTATCACCCGGTTCTTGACAACGACTGGACCATCACACGGATCACCAGAGAACACCACGATCGCGCACGATGGCAGCTCGGTACCTCCGGTTCAGGAAATCACTTTGTGGAATTTGGAGTAGTCACGGTGCACGAATCCGATCCGGGGTTTGATCTTCCGCCGGGACAGTATGTGGCGCTCATGAGCCACAGTGGCAGTCGCGGCCCCGGGGCCGCAGTCTGCTCGACCTATTCCAACATTGCCCGCCAGAAACTTCCCAAACGCCATCAGCACTTCGATAAACTGGCATGGCTGGATATGAAATCCGAAGCGGGTCAGGAATACTGGGCCGCCATGAATCTGATGGGCGAATTCGCTGCAGCCAATCATGCCGTGATTCATCGCCTTGTCACGCAGCGTCTTGGGGCCAAAATCATTGCCGGCGTGGAGAACCACCACAACTTTGCATGGAAAGAAATCCATCACGGCAGGGAAGTTTACGTCCATCGAAAAGGCGCTACGCCCGCTGGCAAGGGCGTACTGGGCGTCATCCCTGGATCAATGGCAGATCCCGCCTTCGTTGTGCGTGGCCTTGGCAACGAAGAAAGTCTGCAGTCTGCAGCACACGGAGCCGGCCGCGTCATGTCCAGAACGCAGGCAAATCAGCAATTCAGCTTTCCAGCCATCCGCAAACTCCTGGCCACACGCGGGATTCAGATCCTGTCTGCCGGAGCTGATGAAGTTCCCGGCGTCTACAAAAACATTCAACAGGTGATGGCTGAACAATCGGATCTGGTGCACCCAATTGCCCGCTTCGACCCCAGAATTGTCAAAATGTGCGGTGATGGCAGCCGGGCGGAAGACTGAGGAAACGGCCGGCCAATGGCCTAAGTATCCCGGTCAGCGATTGCACTATTCTCCCAGCATCAGACTGACAAGCACGATCGAAAAGAATGCCAGCAGCATCAGCCCGGAAGCCAGTGCGCCCAGGATCGCCACAATTCTGGATCGCCCCGGCGCGACATAGCCCACCAGGCACAGCACCAGGGCAATCAGATTCATCAGGGCACCGCCTGCTCCGACAATCATCAGACGCGTCAGGGCAGGGGCGTTTGTCCGAAGCACGTCAAGTTCCGCTCGCGTCGCGGGAAGCTGCATCAGCATCTGCTGCAGTACCACATACAGGATCACGGCAATCAGCGCACATCCCACTCCGGCCCATGCTACTGCATTACCGCGTTCCGGCTGTTCGGGACCCGATGGAAGTTCGGACGGACGCTCAGTCGACATGCCCTGGAAATCCTGACTGCACGGAACAATTGGCCACCAGACGCCTGAATTTTCATTATCAGCCGCTCCACGTATACCGAACTCAGTTTACAAGGTCAGCGACCGAATGTCGAAGCCAGCCAGCAGAATGCCATCCTCAGAGAATCTCCGCACACCTGTCAACCGCTTTTCCCTCCCCACTCCGTATCTTGTCAGCCAAAATCGTATTCGCACCGCTTTAATCTCCCGTGAATCCACCCTAAGATCCCCGGACAGTCAGACGGTACAAATGTACCAGGCGCGCACACTCAGGCCCGGAAACATCATCCGTAGCCCGGGAAACAGCATCGAAAGGCAGGGCAGGGCAGGGCTCCGGTCGCAGCGGATTCCCCGGACTGATTCTGATTCCCAAAATCCGTCTGATCCAGAAGAAGTCTCAGGGGGCACAAGCAACCAATGTCAAACATCACAGTGCTGGGCGCCGGATCTATGGGCACGGCCTGCGCATGGATCCTTTCGCAGCGTTCCGAAAATCACGTTTGCCTCTGGGCAAGAAATCCTGTCTACGCAGACCAAATTCGGTCCACGCGTCGTAACGCACGTTTACTGCCAAATGTCACGCTGCCAGATTCCATTCAGGTTTCCAACGCCGGCCCCGAAGCCCTGCACAACGCCGACGTCGTTCTGATCTGTGTACCCATGCGTGGTCTCCGCGATGCTCTGTCAAGCCTTGCGACTTCCATCCCATCCAACGCATTACTGGTCAGTGCCATCAAGGGTATCGAAAACGCGTCTCTGAAATGCCCCAGCTCGATCCTCAGAGAATTCTTTCCGCACCAGCCAGTCGTCGCTCTCGGCGGTCCCTGTCACGCCGAAGAGATTGTTCAGCGAAAACCGGCCAGCATCGTCGCGGCCTCCGAAGATCCCGGTGCGGCCGAGCAGATCCAATCCCTGATGGCAACAGATTTCCTGCGCATCTACGCCAACACCGATCTGATCGGCGTGGAACTGGGCGGGGCCCTGAAAAACGTGATCGCAATCGCCGCCGGCATCTGCGACGGTCTGGGGTTTGGTGACAACGCCAAAGCAGCCCTCATCACCCGAGGGCTCAGCGAAATGGTGCGGTTCGGAACAGCGCTCGGCGCCACGCCAGAAACGTTTTTCGGCCTGGCAGGGCTCGGTGATCTGGTCACCACCTGCAACAGTCGCCACAGCAGAAATCGATTCGTCGGCGAGCAACTGGGAAAGGGAATTCCCCTGCAGAGCATAGAACAGTCCATGGCGGCAGTGGCCGAAGGAGTCCTGACAGCCAGAAGCGTGCAGCGAATCGCACTCGAAAAGCAAATCGATATGCCCATCGCCGATCAGGTCTGTCAGGTTCTCTTCGAAGGGAAATCTCCCCGAGATGCCACTGTGGAACTGATGAACCGTCCACTAAAATTTGAAACTCCACCCAAAACTCTCTCAACCAGCTGACGGCCCGGCATCAACGGCCACATCCCCGGCTGCCGCGTTTTCCCGGCTCCAGTATTTTTCCCGGTTCCTGTGGTTCACCTCCGGTGAACATCGAAAGCACACAATGACTCTGCCCCTGACATCCCAACTCTGCAGCGGTGACCTTGCCGTTCATGTGACAATCCCGGAAGGTTTCAGCCCTGTTCCACAATCACCAACCGCAGCTCCACTCCGAGAACTCTGCCTGAAGGCCCTGCAGGCTCCGGTCGGATTTCCCGAACTCTGGCAATGCGTAATCCCCGGAGACAACGTCGCTGTCGCCATCGATCCGGAAATACCGGATATCGCCGGCATTCTTTCCCTGATCCACGAAGAACTGCAGCGCGTCCCTGAAGGCGGCGTTTCACTGACACTTGTTCTGCCCGCAGACCCGGCCGGTCGCCAATGGCAATGGCTCCGCGAATTACTCCCCCTGCACCTGCAGCAAAGCATCACCTTCGTCGATCATGACGTGGCTGACCGAACGCATGTCAGCTACATCGCCAGTTCCCTCTCCGGAGAACGCATCTATCTGAACCGACACGTGGCTGAAGCCGATCTGATTATCACCATCGGGATCACAAGGTTTGACCCGGCTCTGGGATACCGCGGAACATCCAGCTGCCTGTTCCCCGCACTCACCGACACAGAAACTCAGATTCGAAATGGTTTCACGCCCTCCGCATTTGAAAACGCCGGAGAACTGGAATCCCGTCGCCAGCTGGTCGATGAAGTCGGCTCACTCGCAGGAACTCAGTTCACCCTGCAGCTGATCCATGGAACTCACGGCCCCATGGAAGTTCTGGCAGGACATCCGGATCAGGTCTTCGAACGAGCTCGAACCCGAAATCAGCAGTACTGGACCGTATCTCTGAATGAACCGACAGATGCTGTGCTCACGTCCGTCCCCGGCGGCCCCACCGCATGGTCGTGTTTCGGACAGGCCCTGGAAAACGTCATGGAACTGATTGACCAGGGAGGACGAATCATCGTCGTTGCCGACCTGGATATGCCGGAAGGGCCCGCCGCCACTCTGGTCCGCCGAACTCAGGATCCAGAAGAACTTCTGCGGCCGCTGAAAAAAGAACCGCTGCCAGATGGCACCCCGTTCCTGCAACTTATAGAAGCCTGTCGCCGAGCCCGTGTGTATCTGCTCAGCCGCCTGCCCGCAGAAGTTGTGGAAGAGCTCGGCATGATCCCACTCGCGGGTGAAGCCGAACTACAAAAACTGCTCACCACTGTACCGCAGTGCGTCGTCCTGCCAAACGCCCACTGTGCCCGCTGCCTGCTGAAATAACACCCGAAACCCGCGAAATTCCGGGTTGTCGCCGGGACGTCTTCTCAGCACCTGCACACCCAAATGCGTCTCCCGGAAATCAGCTCAACACTCCACGTGAGTCCACTCGAAAATGCGCCGTCCCCAAAAAATCACAACCGCTCAACCACACATGGAAGGGGCCGGTGTGCTGGTCCACCGCGCGTTCGGATTCGGCGACACAAAACCCTTTGACCCGTTTCTGCTTTTTGATGACTTTCGTAACGACGACCCACAAAAATACCGGAACGGGTTTCCCTGGCACCCGCATCGTGGCATCGAAACCATCAGCTACGTCCTGGAAGGAACCGTGTCACATGAAGACAGCCTCGGAAATCGTGGGTCTATCGGCCCCGGCGACCTGCAGTGGATGACAGCCGGACGTGGGATCCTGCACCAGGAAATTCCACTCGGCAATCCCCTGGGAAAAATGCACGGCTTTCAACTATGGGCCAATCTGCCGGCAAGGCAGAAGATGACCAAACCCCGCTACCAGGACATCCGCGCCCGGGATATCGAAACCGTTGTCGACGATGATGGAACCAGTGTTCGCATCCTGTGCGGAGAATTCATGGGAAAACAAGGCCCGGTGCAAGGTCTCGCTGCAAATCCGCACTATCTGGATATCAGCCTGCCCCCCGACACGAGCCGTTCAATTGCCATTGAAACAACGAGGCATGCCTTCGCCTACATCATCGCCGGTTCCGTACATTTTCGCGATGGTTCCGATCCACGACCCGTTCAAACACAAAATCCTTTCAATTCCCGCAGCGCAACACAACAGTTCAACGGAAACCGATCACTAATTCTGTTCGATCGGGGTGATTCCATCTCTGTGGAATCCGGTCACGAAGGAGGTCGGTTTTTGCTGGTCTCAGGTGAACCCCTCAACGAACCCGTCGCATGGCGGGGGCCCGTTGTCATGAACACACAGGCAGAACTGGACCAGGCATGGCGTGAGTTGCGAAACGGGACGTTTATCACCGAGTAACGCCTTCCTCCGGCACGCTGCTCACTCCGCGGCAGCTATCCCTCATACTCCGCAATGCCGAAACAAAGTTTCAACGCCCCCCCCCAGACCGAAACCCCGACCTCAGCAGCCTCCGGCAATATTTCTGCCCAGTACCGCTCGGTTGAATCCCACGTTCAGCTCAAACACGCCTGAACTGGGCTGCCTCAGCATCCAGGGACAGTCGGATACAAGCCGTCACAAAGTGATCCACATGACTGTATTCAAGGGAAAAACCCAGAATCCGCAGCAAACGCATGCGTCCTTTCAAATTTTCCAGTCCCAAACCACGACGACCGGACTGCTCCGGCTGAATCCACGAGCCGGAATTCCTGACAGAGATAATCAGTTCCCGATCCACGGTCCGGCAATCAACCTCAATCTCAAGCCTGCTGTCCCCACAAGTTCGCTGCCCATGCTTTAAGGCGTTTTCAAGCAAAGGGGATAAGATCAACGGCGGCACCAGGGCAATTCTGGCCTCAGGCGTACACGACACCTGACAGGATAGCCGTTCACGAAACCGCATTCGTTCCACATCAAGGTATCGTTCCAGTGCTGTCAGTTCTCTGCTCAGCGGCGAAAAACCAGTTTGAGGCTGCATGCAGAATCGCAGGTGCTCGGATAACCCTACGGTCACCTTTTCCACGGCATCAGGGTCGTTACGACAGGCCAGAATGCAGGTCAGCGCGTTAAACAGGAAATGTGGTTGCAACTGCGTCTGCAATCGACTCAGCTCACTCTGTCGTAATGACGCTTCGGCCCTTTCGATCCTCAGATCCGCAGTTCGAAGTTGATTCCGCAGAATGAATCCAACATATAACAAGCTCCAGACAACGTAAATCATCAGCCTGAAAAACAAGACGAGGTATGCCTGAACGTAATCTCCGCGATAAAGGACCGCGAGGCTGGCGAAAAATTTGTACATTACCCATTGAAAAATGAGCGTATCAATCACCGCAGCTGCAACAATACAAACGGCGCCAACGCTGATTTTCCGAGCCAACCCCCATGGCGTCGTGGAAAGGTAGTGAAACGCTCGCCGTAGACACAGCGACATTGGCACTGATACAGCATGACGCAGCAGTATCGCCGTCCAGCGTTCCAGCGAACTGGCCTCCGGGGCAAATTTCGGAAGCAACAAGAGAAATTGCGCCAGCAGCAATGTGCCCCAGAACACTAACTGCCCGATCCAGAATCTCAATTCCCAGACCCACCCCGGAGTTTCGGTGTCGTCCAGTGACACCATCTCCATGGGAATGACTTTCCACAATCTGGCTTGATCTGACATCAGCAGTCCTACTCGCGGTCAAGACATGAATTCAATCACCACGACAAATCCCCAAAGGTTACGTACCTGGCAAAATCCAGCACTGACACATGTCCCGTCTCAACCACAGCCCGAGACAAAAGACACCATGAAGCCCAAACAAACACACGCAGCGCTGATTTTGTCAGCCTGCGTGCGAGAATTTTCTAATTGGGCAGTCAACGTCCCGAGCCTTGTCGGATTACTTCTTGCCCTTGGCGGCCGGTGCCGCTGCAGCACCCTCTTCAGCCGTCTTCTTCTTCTTCTTGCCAGCCAAAGCCTTCTGCACGCGAACCTTTGGAAGACCATACGGGCTTCGGCCTGCAGCAAATCGATCTTCTTCCAGAAGCCTCGCAATTCGCTCTCCGCGTGTCAGTACATTGCGGGAACGGCTGCTGCCGAGACGGGTTTTGAGGGTCTTGTCCAGAGACACGGTGATACTCCAATCGCACCAGAAACTACAAAAAACAAGCATCAGATCGGCGAAAATGTCGCCTGATCCAAATCACTTTTACAACAGGTTTTCGACCAACGTTATCGTCAGCCACCGATCCCATCGCATGAATTTTCCATGCAGAAATCGCCCACTCCGTAGAATGTAACGCCAGGAACAACGTTTCTCAACTACTGGATGCTCAGTTTTTTCCATCCATTGTGCCTGAGAATCTATGGCCCCGAGCCATTGCACAGCAAAAAATGGCTGCTTTTCTCAAATTCCATCGAAAAACCGGGCAGTTTTCGGCAATTTATGCCGATTTCCCCGAGTATCCCGGCCGGCCGCCGATACCTGTTCCCACTTTTCCACGTTCCTTGCCGTGTTGACTGATAGGATTCGCGATCTGCGTCGTCTCTTTTTCCGATGGCAGGAAGCTTCTGCAACGGAACTCGTAAATCCGTCTGGTCGCTCCCCAATACCTGCCCATCGCCGAAATCTCAGGTGCTGATTCCACAGCTCTCATCTGCTCCAGATGGTGCCCAAAACGTTAGCACAACCTTCCCAAAAACACGTCTCATCAAACCATTCCTGCCATCGAACTCTTCAAACGGCTCGCATGACTCCACGTTTTCTGATCGCGTTCTCACTTTGCCTGCTGACGGCTTTCACCAGTCAGGGGCCACAGTCTGCACACGCTCAGCAAACCACATCCACGCTCTCATCAGCCGAAACGCCCACAGCACCGGAATCCCCCAATGATCAGGTGCTGATCCATGTCAATAACCTGACTTCACCCCAATTCACTGTTCGACAGGCCGCCTCCGCGGCCCTCCTGAAACAGGAAGAATCCCAACTTCCCGCACTGATCGCTGCCCGACGGTCGCTCAATGGTGAAGCCGCCGTCCGGCTTTCAAAACTCATCGATACGCTCTGCACCAGATGGTTTGATCAGCACCTGAAGACACTGGAGACCACACCCGAGAAGTCGTATGCCATAGCGTTTACCGACTGGACGCGGTTCGCCGATCTCGTCGGCGATGAACACACTGCGATCAGGCTGTTTCCCGAAATTCTCCGAGCTGAACGCGCACTCTTTACCGCTCGCCAGTATCAGCCAGACACCCTCCCCGCTGTTCTTGAAACTCGCAGCAAGGCTTTCGCTGAAAGCTGCAATGGACGTCAGGATCAACCGTTTGCAGTCGCCACAGCCATGGCTTTAATGCTGATCGCCAGCGACACGGATGTGCGCCTGCTGCGAGCAACCTCCTCGTCAATCTCCGGATGTCTGGATGACCCCAGATTCCATACGCTGGTGGAACATGGCGTGCATTTCGCCCTGCTGCAGCGGCTCGTCTCCGCGTGGATTCAACGCCCCGGAATCAGCCCCGACAGACCACTCATCTTTGCGATGCAGCATCGTCTGCCGGCCGGCCGAAATGTGGCTCTTCGCGTTCTGCAGGCAGCACCACGAGGCCCCAGGGGCTTCTATGCCCTGATGTGCCTCGCAACACTGAAAAATGCCGAAGACCTCAGATTCGTAGAGTCTCTGCTGGATTCCAAATCCATAGTCTGGCCACTGAAAGGAACGCCAGCAGCGCAGGGCACTGACTCTCCTCCCAATACCCCTGATTATCAGGTCCAACTCTGTGATGTGGCTCTGATCACCGCTCTGCATCTGCGGGACGCGGCTATGTCACTTCCTGACGTTCAGGCCGTGCGCTCCGAAACAACACTCTATCGCCTCGATTCCCTCGGGTATCAGGACGACGTCCACAGACGCAGGGCTCTTGATGCCTATCGAATGCGATTTGCCCCCACCCAAATGCCACAATAGAAGTCACGTCCTCTATCCACGCATCGACTGTAAAATCCGGCATAACTCCAGAGCCATCTCGTCAATCTTCGCCGGCTCCTGAAGCAGCACCGGATGATGCAGAACCATCAGACGCTTTCCAAGTTCGGCAGAATTCTCCAGCGTACCAATGCCACGATAACGCGATTTCGCGTGAATCGTCTGCAACGCCGAAAACCCGGGGTACATCGGAATCCCCGACCGTAGACACATCGCTGACAACTGCTCCCGAAACTCCGCCGAATATCCCACTGACAGCAGAAAGGCCATTTTATAAAAGGCCGCAGTATCGTGACCCGAGTGATCACCAGTCTCTGCTGTAAACCCAGCAGGAAGCACGGCACGCAGCACGTGATTGCCTTCCAGCCGCTTTCGCAGAATCTCCACACTGACAGCCCGATGCGCGTTCCGCACATCCAGCTGCCGAAGTTGCGGTAATAGCACCGCAGCCTGCATTTCCGACAACGGATACGCTTCATTGCCACGCTGTGTGCAAAGGTGAATCCGCTGCACAAAAGTCTTACTGGACGTCAGAATCGCCCCGCCACGTCCAGCAGTCAACAACTTGCTGCCCCCAAAACTCAGCACACCAAGATCACCATGAGCCCCGGCGCGGCGACCATCCAGCACGGCGCCCGGGTTCTGACAGGCATCCTCGATCAGTACAAGCGAATGAGTTCGACAGAACTGACGAAGCTCCGCCATCGGAGCTGACAATCCATGAAGATGGGAAGCAATCAGAGCCTTCGACCGCGATGTGACCGCTGCCTCAAGGCCCCGAACATCCATGATCGGCTGCCCCGGAACTGTGTCCACCAACACCGGAACAGCCCCAAGGTGCAGTACATTAACCAGGTTGGCCTTGAAGTCGTAGGCACACATCAGCACCTCATCACCGGAACCAACCCCCGCAGCCCGCAAAGAAAGTTCCACAGCCGCCGTTCCACTGCAGCAAACCACGCAGTGATCCACGCCATGGTATTCGGCAAGGGCCGCTGTCAAGGCGTCTCCATGCGGCCCCTGGTAGCGGCCCCACGATCCGTCTTCCAGCATCCGCAGAAAAACATCCCGCAGTTGCGCATCGCACGGTGGCCACAGCAACTGCATGTCAGGCGTATCAGTCACCATCGCAGATGGCATTCCATTTCAAAAATCCCAGCCCGCACTTCGACGGCAAAATGATGCCCGCGGCGTTTCCCGGTTCCCACTCCCGCCTCACGAAATCCACCAACGGAAACCTACTGATCGCTGAATCAGTCCCGAACGAGCTTTATCGCAGTAACAATCCCGGGCTGGTCATTCACGCCGCTGCACGCCAGCACACGGGTTTCAACCGGACGCTGACACAGTTCGATCGACTCGCCACTTCCCCCTCAAACCACATCGTCACACAACACGACCGCACGCTTTACCAGCCGACGCAATCCGGAATTATGAAGGAGAATTGCAGCCAGCCACCGGCGACGGAGTCGGTAAGGCCATTCGCACCTGAATCTCAGTCCCCTCGACACGCACCTCGTAACACGCTGACCGAATGCCACTCTTTGAATTGTCCAGCCACGTTCCATCCACAAGACTGAATCGCCACGCATGCCACGGACAACTGACGGCGTTATTCTCCACATAGCCATCCGCCAAAGACGCTCCCATGTGCGGACAGAAGTCGTTAATCGCCAGATATCTCCCCTCAGTCAGGAAGACACCTACCATCGTTCCTCCCAAAGCAAATGATCGACCCTGACCTTCCGGGATATCTCCGACTTTTGCCACCGTATGAAACTCAGACATGAATGACTCACCAATCCCCGGAATACAGCAGCCGACTTACCGTCGACCCAATCTCAACAAACAGACACACTCAGGCGATACGAGCGTCTTCGCAACAAAGTCCGCTCGTATCGCCTAAAACACCATAAACTTACGACCTGCAGCAGCATCACACCGCACACACACCGCCGGT
>CAIQIE010000352.1 GCA_903871805.1 uncultured Planctomycetaceae bacterium | reverse complement strand
TGAACGATTCGCTTCGCACGTTGCGGAGCACGATCGGGTGATCGGGCGACTGGGTGAGGGTGGAGCGGCATACCGGTTCGTGTTTCCTGCGCTCGCCAGTCGCTTTTCAAGGAACGGCTACTTCTTTTGGAGCGAGCATGATCGCCTCGCAGGTTTCCGGAAGCTTCAGACGTTTGGGGCCTATCTCAGTGCGATTGAGGGCGCAATCGACCGTATTCGAACGGACCCTGTGGTCCGGCGGCGCGCTCGGAGAGAGGTCGTCACTCGAATAGCAGCCGACCCGGAGTTTGCGGGTGCCGATTTAGACAACACGGCGGAACTGGTCGCGGATGGTGGAGACTTGGATCGGCAGTTTGAGGAGTCCTACCAGGACTACGAGCGGTGCAAGGCAGAAATTCATCGCATCAAACCGGCGACGGCCCGCGGTGCGGACGCGGATGTTGACGCGGAACTGAAAGAGGTCGTTGCGAAGCTGCACGAGATTGTCGATCCGCGGCCGGCAAAAGTTTGCGTGTTGATGGCGCTGTTCTTGATTGAAGCGGAGCTAGAGTTCGACGCGCCGGATTCATACTATCTGGCGGGGCACGCACCGGCGATCGGCGAATTAGGCGGAAGCTTTGCTCGGATGAGTGAGTTTGTCGTCAATGAGTTGGTTGCGGTGGTGGCGAATCCAACTTGAAAACTCTCAAGATTTTTAGATTACAAGTTGCACGAGCCCATCCAGCTACGTCGGTAAATGTGCTAGACACTGCCAATTCCAAATCTCTGTGAACATGGCTAGATTTCCGTTTCCGATCAACGGTCGGACTGTTTCTTTGATTGGCGAAGCAGATTCGAGACATGGTGAGGTTGCGTTTTTTTGAAACAGTGACTCGGGTTTTGGATGCAATACCTACTGGTGAAACCACCAAAATAGCCCTTTTGACTGTTTGGCCGTAACTGCCTGAAGCTGCTGGACTTGTGACGACGTGACTCACTTGGGGTGAGTCACGCGGATTAGAGCCTTTGGCCCCAATATGAGCCTTTTAGGTCGCGAACCGCGTGGTGGTGAGTCACGCGAGCCGAGAGTGAAAGAACTCCAGGAAGTCGAAAAAGCCCCGAATTTCCGCGTAGAAACGCAAAGACCCGCTGGGGTGAGCCAGCGGGTCATTTGTGTTGTGGTCACGTTGCGGTGACCAAGTTTATGGAGGCGGGGGGAATTGAACCCCCGTCCTGTTGCCCCTCGACCAAAGCCTCTACGTGCGTAGTTCGTTGATTATGTCGCGCTGGAGAGGTTCCCCGAACAAGACCATCCAGCGCCAGTCCATCACAAATCTTACATCAGTCGTAACAGACGGTTGAACCGATGCCAGCCTGAATTTGCGTCCGACGGTCGGCTCCTCAGGCGGAGATCCTTAGGTCGGCACAGCCCGTTATTAGGCTGCGAGAGAAAACTGCGGTTTTGCAGTTATTGGTGATCAGCTTTTTACGAGGCCAACTGATCAACCTCGGCACGCCACCCTGACCGCCGGTAACCCAGTCAAATCCGATCGCCCCCGGTTCCGTACAATCGTGCGGCTCTTCTACTGTCGACAAGTTTACGCACGGAATTTCACACAGACCAGCAGGTTCATGGTGATTTTTACCCCAAATTCGCACTTCTTCAGAATGATTCCCTTCGCCGAAACCTGAAATCACAAGGCAGACTGCTTTAAAACGCCATATTCCCAACCCCGTTTTCATCCGGAAGAGTTGACATTTTACGAGGTCAAACTCAACCGCTGTTCAAGGCTTTGAAGCAACTCATCGCACGCCGCACGCCAACACATTTATGGAATTTCCGCGCAACCAACGGGATTCCTTCGTCCCGAATTCCACCACTGGCGGAATTCGGGCTGCAGCCCGCTGTTCCGGAAACGACGCCAGTGCCGCAAATTGAAAACTCACTCGCTGCCGTAAGTCGCTGCGGCACTGGTTTGCCCAAGAGCCCCCAGGACACTCTTCAAACCTGTCAGATTCTGCTGCAGACTTTCTTCCGCATCCAGCTGCTCGCGGTGGTCAATGATTCCGATCGGTCCGCTGTAGCCGGACTTCAGGATCGTTTCGATCATCTTTGTCTCATGCTTGCCGGATCCAATCGGCAGAATCTTCGGCTGCTCGTTGTCATTCATTCCATTCAGATTCAAACACAACAGCCACGGCTTCAAAATCGCCAACTGTGATTCAAAATCGGCAATGTGGTTGTGAGCGTGGTGCAGGTTATAAACGATGCCGACATGATCCGCCTGATGGTGCTGCTTCAGATAACTGCAAACGTCAGCCATGTTCTGCGGCTCGCCACTCCAGCCGCCGTGATTGTACAGTCCCAGTTTCAGTTTCAGAGTCCGCGTTTTTTCGACGAGAGGCAGCAGCGATTCGGCAGCGGCTTTGACCTTCTGCTCATGAGTCCCCTCGGCCGGAGCAGCAAACATCAGCCAGATCTGCGGATGAATGCCATGCTTCTGAATCAGCGGCTCCATCGCCTCATGCCAGCTCCAGAAGGCGAAGTAGTCAATGTCATGCTTCCTGTACTGCAGGATCTCTTCTTCGAATGTGGGCACATGGCTTTCTCGCCAGTCATAGGCCACCCGGGCCATTCCCAGCCTGCGAACCATCTCTGCACGCTCTGCCGGTCCCCGCTGCTTCGCGTCAAATGGCACAATGCACCATGCAACCAGCTTGTCGCGGTGAAAATTTACCGCATCCGCAGGATCACCAGCCCGAACAGAAACCGCGAACGCACTGCAGAGGAATGCGACACACATCACGATCCACGATTTCATAGGTCACCAGAGTTCAGGATTTGGGTACGAAGACACGACAGAAACAAAGCGGGCAAAGGCTATTCGCAGAACCAACAAACGCTGCGTGGCGAACCAGAAATGTTCGCCACGCAGTGTTTTTAGACAGACACACCCTCAGCAGAAATGGGCTCCGCGGACATTGGTATACACAGCATACAGAGACTGACTGCCCGTCATAAACAGTCGATTCCGTTTTGTACCACCGAAGCAAACATTGCTGCAGATTTCAGGCAGCAGAATCTGCCCAATCCTGGCGCCATCGTCACCGGCGAAAATGTGAACGCCGTCATACCCCTGGCCCACCCAGCCCGCACTCGCCCAGATGTTGCCATGAATGTCCGCACGGATCCCGTCCGCGAATCCCGCTTTCGTGGCTCCGTCTTCCATGACCAGGTCCATCGAAGCAAACTGTTTGCCGTTGGCCAGAGTTTTTGAATCCACAACATCCCAGACTTTGATGACCTTCGTCGCTTCCGGATAGTGGGAGGCTCCCGTGTCCGCAGCGTACAGCTTTTTATAGTCTGGAGAAAAACAAACCCCGTTGGGCTTGAAAATCTCATCCGTGACTTTGAACAACTTGCCCGTGCTGGCTTCCCAGCGATAGATGGCTTCCTTCTGATAAGGCTGCACCGAACCCGTATCTGCCAATATTCCCTCATAATCCATGAGGGCTCCGTAGCCCGGGTCACTGAACCAGACGTCTCCCGTTTCCGGATGCACAACACCGTCGTTTGGGGCGTTCAAAGATTTGCCATTGTACTTGTCCGCAAGCACAGTCCGCGTGCCGTCATACTCATAACGCGCCACAGTGCGAGTCAGATGCTCAAAGGAAATCTGACGGCCCTGTTTGTCAAACGTATTGCCATTGCTGTTGTTGGCCGGATTTCGAATCACCGACACATGGCCGTCATCTTCCAGCCAGCGGTGCTGCAGATTGTTCGGAATGTCGCTCCAGACCAGGTACTTGCCGGAACCATTCCACGCCGGCCCCTCTGCCCACATCATGTTCTTACTGTGATACAGTCGCTGAACAGGTGTATTCCCCAGCATCAACTTCTTGAAACGGTCATCCAGTGTGACCAGTCGGTGATCAGGATAACGCACAGGTGCAGCATCCGGGGCAAACTCGTCAGCTCGCAGCGTTTTCACGGCAGTCACAGCGGCAGCAGCGGTGGCCAGAAATGACCTTCGACGAAAACTTGATCCCGAAGACACCGCCGCCGAGTCTCCGGATGTGTTGGATGGCTGTGGGTGATTCATTGCACTTGCTCCAGAAGAATAATGGAATGTCAGGACTTCCGAACATGTTCCCCGGACGATTGTGAGTCGGCAACCGGGGATCACCTTTCTAAGTCGCGGCATTGTGGCGAATGCCGACCGTATCGCCCAGCGAACAGCCAGATTTCCCCCGAAATCGCTGACTAGCCGCGGACCTGCGTGCCATGGCAGCAGCAGATTCCTCCAGCCTCAGCCGCCTCCAGTGACAAATCCTGCCTCGCACGCCAACAAACTGACCGCCCTGTCGAAAATTCTCCACGGCACAGCATCGCGTGCGTCCCTTCTGAAGCGATTTGTATTCAGATGGCACACCCAGAGTGTCAAAAAGTGTTATCAACCCGTTCAAAGGGTTGCCAATTCCGCACATGACTCAAAACACCTACCTGAAAAAAAACTGTGCAAATGATCACCATAAGTCGGCATATTTACCCACGTGCATCTTCAAGCAGACTTAAACACTCGCGGCGGGATTGTCAGTATCGATTCCATGCAGCACGCCAGAATAATCGCTACTTTCGTTACAATCGGCCCGCTGCGGTTACTTTTGCTGCGACTCTCTCTTTGTCCACCCTTCTGATGTCAGTTTGGCGTTTGAAGTGCACTCTATAGATGCTCAATGTTGTTGAAATCACGTCGCGCTCCTCCGTGTTCCGCCCACCTTGAAATGACGTCATTCGCATGTGTACACAGGATTGCTGCTGTCTGTTATATTTCCGAGGTCATTTCTAATGCCACTTCCTGATGTGTGCTCAACCAACGCTCCACTCTGGCTTCGCTGTTTTGTCGACGAAGTACTGCAGGGCATTCACTGCAAAGTGTCCAGTGCCCCGGTGGGTTGCCACTTCAAGTTCGAAAGAGACATGGACCTCTGGGAAGTCACGCTGTTTGCCGGCAAATCGCAGGTCCTGGGCGGCCCCCATGACGGTATGACCGTTCCTACAGGACTCGAACTGGATATCTCCAGAATCGTGCTGTCATTCGAAGGGACGCCGGGGATCTCGTGGCAGTCTGAAAAATATTCCGATGACGACGAGCTTGGAAATCATGTGTCGATTGATGGATTCTGCCAGGGCAATCATCTGCATCTTCGAATTCTGCATGATGCCCCGGAGTGGGCAGGGCTGAGCCAGCGGATACACGCTTCCACCGGTCGTATCGAGGACCTCTGGTAAATTTGGCAGATGACTTTTGATTCGTTTTGCCTGTGTCCGCTGAGAATCTCCGCGGCGGGGTGACTGCCGAGGTCAGCCTCCTATCGAGTACATAGGACGGTCCGGCTGCAGAAACTTCGCTGTGTTGATCTCATGACCTTCCTTTTTTGCCACAATGCTGGCCAGCATGGCTTGCGCAATGGCCTCATCTTCGGCAACACCTCGCAACAACGGTCTGATGTCTGTCTCTTCAAGGCTAAACAGACAATTGCGAAGTTTGCCATCGGCCGTGATCCGAAAACGATTGCAACTGCGGCAGAACGGTTGACTGACGCTGGCAATCAGCCCGATTCGCCCCCGTCCGTCCAGAAACTCAAAGTCCTGGGCTGGCGCTTTGGAATCCGCCACAATCGGCAACAGCGATGCCCGGGCCTGAGACGGCTTCTGACTTTCCAGGAGGCTGCCCGAATCTGCCGCCATCGAGTCTTCAGCAACAGCTGACTCGATCGGTCTCAGTGGCCCAAAGGCTGCCTGCAGTCGTTCCAGAATCTCGTGCGCGAAAAGCACCTTTTCCCGCTGCCACTGACTGTCAGCATCCAGCGGCATAAATTCGATGAATCGCACAATCGTGTGCGTTTCCCGGGCCAATTGACCAAAGGGCACAATCTGGTCTTCAGTTAAGCCCCGCACAGAGACCGCATTGAGTTTGATAGGGGAAAAGCCGGCGGCCCTCGCCGCTTCAATTCCTTCCAGCACTTTTTCATAACCGTCGCGCCTGGTCACTCGTCGAAACACTTCGGGATCCAGCGCATCAAGGCTGATGTTCAGTCTCCGCAGCCCGGCATCCCTCAATTGCTGCGCCTGCTCTGCCAGCAAAATCCCGTTGGTGGTCAAACCGATGTCAAGGATTCCAGGGATCTGCGCCAGTTTGCGAACCAAAATCGGCAGGTCTCGCCTGACAAGTGGTTCGCCTCCAGTAAGCCGAAGTCGATTGATCCCAAGTGAAACGCCGATTCGCACCACGCGTTCGATCTCTTCGAATGTCAGCAGGTCCTCTCTTGGAAGAAACTGCACATCGTCCGCCGGCATACAGTAAAAACAGCGGATGTTGCAGCGATCCGTGACACTGATGCGAAGGTTGTTGTGGATACGGCCAAAGGTATCCGTCAGAGTTCGCACGCCAGATTCTGACATTTCACTGGTCTCCAGCAGAGTCTTTGGCGGCGATTCGATCCGCGGCGAAGTTCGGTATTTCGGATGGTGCGCCCAGTGACTCTGTGGGAGACGGCAATCCGGGATGCTGCCATTCTTCCCGCCCGTCGCTGTAGTGTTCTTTCTTCCAGATGGGCACACGGATCTTCAATGTGTCAATAATCCACTGCCCCGCAGCAAAGGCCTCCGCACGGTGCGGTGTGCTGACCGCGATCGCGACACTGACGTCGCCAAGGCTCAATGCCCCGGTTCGATGAATGATGCCGACTTCAATGATCGGAAAACGCTGCCGAGCTTCCGCTTCCAGCTGCTGCAGCGACACGCGCGCCATCTCTGCATAGGCCGTGTATTCAAGAGACTTTGTCTGCACACCCCTCGTAAATTCGCGCACAGTCCCAAGAAAAACAACAACCGCCCCTGCAGAATCATGGCGCACCAGATCCGTCAGCCCGGCAATATCAATATCCTGATCTGTCAGGCTGATCATGGTGTTCCCCCTGCCTCACGACAAAGCCCGCTTTATGTCCCAAAAATTGCTGCAAACCCACAACTTCGTCCGTTTGATCCAGCACTCAGCATTCTGCATTCTGCATTCTGCATTCTGCATTCTGCACTCAGCACTCAGCACTCAGCATTCTGCATTCTGCATTCTGCATTCTGCATTCTGCACTCAGCATTCAGCATCGCCCGACCCTCTGGCCGAATTTCGTTTGGGGACAAGGGCAATCCCTGCACAACCGCGGAAAAGACAAAAGCATTGTACACCCAGTTGCCTCGCTCCCGACCGCTTTCCCCAAATCCCATCCAGATCTCAGCCTCAGCTCAGCCACCACTCACCGGCGGGAAACACGCCACTACATCTCCTGCCCGCAAACACACGTCCGAGCTGGCGTACTGATTATTGACCGCCCACAACAGCGCAGAGCCGTACCGCGCCAATTGTGGCCATCTGGTGAATAACACCGTCCGCAAATCTGCCAGCCTGGTATTTTCTGCCAGCAGCTCTGTAGTGCTTTCCGTCGCCGTGGCATCACGAGCAGCAGCAAAAAATAAGACGGTCACCTGAATTTCGTTCATTCCCGACCTCAGCCTGGCCTGCGTTCAGGTACTTTCGGCTAGTAATGTTTCCAGAATCGATTGATTGGCCGGCGGAAATGTGAGTTTGCGAACTTCAGCCTCTGGTACCCAGCGAAAGGGACTGACAGGCCGGGCCAGCGACGGAAGATCAGGTGCCAGCACACACCTCCAGAAATGAAGTTCCACATCGCCGTGGGGATAAGACCACGGCACCGTCGCCAGTTGTTCCCTGGGAACCACCACCAGCCCGGTTTCTTCCTGACATTCACGCACGGCACAACTTCGAGGCGTTTCGTCCTCTTCGCACTTCCCGCCCGGGAATTCGGACATTCCCGCAAGCACAGAGCTTTGTGCGCGTAAACCCACCAGCAAACATCCCTCAGACCACACCACAGCTATGCCGATTCGTTTTGTCATGGAATGCTCGCTGCCGGCAGGATGCCATTTCACCTGACAAAAGCCTGCTGCGGAAAGTTAAGAAGCCCAAAAATCAGGAATTCCGGAAGGCTGCGACACTCAGTTGACAATCCCCGTGGATGCCCCCCTGCCCCGAAGTCCGGAACAGGGAGATCCAGCGATTGCTTTAGCCCTTCGCTTCCGGCTGCTGCAAAAAGTCTGCCGGTGGTGCTCCCATGATGCTGAAACCACAGTCCACATGCACAATTTCACCAGTGATGCCACTGGACAGGTCGCTAAGAAGCGCCATGCCAAACTTGCCAACTTCGTCAGCAGAAATGTTCCGGCGCATCGGCGAAATGCCGCGATACAGTGTCAACATGTCGTCGAAATCACCCACACCCATGGCGCTGACTGTCTTGACCGGTCCGGCACTGATGCCGTTCACTCGCACACCGTCCGGTCCCAGTTCGCTGGCGAGATACCGCACGCTGCATTCCAAAGCCGCCTTGCAGATCCCCATCAGGTTGTATCCCGGAATGACTTCTTCCCCACCAAAGTAGGTCAGCGTCAAGATACTGGCGTCTTTGCTGAGCGCATTGTGACGTTTGGCAGCTCCCGCAACCGCCAGAAGACTGTACGCACTGATCTCCATGGCCGTCTTAAATCCATTCCGGCTGGAGGCCCATGTCGGACCAGTCAGATCCGCCGGCGGAGCAAACGCGATGCTGTGAACAATGAAGTCAATCTGGCCGAGTGTTTCAACAGCCTTCGCAATAACCGCGTCAATGTGTGCGTCATTGCACACGTCCATCGGCATCAGGAACTTCGAGCCGATCGGGTCCACTAACTTTGCAACTTTGTTCTGATTCTTCGGGCGGTCTCCGGCATCCGGGAGGTGAGTAAACCCCATCTCGGCACCTTCACGATGAAGATTCTCCGTGATCGCCCAGGCAATCGACCGCTCATTTGCAATGCCGAGGACAATACCCTTTCGGCCGGAAAACAGTCCCATGTTCAACACCTTCTAACTTGATTCCCTCTGTGCTGATCTGATTGCCCGCTGCATTCTGCAAACTGGTGCTTTCAGACCTCTTCCCATAGCCCTGATGTGCGTTTTCACACAACAAATACGCAGCTCATGGGATCCTGAACGACGAATGATAGAAGTTCGGGCAGTACCGCGAAAGCATGCAGCATCGGGAAGTCGCAGGAATGCAGCCAGGTTCGCTGTTCCAGGAGATTTTGTGTTGCCTTCCCCGGATAATCGCTGAGCTGCCGGAACAAACTCTGACCGACCTTTCCCAATCAAGGCAAAACTCGCCTCCCGCGGGCCCGCCCGACGGCCAAAACGCAGCCACGACAGCTGTAGGCACGCTCGGACGCACACTCGCCAGTTTTTCCAATTCTGTGGACAACCAGGCATCCTGCAGGCGGCTACCCCTGGTGTCTGCCCCGCGGCAATTTCAGTCGTTGTCTGTCCCGAATGCAGGCCGGCCCCAGCGATGGCGTGACCGACACAGACGCATCGCGGCGGCGCGGCGCTGCTGGCCTTCCCGTGATGGGGTCCCTTCTTCAGGTGGCAGTTGCCGCCTGGACGCGCGGTGCCCGCGCGGCTCGTGAGGCCCCCCTGCACTCAGAAGGCAATCACGGCGTTTGCTCTCCGATCGCCTCCAGCGCCGCCGAATTCACAGGATACTTCTGTTCATGCTCCAGAGCCTGTCGGTGCCGATCCAGAATCTTCTGACGGACGTCTGAGTTTTTTGCGGCCAGATAAATGCCATCGCGGCTGCGAAGATCGTCAATGGTGACTTGTCGACCGTCCGATTTCCAACGCACCTCGTGCACACCATCCGCATCGACCCGAAATACATCCTGGGGATTCTGCAGCCACACCGGCAGATCCCATGAGAATGAAGCCTGTCGCGGCTCTTCAAACTGAAAAACGTTCTGCTCGGCATTGATGGTGTATCGGGTGTCTATGGCGAACAACAACGCCACACCGGGACTGATGATGGATGACAGCTCCCAGTCCGGTGTCCCATTCTCTGCCATCCGCCTTTCAAACTTCCATGCATCCCCCTCCAGCAGGATCGGACTGAGCATTCGGATTTCGCGACCGATCCGGGTCATCGGTTCCCATGTGTCCGGAAACTTCATCAGGGATTTGTAGCTGAGGTTAAACCAGTACAGCGAGGTGATTCGGGAGGCCAGTGCGTGCAGGGCCTGCACTCGCAGTTCGTCCGGGGTCGGTGACCGACGAGAACGTCCTGAACGAAACAGCGAAAACCCGCCTCCCCAGCCATCATGAGGTCCCTGAGACCAGACGGCACAGGGCATCGGTCGGTTCAGATCCCGCTGACTGCGACACAAGTCGCCGATGGTTTCCAGAGGCGCCCCCCAGGAAATCGACTGACCGTTCCAGCGATCGTACTGACGCCACGAATCCGCTGCCGGAGCAACCACTCGATAGGCATCAAAATGCGGAAAATCAGACAGCCCGGCATAGAAACGCCAAATGCGTTCTTCACTGTGCGTTACCGTTGTGGCAAGTCGACTTTCTCGATAAGGCAGCAACTTGTCAAACACTTCCTGCGGGGGTACCGGACGACCACCGCCATACTGAGGTTCGCCGAGAAATTCGACGCCGTGAATCTGCGGCAACAGTTCGTCGCGGTCCCATGTTTCCAGTGGCCAGAGCTTGTGAAAGCGTTTCAGGGGATAGCGTTCATAGAGCGCAGAGTTGTCGGAATAACCGCCTGCGGATTCAAAGTGAGCGGTGTTCACATGCATGTGACAGAGCAGGTCCAGAAAAGGCCACGTGTCCTCTCGACTGGCCGTCACCTCGCTGGACCCAAGGGCCCAGCCCGCACTGATGTCGAAGAACTCCGGCTTGATCCTCAGGTGGCTCCAAAGCGTGCCGCCCGTCGTGTCCAGCTCGACCGCCGTATAGGTCAGAGGCAGAGGACCCGTGGACACCTGCACAACGCCTTTTTCCCCGGCCGGGATGCTGACGTGACAACGATGAATGTCCTGCGGGAACAGCACCTGCCATCGTCCACCTTCCTGCGGTAACCACAGTCGCAGTGATCGCACCTGAATTTCAGAGTCCGAATCATTCGCTGCGTACAAAGTCATTCGCGTCGGGACAACGCCCTGATCAGCATGAAATGTGATGGACGAAATCCAGTGCTTCTGGCGAGTCAGTGTGAGTGTCTGTGGGGGAAGCCCTTCGGCCACCAGTTCAAAGCTCTGGTCCACGCCCCAGCGAGTTGTCCGACCGTTCCAGTTCCAGACAGTCAGTGCCTCTTCAGGAACAGACACGGCCGTCTGCAGGTCATGCCATGCCCAGTCACCTGATGCCAGCAGCTCGGCCGGTGCCTTTCCGGCAAAGGTGCCCGGCTTGACCGGGCCTTTCAAAAACATCTGCACCCGCGCGCCAAGATGCTCGTCATGTGGCCGACGATATTTCATCGCAGGTTCAATACGGTGAGGAATCATCGTGAGCCCCGCCAGTTCCGATGCGGCCGCTAACCTCGAACTGACTGCCAGGCTGATCAGCCCACAGAAAAGGATTCTGAAACATATTTTCTGCCATGAATTCATAACACTCTTCCAGTCTGCAGAAGATGACATCCCGGACATGCGTGTTGCTGGAGCCCCACAACGCCGGCGCAGGAAAAATTGTAAGGTGCAGACGGGACGATGTGACGTTGTCCGCGAGGAATTTCTGGAAGTCGTTCGGATTCTGCCGGAAACAGTCGGCGTGCCAGATGCCGTGATCCCGGAGGTAGCCGCCCCGACACGCCGGTTCCCAGTTTCGCTGCTTCGCGAAATAATCCGATTGCAGACGCCCCGCGAGCAATCGTTGGACATCACCTTTGTGTCGCGAGTCATCGGGTTTTCTTAAGCCGGGCGGCAGTGCGATACCGGCAATTCCAGGGACGCCCGGCGCGGCCGCTTCCCGTGAGGAATAGAGCAGATCCGTGGGAAGGTGGCGGCCCGGTGACCTTGTCCGAGGAAGATGCCGGTCCGGGATGCCTAGTGTTTTGTCAAAGCCTGAAATTGGGGTTCACCGTCTTAAAATTGGGGTTCACCGTCATTCCCGCCTGCGAGGGAATGACGTCACCCAAAAACTAAAATTTGACAAAACAGTAGCCGTGACCTCTGTGACTGGCGAGGGCCCACTGGGGGGCTTTGCTGCCGTTGCTGTCCGCGGGCAGGTACAATCTGCGATGTCGCACCCTTGAGGCTCCGGGGGCGACGCAGTTCCTGCCTTGGCCATGCCGTCAATCAGGACGCTGTGACATTGACGAACGAGAGTTTGTGGTGGAGCAGGCAGGTGGGGCGCGGGAGAAGAGTTCAATGAAGAGTGTCGGTTGCATGCTGATGGTGTTGCTGGTGGCGGGGATGTTGCCGGCGGGCGAGCGTCCGAACATTGTGCTGATTCTGGCGGACGATTTCGGCTACGGTGACGCTGGGTGTTACAATCCGCAGTGCAAAGTGGCAACGCCAAACATTGATCGCCTCGCGCAGCAGGGCCTGCGTTTTACAGATGCCCACAGTCCGGCGACAGTGTGTACTCCGACGCGTTACGGACTGCTGACCGGTCAGATGCCGTTCCGGGTACCTCGCGGAGGTACCGTGTTCACGGGTGCCGGTGGTCCTTCTCTGATTGCTCCGGGCCGAACGACTCTGGCCAGCCTGCTGCGGCAGCACGGGTATGCGACGTGGGCGGTGGGCAAGTGGCATCTGGGACTGACGTTTCGGGATGCGGCCGGGCAGCCGATTCATGACGGGCGTCCGGAAGCGATTCCGCGGATTGACTTTTCGAGGCCTGTGGAAGGTGGCCCGCTGGAGCATGGGTTTGAGCGTTTTTTCGGGACGGCCTGCTGCCCGACGACGGATTGGCTGTATGCGTTCATCGATGGCGATCGGATCCCCGTGCCACCCACGATGCTGCTGGACAAATCCGTTCTGCCGAAGCATCCGTATGCGAACGATTGCCGAGCCGGCATGATCGCGCTGGACTTCCCGATGCAGTCGGTGGATCAGGTGTTTCTGGAACGCAGTCGGCAGTTCCTGGAGCAGCATCTGGACCAGCATCCCGAGCAGCCGTTTTTTCTGTACCACGCGACTCAGGCGGTGCATCTGCCGTCATTTGCCAGCAGTCGATTTCAGGGGCAGTCCGGAGCTGGACCGCATGGCGATTTTCTGCTGGAGCTGGACGACATTGTCGGCCAGCTGACAGGCATTCTGGAACGGCGGGGCGTAATGAACAGGACGCTGTTCATCTTCACCAGTGACAACGGGCCTGAGACCAGCACAGTGGTGAGCATGCGGACGGATCATCGCCACGACGGAGCGGCGCCGTGGCGTGGTGTGAAGCGGGACAGCTGGGAAGGTGGTCACCGGGTGCCCTTGCTGGTGCGTTGGCCGGAAGTGGTGGCTTCCGGCACGGAGACGGACCAGCTGGCCAGCCTGACTGACGTGCTGGCCACGGTGGCGGACATCGTGGGCGAACCGTTACCGTCTGGCAGTGGCGAGGACAGTTTCAGCCTGCTGCCGGTGCTGAAGGGCGAGGCTCGTGAACCGATACGCCCGTATCTTGTGACTCAGGCCTTCCGAGGTGCTCAGACGCTGGCTATCCGTCGGGGTTCGTGGAAGTACATCGCTCATGAAGGTTCCGGTGGCAACAACTACCAGCAGGAGCCGTTGCAACAGTATGCATTGCCGGAGACTGTCGCCGGTGCGAAGGAGCAGTTGTATGACCTTGCGAGTGATCCTGGGGAGACGAAGAATCTGATTGAGGAGCAGGTGGGGATGGCCGCGGAACTGCGTGCGTTGCTGGGGCAGGTTTCAGGCCAACGGCGGTGACCCAATGTCACTGACTTTAGGTTTCCATTTGGAGCGGTACGGCGCAAGCCGTTCGGTAAATTTAAGGAGGAGGATTTAGAGCCCCCCATCACCGCACAGCTTGCAGGATTCCGCGAAAAGCAGGTGCCCCTGGGCGACAGCCCGCAATGTACATTCTCGCAGCCGGGATATCAGAGCGCGAGTTTCGCAGGTCGCCACGGAATCCCGTGCAAACGGGAGCACCTGCGGACGATGTTATGGGCTGCACCAGCAGTTCCAATATGCTTCGTGCTCGTGCTCGTGCTCGTGCTCGTCCTCGGAATCGTGCTCGTGCTCGGAATCAGAATCGTGCTGACTGCGGCGGCGGACGGTGATGACTCCCGCATGATTCCTGACCGGGGGACCGTTGCAGCCGCAGATGCTCGGTTTTACCAGCGGGGTAATTCACCCGGATAACAGGCATTTTCTGCGAAACAGCTGCCCCCCTGTCGGCAGCTGCCGGAACTGCTCTTCGCGCACAGAACCTGGCGGCATAAAATTCCGAAGCACGGTAGCCGTTATTCCCCAATTGCGGGGCCGCTGCTGTTCCAATCCCTTCTGACCTCTGCCTCCCATCCCCTTCTTTCTACCCATTCCCCCCTTCATTTTTTGATCATCTCAGCATCGCCGAAGCCAAACGTCCTGCTGCCACCCATTGTTGATTCAGTTGGGTTGGGATCCGTTTTTCACACCCCAAAGTCATGTGAATCGATTGTTGTGTTGTCCTTTTAAGACCGCATAACACCATGAGTTTCTGTCGTTGTGCAGGTTCTTTTGTGGTCGCTGCTGCGAACGCTTTCGGTTTCTGATTTTGCATTCCTTTTTCTTGTGCAGTTGTTGTCCATGTCTGATGAACAGCGGGCCATTCACATTCCGGTTATGCCGCGCGAGGTGCTGCAATGGTTGCAGTTGTCTGCGGGTTTGACCGTACTGGATGGAACACTGGGAGCGGCTGGCCACAGCAGTCTGATTCTGAAGGCCATTGGTGACAGTGGCCGTTTGATTGGGCTGGATCGTGATCCGATGATGCTGAGGCTGGCGTCACAGAAACTGAAGTCTGCCAATGCAACATTGATTCGATCCAGTTATTCGGATGCGGCGACGGTCTTGAAGGAACAGGAGATCCCGGGTGTGGATCGGGTGCTGCTGGATCTGGGCTTATCCTCAGACCAGCTGGCGGATCGAAACAGAGGTTTTGGATTTGACGCAGGCGGGCCACTGGACATGCGGTTTCATCCGCAGGAAGGGCGTTCGGCTGCTGAAGTGCTTCAGGAGTGGTCAGAATCGGAACTGGAGCGAATTTTTCTGGAGTATGGCGAAGAACCGCAGGCCGCTCGTGTGGCGGCCGCGATTGGACGCCGTCGTCGCCGCGGGCAAAGCATCAGTACCGGGGAGGACCTCGTGGCCTGTATTGCAGAAGTCTGCGGGAATCCAGTGTCTGAACCCGGAAGGACTGTCACAACCCGAGTGTTTCAGGCTCTGCGAATTGTGGTCAATGAAGAGTTAATGCATGTCGAAAAGATGCTGACAGAGGTTCTGCCTGGCATCATGAATCCCGGTGGAATAGCAGTGGTTATCTCCTTCCACTCACTGGAAGACCGAATCGTCAAGAATGCGTTCAAAGGACACCACGGATGGCAGGTACTGACAAAAACTCCAGTCGAAGCGATGCCAGCGGAAGTGCGGATCAATCCTCGCAGTCGCCCGGCGAAGTTGCGAGCAGCAAAGTGGCTGGCCAGCCTTTAGCTTCCCGAAAGGTGACCACACCATCGCGCAGCCTGAGTCATGAGGCGAAGCTGGGAATCATGGTGATCATGGTCCTGGTGTTCTCCTTCGGATTTCTTGTCTATCACAAGATGGACCTGCACCAGCAACGCCTGACACAGGCCTCCATCGGCGCGCAGGGAGACGGTGCGACGGAAGGTCAAGCTGCCGTGGCACCGACGACCGACGGCGATCCTCTGACCGCTGCGAACACTGGAGCTCAGGCCTCCCCTTTTGCCGATCCTTTCGGAGACTCAACGGCAACGGCCAGCGAAGGAATCACGGATACGATTCCAGAAGCGGGATCAAAAGGTGCGGCGGGAACGCCACCGATTTTTGCATTGAATGAACCGCCACAGGAAGCCACGGGTTCGGAAAGTGCCCAGACCGACAGCCCCACGGCTGCAATCGAATTCCCCTCCGACTCTGGCCTGACATCTGCAGGACAGCAAGGATTGTCGGAAGGTCTGCCGTCAGATAACGAGGAACCTCCGGTTCTGATTGCCGATGTTGGTAATCCATCGTCGCTGCAGGACGCCATGGCCCAGGCCTCTGGGGAAACTTCGGGAGCTTCGACATCATTCCCAGCACCCATGGAATCGACGGCGTCCACAGGAACTGACGGATTTGATGTCCCCTCAGTTAACGCCGATAACAAAGAAACGATCGCTGAGTTTCCCGTGATCTCCGAACTTTTGCAGGAGTCCGCGATTCCGGAAGCAACGATTCCGGAAGCAACGGTTGCCGATCAGCCATTTGAACTGGAAGCCACCGACATCGGGGCTCAGATTGCCAATGCCGCCGCATCGGCCTCGGGCGCGTCGACGGACTTTCCGTTGGAATCCGTGGGGGAATCCGCACCAAGGCCGTCAAGCAGCGCCGGCAACTCCCTGGAAAATCCAGCCCTGACCATCACGGACTCGCCAACAGACAACACGGTTGGTGGCTCTGCATCGACGACACCGGTCGGATCAGTCGCTGCAGCAGATGCACAGGCGGGGCGTATTGCCAGTGAACCCGCAGCGAGTTCGGACGCTCAGAGTTCGCCATTCAATTCCGGTTCGGAAAACACGACAGAAAGCGCTGAGGCGGAGCCCGTGTTGATTGCCATGGCAGAGCCACAGCAGGCAGGGGATTTTCTCGGCGGATTCACACCAGAGCCAGCCGCTGAGGACAGCGCACTGGGAAAGCCCGCGGAGAACTTTCCGGTGCAGGTGACTCAGAATGAATCCGGAGCGGCCGCCTCCCGAACATCCGGACAGCCCTCCCGGGGTTTTAACGCCATCACGCGTCCCTCGGGGCGTAATGGTGGAAACGTGATGCGAAACGCAGCGGGTTCCGGAGCGGATGGAAAATTCAGCCTTGCAGCATTTAATTATCAGAATGGAACGACCGCTTCGCCCACTGATGATGGTACGGCACACGATTCTGTCGTGGTGCAGAACGGGGAAAACTACTCAAAAATTTCCAAACGCGTTTATGGTACAGCCCGATACTTTTCCGCGCTGGCCGTTTTCAATCAGCACAGAATTCCCGACCCGATGAAGATGCGACCGGGTATGATCGTACTAACGCCTGAGGCTGGCGTTCTTGAGGAACGCTACCCGCAGTTGTTTATCGATCTTCAGCCCAAAGCCAAAGAGCCGGCAATGTTCCTTGTACTGGAAGACGGATCGCCGGCTTACCGGGTTGGGGAACGCGAAACACTTTCGGACATCTCAAAAAGATTTCTTGGTCGCTCTTCCCGCTGGGTGGAGATTTACCAGATGAATCAATCAGCAGTGAAGGATCCGAACAAACTGAAGCCCGGCATAATTCTGGCACTTCCTGATGATGCGACCGAAGTGAACATGATTCCGTGACTTCTGAAATCCGATGACATGAATTCCGGGTGCCGTCCCCAGGCCGAAATGAGCCTCGGTCAGGCAGGCGGGCACAGAGAACTGGTTCCTGCGGGAGGTTCTGGCAGAGTTTCCCGCGGAATCAATCCGCCGTGAGAAAAAAAAAGGGGATTACTGCAGGTCAGAATTCCAGAGAGGATCATCAGTTCCCAGGCGATTTTGCCGGGAATCGCATTCAGACGGATCAGAATGCCGCAAAGACAGACGGAGTGCAAACTGACGCGGAAGCGGAATCAGAGTCGTGTACTTTCGATTCACAGCGGGATTGCTTCTTGCCGTGGTTGTTTCAATGGCCGGAGTCTGGCTTGAGAAGCAGACACTGGAACTGCGTCGCGACGTAAGTGTGCAGCACTATCAGACAGACGTACTGATTGAATGGATTGTGCGTAAGCGTCTGGAGACACAGGCTCTGCCAGTTGCGTTTTCAAGCCGCGCCCAATCCGTCGTCAAAGCGGAGTCGGGGACCGGGACTCCGGGAACGAAGAGCAGGCGACGTACAGCGAAGGCTGGAATCGCCGAAAGTCAACGCGATGCAGCACCATCTGCGGTGACAAATCTTCCGGCGGCAGCCCCACGGCTGAAGTTCCAGCGTCCCTATTATCCGGAGGGAATTCAGCCATGAATTCCACCCCCAGCGAACCAGCCGAGTTCGCCACCAACTCCTCCGCAGTTTCCGATTTCGGGGTCAAATCCTCCGAACTCAGCGACGCAGGCCTGGACAGCCGTGAAATCCGCAGCGCCGGTGAATTCCATCCAGCGCATCGCCAGCGATCGTGGCGATCGGGTTTTGCAGCAAGCCTCATTCTGGCGGGCTGGCTTATACTGATTGCCAGGCTGATTCAACTGCAGGGAGCCCAACGGCAACAGCTTGTGGAAAAAACGGCCCGACAAAGCCAGTTCCAGGAGGTCATTCCGGCAAGGCCGGGTGAAATTCTGGATCGCAACGGTCAGGTGCTGGCGATGACCGTGCAGACAGAAAGTCTCTACGCGGTGCCTGAGGAGATCGAGAATCCTCTGGAGTGGGCGTGGCAGGTCAGTCCGGTGCTGAATCTGAATACCGACGAACTCTACCAGAAACTGCTCAACAATCGTTCTCGTCAGTTCGTGTGGATCCAGCGTCGAATGGACGAAACTCAGGCGCGGAACATCCGGGCCCTGGGATTGAAAAAAGGCACGTGGGGGCTGCGACGTGAATATCTGCGGCAATATCTTCAGGAAGGACATGCCTCGCACGTCATTGGACTGCGAGATATCGACAACCAGGGCCGCGGGGGACTGGAAGAGGGTTTGAACGCGCAGCTGAGCGGTCAGGATGGCCTTCGGGTAATGACTCGGGATGCCCGTGGCGTGATCATGGAAGTCGAGGCTGCCGCGTCCCGGGCTCCGTTTCATGGTCGTTCTGTCGTCTCATCGATCGACCTGCGAATGCAGATTCAGACGGAGTTTTATCTGGATGAATTGGTAGCGCAATGGAAGCCAGCGGGCGCCTGCGCCATTGTGATGGATCCACACTCAGGTGAAATCCTGGCGATGGTTTCGCGGCCGTCGTTTTCGTCCAGTGCACTGGAGCAGGTTCCCGAAGCGGCATGGAAGAACCTTGCGGTGTCCGCGGTGTTTGAACCCGGATCGACGTTTAAGCCGTTGATTGTCGCGTGGGCCCTTGAAAGTGGCCAGCTGGACAGAAACGAGACGATCCACTGCAGTTTTGGCGCCTACCGTATGGGGCCTCGCCTTCTGCATGACCATCATTCCTATGGTGCGCTAAGCGTAGAGGATGTGCTGGTCAAATCGAGCAACATTGGAATGGCAAAAATCGGCGAGCGGATCGGATTGCGATCACTTTATGAAGCCACCTGCAGTTTTGGATTCGGCAGAAGAACCGGAATTGAATTGCCTGGCGAACTTCCCGGACTCGTGCATCCCTTTTCCAGCTGGACGATTTATTCTCTGGGCTCTGTCCCAATGGGTCAGGAACTGTCCGTAACGCCACTGCAGCTGCTGACGGCTCATGCGGTTCTGGCGAATGGAGGCCGTTTGATTCGTCCGACGCTTGTAAACCGTTCCCCTGATCTGCTGGTTCCCGGGGGTAAAGAAAATCTGGTGGCTTCCGGGCTGGACATTGAGAGTAACCTGCTGCGTGCTGAGACAGCGCGATGGCTGGTTCAGGAGCCGATGCGTCAGGTTGTGGAACGAGGAACGGGCAAGGGGGCGCGCATCCCTGGATTTTCGATGTTTGGAAAAACCGGAACCGCTCAGAAGCTGGACGCCGAAACGGGCACGTATTCTGACAAGGCGTGGGTCGTGTCGTTCGTCTGCGGAGCGCCGGCAGAGAACCCGCGAGTCCTGGTGTTGGTCATGGTGGATGAGCCGACGGCGCCGGGCATTCATTATGGCGGAACAGTGGCCGCTCCGACGGCTGCGAAGATCGTGCAGTTTGCCGAATCGCGGGCAGCCGAACTGGGTCTGCCTTACCCGACTGCGCAGGACAGGGTCACGACAGCACAGCAACCGGAAAAGTCCCCAAAGAGATGAGACGGCAGGCTGCTTCGGCTGCAGTTTCCGGACATCGTTGATAAAACAACGATCGAGTCGTTTCCACAGCAGGACTGCAGCAAATACTCTACGGCAACAAGCAGGAGTTCCCGGAGCAGGAACGCTGGTGCAGCACTCAGGCAGATTCAGGCACCCAGGCGACTGGGGACAACGTGCATGCAACCGGCGCTGTATTCCGGAATCCTGTTGGACCGGATACGGTTTACGAAGCGATCATTGCGGAATTCAAGGCTGGAGAGGATTCCTCCTGTAACATCATGGTGATTCGAAACGCATTCACAGATCAGCGCTGGGGGCGGCGACTGCTTGCAGACTATGGCATGGTATTCGTGCTGTTGCTGCTGATGATCACATTCAGTTTATTGACGTTAACACGTCAAAGTTCCACGGGAGTCGACGCAGGGCGTGACGTGGCCGCTCGCATCATCAGACAATATGGTACGACTGCCCGGATTCTGATCGCAGTCCCATTCGGCGAGCAAAATCGGAAGTTTGCTGCAGGCGCGGAGGAGGTCTTTGGGACTGCCGGAGTGAAACTGGCAGGAACAGTGATTGGAACCCCCGCTGATGCTCGTGCGATGCTGGAGAGACTCGCAAAAACTGGCGAGTTGCCTGATGCAGTGGCCGTCACCGACAAATCTTCACAGTGGGCGGTCTTCGGACGTTATCCCCAATTGTCACCCGATCGCCTGGTGGAACCATCACAGTCTCCGTGGCCCGTATTTCTGAAGGCGGAAAACCTGCTGGGCGTGGCAAGTCAGACTGCCATTTATGCCATCATTGCCGTGGGAATGACGATGGTCATCATCATTCGGGAGATTGACCTGAGCGTCGGATCTGTCCTTGCACTGGCCTCGGTCACAGCGACCGCATTTATTCGGGATTTTGGTGGCGGCTCGACCGCCTCGCTGGCCGCGATCTGCGCTGGCTGTTTTCTGGCCCTGGGAGTCACGTCGCTGGCGGGGGCTTTAAATGGAGTGATGCTGACGGTCGCCCGACTGCCTTCATTTATTGTGACCCTTGCCATGATGCTGATTGCGCGCGGTTTGGCCCAGCGTATTTCCGCCCAGCAATCAATCGGCGACATTCCTGCGGCCTTCCGCTGGCTGGGGGGCGGAAGTCTGGGGGGCATTCCCAATCCGGTGTGGTTGATGCTGATGTTCTACGCAATTGCCCACTTTGTGATGGGGCGAACTGTTTTCGGACGAGTTCTGTATGCTATTGGCGGCAACCCTGAAGCGGCCCGACTTTGTGGGATTCGGGTGCAGTGGTGGCGATTTCTGGTCTTTACACTCAGCGGTGCCCTGTCTGGGCTGGGTGGAATCCTGCTGTCGTCCCGACTGAACGCCGGTGATCCCAAGTACGGCGAGATGTACGAACTGGAAGTCATTGCTGCGGTCGTTGTGGGGGGCACCTCTTTGATGGGGGGTGAGGGCCGTATGTTTGGAACCCTGATTGGCGCCTTTATCATCGCGGTCATTCGTAACGGTATGAATCTTCTGGGTGTCGAGTCATCCAGCCAGAGCATCGTCCTTGGCTCGGTACTGCTGCTTGCGGTTCTTGCAGATCAGATCAAACGCCGTTGGCAGCCGGCGTAAACAGCGTCCGGCCCGCCCGGCCACTAAAAGCAGATGACAACCGATCCGCGGTACGTCTGCCATCATTTACGCATGGCAACAGTGGCTGCGGCAGGAAAACATTCCGTGTCAGGCCAGCATGGCATCAGGCTGCTTTTTTCGCCTTCTGCGGCGCTGCTTTAGCAGCACTTTCCTTCGCCCCGGAAGCGTCAGCCGTTTCATTCTCTGGCTTGCGGATGATGCGCACCGGATCCATACTGGCTGGCTGATGGCGAGCAACAAGTGTCAGTATCGGAGGCATCAGGATCAGCGACACGCACAGGCAGGCGGCAACACCAATCGCCAGCAGCAGTCCAATACTGAACATGCCATTGTGAGCGGAAATTAAAAGGCTGCCAAAGCCTGCAATGGATGTCAGGGACGTCACAAGCACGCTACTGAGCGTGTCTGCAGACGTCTCGTACCCATCCCGCCCCGCGGCGATCTGTTTGCGACAATCGGAAACCAGATAGATCCCATTGTCGATCCCGATTGCAAAAACCAGTGGCAAGGCGATCAAATTCATGGGATTCAGCGGCAGCCCCAGCAGTGCCATGATGCCCAGCAGCACAACACCACCTGCAAGTGCCGGAACAAGAGTCAGCACGGTATCCCGAAGGTTACGATAATCAAGGACAGCGGCGATAAACACGACAAGTCCCAGGCAGATCATCACGGCGAGTGAGGGATCGAAAGACCCATTCCGCTGATACAGCGAATAACCAATGAATCCAGCCACCCCGATTGGCGGCAGAACAGTCAGTAGCTTCTGCCCGGGTCGCAGATAATTCAGCAGCAGCACAATCGAAATCACAGCCAGAGCGTACAGTCCGATTCTGGAATAGGTTGTGTTCATCCGGCCTGCGGATTCGTGAATCTGCACGGGAGTGCCAGTGACGTTGGGATCCACGGTTCGCAGTTCGCTGACAAACGTCTGCAGAGCTCTGCCGTCCCAGACATCGTCGCGGGGATAAATTCGCAGGGCCCACTGCTGTTTGTTTTCAGCATCGATCCGCAGATAACGGCTTTTTAATTCCTTTGGAAGATCGCGAAGATCGACCGGATCAAAGCGATCGGCACTGGCGATTTCCGCATATTCCAGAAGCAGCCAGCGGGCGATCATCGAATCATAGGCCGTCAGAATAGCACTGGCCTGTTTTGCAGGCGTCTTTGAAAGGTCATTCAGAAACAGATCCAGAGCGGCAGCGGTTTTCTGTGCTCGGGGGTTCGTCGAATTTCGCACACGGGAATACAAACGGTCTGCCCACGTACCAACGTTGATATGGTTCACGGGGGATGGAGTCGGGACGTTGCGGGGAACGCCTGCAGCCTGCTGCTGCAGAGATTGAAGCAGTTGCGAGGTGCTGCTGTCAGGGCGATCCGGAAGTTTGCTGGCCGCGTCGCTGACCCTGGCAACAGACCCCAGTTTCAAGAACTTCTCACGCAGACTGATGGCTTCTTCCCATGAGGAAGCGATGGAAACGGCATGCAGAACTGTTTCCGTCCCGGAAGACTCAAGAACGCGTTCCGCAAGTACAGCTTCTGACTTTGGATCCTGCAGCTGGATCAGATTTGGATCATACTGCACGCGACAGCTGATCCGTCCTTCGTTGTAACTGAAGGCACGCCATCCAAAAAAGGCAATTAACAACGATGCTGCAGCGACAGAAATCATCGGCCATGCAACAAGCACTCGACGCAGACTGGCGGGGGAAAATGGCTGCGGCAGAGCCGTAACCTCAACGTCTGCGTCCGAGATGGCAATCAACGCTGGCAGAAACAGAAATGTGGCCAGCGCACAAAGCAGCACGCCGATTGCGGAAATAATCCCCAGTTCCGCCAGACCTGGAAAACCCGTCAGGACTGCTGTGGAGAAAGCCAGTGCCGTGGTGATGGCGGACATCAGTATTCCCGGGCCATTGGTTTCTGCTGTTTCCTGAAGCGCCGGGCGCAGTTCATACAGCTCCTGTCGAAGTGACAGGTAGCGATGAATGAACGAGACAGAGAAGTCAATGCTCAGCCCCACAAGAAAGATCGCGAAGCAGACGCTGATCATATTCACGTGGCCGATCAAAGCCGTCGCGGCACCAAACGTCCAGCTCAGCGAAATCAGCAGTGTCATCAGGGTCAGCATCGGATGCCGAACACCGCGGAACACCAGCAGCAGCAGCAGTCCGACGACAAAGAAAGCGAGGATTCCGGCATTCTTCATATCGATGCCGGTGCTCTGCATCTCATCATGCTCCAGCGCCGGTATACCAGTCAAAGCCAGTTTAAGTCCGCCCTTGTCGGGCATACTCGCAACCTGAACTTCCGCGATCAGTTGACGCAGGCGTGCTATTCCCGCAGTCTCTGATTGCTGCTGATCTGCGCCATCCGTCAGCGACACCTGCACAACGCCTACCGTTCCTTCGTCATTCAAAACGTAGGCGGTGGCGCCATCCGTCAGTTTCTGATCCCCGGCAACGGAGATCAGGTCCGGAAGTGGAGACTTGAATGCTGTGCGTTCCGTTTTGCCACTTTCCAACGCGTTATGCATGTAGGAGGAGAGGCTATCGGCAAATCGTTCCGCGGAGATCCAGGTCGCTTCCGGCACAACACCTTCGTCCTGCGACTTACCGACCTGTCCGTAGAGAAACTCCACGAGACTTTCTGTTCGAACGAGTCCCCAGTTCTGCTGCACAACGACGCGATCATACGTCTTCAGCAGAGACGCGGTCTTCTGCACTTCCCGCGGGGTCAGAAACTGCAGTGCTTTGCGACGCATGACGGACAGGTCAACTCTCGCCAGCACATTTTCAAAATGTTCCGGTTCCCGATTCAGCCGGGTTCCAAGCTCATCAATCACAGACCGAATCAGCATGGAATTCGGGACTGGTGTCTCCACGACAATCAGCAGATCCGATTCGGCGCCGAAAGTATCCGCGTACTGCTGCCAGTTGCGGGTAAACCGCGCCGCCTGATCTGTCAGATGAGAACGACTTGTGTGTACCTGCAGATTGGTAACGCTGAAACCAACAGCGCCGCAGGCAACCAGCAGCACCAGCCACAGCATCAGCCGGGGGCGCGAGCAGGCCGCAGACACTGTCCAGCCGAGTAATCGGGCTGGCAGGGATCGCGTTGCGCCATTTTCTGATGGTCGAGTCATGACCATCCCTGGTCAGGGAGATGTTGGGACAGGAGGTGAAAGCCCTCGGGAAACCGGCAATCTTTGCCGATTTACCCATCACAAGGCTGTGTCCGAACTGCGCACAAAGTCAGCAGTCCGGCATAGCCCTCTGTAATCGAAACATCGGCATCGCAGGGCACATTGCTGGAGCGAAAGTCAGAACTGTGTGAGTACCCATGGCAATCTTGAATGATTAGAACCGGATTCTGGACAAAACCCATGAGTTTCGGGAGACTTTCTGTTATCAGCGGAATTCACCTCATCCCGGGGCCTGCGCCAGCAGGTCTCGCTGGCCGCTCGCCCGAATGGCACATCTCGGCGGCGGCATCTTTTTTGGGCAATCGCCTGCCTTTCCGAATGTTTTGCGAACGAACTCATGGAGCAGACTTTGATACGCCCCAGCGGAAATGCCCGGCAACTGACCCCACCCGGGCCTGGCGCTGTGGCCGTCATCCATGTCCAGAACTCTCCGGACACCGCAGAGACTGTTTTACGACCATTTGTTCGAAATGACAGTCGATCCGCCTCACTGGCAGAATGGGATCGGATTCTTTACGGCTCATGGAATGGGGAAGATGTGGTTCTCGTCCGCCTCACACCGGACTCATGGGAAATCCACTGTCATGGAGGATTCGCGGCCGTTTCCAGCATTCTGAACGACCTGCAAACTGCCGGAGTGGCGATCACTCAGCCCTCTGAGGCAGGTGCGTCATCGCCTTCCGATTTACCAGAATCGATTCTCACAGATCGGAATATTATTGACGCATCCATAAGCGAGGCGCTGATCCGCTGTCGGACGCGACTGGCAGCAGACAGGATCCTGCGGCAGACGGATGGCCGCCTTGTTGTGCTTCGCAGCCACCTGCGATCCCGGAACCCCACCATCCGTGGTCCTGCAGCGAGCCTTGTGGGCGAATGGAAATTCTATGCGGATCATTTGACCAAGCCCTTTCGAATTGCATTCCTCGGTGCCCCCAATGTTGGCAAGTCGTCTTTATTAAATGCACTGGCCGGACGGCAGCGGTCCATCGTTTCAGCAATCCCGGGAACCACCCGCGATGTCGTTGAAGCGGAAATTATTGTGGACGGCTGGATTGTCAGATTGAGTGATACCGCGGGACTGCGTTCAGCGCCGGACTCAGCGCTGGAAGTGGAGGGGATTGCCAGAGCCCGATCGCTTCCGGATCAGATTGATCTTCTATGCTGCGTGACGGATCGGGAAGATGGCCGCTGTGATCCGGAACTCAGCAGCCTCGCGAACTCATTCCCCGGCCCGGTGCTGCTTGTTCGTAACAAGTCAGACCTGCGAATGCACCGTACCGCGGCGATTTCCCCTGGTCAGTTAGCCGTTTCACAATCGTCCAATGCGGATGCTCCGGCGACATCGCCAATGCGCAGTGATCAGATTGTGGAAGTCTCTGCCATCACTGGCGACGGAATCCCAGAGTTAGCCACCCAGATGCTGCAGCTGCTGATTCCCCGACACCCCGAACCGGATACCCCTCTTCCAATTGGTGGCTGCGTCGACGATCTGCTGTGAACAACGAAATTTTCCTGCGGGCTTGTGAGTTCACCGGGAAAACGTCGCTTCGCTGCCAACGAACGGGGCCGGCGGACGCGTTATAGCTCAAGGCTTTCTCCGGGCACCATCACAACGGGTTCCGATTTGGTGCGTTTCAGGATTGCCTGAGCCCACTGAGCAGCATCCTGCTCGATCAACGGAAACGTGTTATAGTGGCAGGGAATGACGATTCCGGGCTGCAGCAGGCCTGTCGCCCGGATGGAATCCTCGGGCCCCATGGTATAATTATCGCCAATTGGAAGAATTGCGACCTTCAACTGTTCTTCGCCGATCAGCGCCATATCAGAAAACAGGCCGGTATCGCCGGCGTGGTACAGGTTTCCTTCCGCAGTTTTAAACAGCAGCCCGGCAGGATTTCCGCCACAGGTTCCGTCAGGCAGCATCGACCCATGAAAGGCGATTGTCAGTTTCAGCGTCCCGAAATCAAATTTGTGGCTTCCACCGATGTGCATGTCGTGGGTGCGAACGACACCCTGTTTTCGAAGCCAAAGCGAAATCTCGTGGTTTGAAATGACCATGGCTTTCGTCCGCTTCGCAATCTCCACGGCATCACCGACGTGATCGCCATGTCCATGAGAAATCACGATGTAGTCGGCATGGACAGAATCTGCCGAGACGGCCGCCTGGGGATTTCCGGTCAGAAACGGATCGATCAGAATCGACTTACCCGAGACTTCCAACAGGAATGCGCTGTGACCGAGGAATGTTAGTTTCATGTCAAAAACTGTCTAACGAGACACTCGTTGAAGAAGACAAAACGACCATGCAAACACCGACCTCGATGCTGCGATTCTGTCACAACACCCGCACGGCCGCCTGCCAGTGAAGAACAGTCAGAAGGCGCCGTCGGACAGCAGCGATGTCAGATCCTCAGCGTCCGGTCAGGATTCGTCGCCTGCTGCCGGACGTTGAGCACTGATGTTCCATTTACTTCAGGCCAAGATTTGCCTGCATGTTTTTTTTGTAGGCTTCAACCCCTGGCTGGCCGTAGGGATTTGTGCCCACCAGCCGACCTTCAACAACCGTGGCCAGCATCAGCATCTGGAACAACTGCCCCAGTGCGTGTTCTGTCAGTGCCGGCAGAGCGATATCGGCAGTTGGACGCTTGTCATCGGCGTAGGCCTGATTGGTTCCATCCACAGCGGCCTGCAGAATTCGGGGGAACGGCGTCCCTGCCAGTTGATTCAGGCGATCGTCATCCAGTGCGTGCTCGGGAACTGTCAATGGCGGGGACAGCGGCTGCCCGGGCAGCAGGTTTGTGATCAGTTTATCTCGACGTCCTTCCTGATGCTGCTGACCGCGACTATGCAAATCCCGGGTGTTGACCACAGTTAGTGGCATCGCGCCACGTTCATGCTTTCCAAGGCTCTCACTGAGCAGCTGGTCGTACCACAGTCCCACCGCTTCCAGCTTGCTTCCCCACGTGGACAGGATGCGACAGGTCATCCCATGATCGATTTCAAAGGCATGGCAGACGGCTACGTACTGCAGCACAACGTTGCTTTCAAACGGAGCCGTACGAAAGTGCTGCGTCATATCAGCGGCCCCCTGCAGCAGAGCGCGGATATTCATCCCGGCAGCCGCGGCCGGAAGCAGGCCCACTGAGGTCAGCACAGAGAATCGTCCGCCAATTCCGTCGGGAATGGAAAAGACATCCGGAGAACCAGACGCACTGGACAGACTGCGGAGCCTTCCGGATTCTCCGGTCACCGGCACAATCAAGTTGACTGCATCAGAACCAAATCGCCTCTCAAGCAGTTCCCGAAACGTGCGAAACGCGACAGCGGTTTCCAGAGTGCCGCCGGATTTGCTGATGACAATCACCGCAGTTTTTCCCTCGACAGAGTCCGGAAAAGCAGCGGCTCGATCATTCAATAGTGAAAGCAAGGCACTCTGCTGGTCCGTATCGACGTTCCAGCCATCGAAGTAAATCCTCGGAATTTCACGCCGAACTGCACGGGACTGTTCATTCCAGAACGGTGTCCTCAGGGCTTCAAACATGGCTCGCATGCCCATGTAGGATCCCCCAATTCCCAGAACGACCAGTGAGTCTGCCGCGGCTTGCAGTCGTTTAGCACACGACTCCAGACGGCCCACCAGACTGGTACTCTGAGCCCGCTGCAGATCATCCAGCAACTCCTCGGGCCACTGAATAAACCCGGCATCCAGAGGCTGTTTTTCTGCAGGAACCGGCGCGCCGCTCTGCCAGAGTTCCACATCATTCAGTGTTTCATCGCGAGCGGCATTCATCGCGTCCCTGAGGGAATCAATTCTTCCCGGTGACAGAAGCTTTGCAGCAGCACACAAACTATACGTCAACAGCGACTCTGACATTAATCAAGCTCTCAATGTAATTTTGACGACTCGCGGATCGCGTTGGTAAGAACCATCCGGTTGGAGCACATCATAGCGAAAATCCGAATTGCGAAAAACATTGCGTGTCCGTCGACTACAGTATTCCCTGCCGGGGTCAAATCCCTCCAATTGTCGGAGCCCCTCTGCTACAGGTTTCAACCACCAGTTTGCAGAAAAATGTCATGATTCACAAGCTATCATCAGCGTCGACGGTTCCCGGAAGAGAAATCTTCATGGCAGCGATTTCCTTACCGAAGCAATCATGCAAAAAAAAAACGGCAATGCACTGACGGAAAGTCCGGAAACTGATACGCTTCCGCCGCGTTTACCCAGACGCCTGACGATTTTCATGCATGACTTCTGCGAACATGCCCCACCTCGGGTAGATATCTGTCAGAACCGAAAGCAGTCACCGCAGGTTCAGATTTCTGTTCAGACCGTGTGCAGGTCACACAGCAGGGACAGTATCGGATTTACAGTATCGGATTTGATGTCAACACAGAATACGTGGCTGGATACGGACAATTTCAGGCCGCAAAGGTCGGGCGCAAGGCTGGTTTCGGGGGAATCTCATCAGGAAACTAATAAACCTGTCTGTCTGATCAGCAGCCGGTCGCCCGGATCGTTATAGACAGACAACGATATAACCCCGGCAGCCTCGGGGACATGGCAGCCTCAGGGCCAAAACGGTCGCTGACTGCCGCAGAGTCCTTGCAGTGAACGTGAGAATGCGTGGGCGGGAATCTGCAGGCGAAATCAAAAGACTTAATTCATACGAGAGACATTGGAGCCCATCGTTTTTTTCTCGAGGGAACTCCGGAGCAGAATTCAGGATCAGAATTATGGAATGGGAAGCGTGGTTCACGATCGCTGTGACCATCGGAGTGTTGATCGCACTGGCATGGGAACGTCCGGCGGACCTCGTGTTTATGGCCGCCATTCTGATTCTTTCGCTGGCAAACGTTATCACTCCCAAAATGGCATTCGAAGGCTTTGTCAGTAGTTCCTTACTGATGGTGGCGGCATTGTTTGTCGTGACCGCCGGATTGAAGGAAACCGGAGTCGTCGATACCATCGGTGCAAGGATCCTGGGACCGGCAACAACAGAGCTCGGAGGATTAACTGTCCTCAGTCTTTTCACAATTGTCACCTCTGCCTTTATGAACAACACGCCAATCGTGGCCATGCTGATCCCGGTCGTCATCAGCTGGTGCAGAAAACACAGTGTCGCCCCTTCCAAACTACTGATTCCACTGTCCTTCACCACGATTCTGGGGGGCGTTTGCTCCCGCATTGGTACCAGCACCAACCTCGTTGTTGCCGGTCTGATGAAAAAATCCGAAAACCCACATCTCGAGGAAATGGGCTTCTTCGAAATTGGTTATGTGGGATTTCCCTGTGCTGTGATCGGTGCCATTTATATTCTGACACTGGGACGTCGCCTGCTTCCGGAACGAAAAGAGCTGATCGAGCAGTTCGGAGAAACACGACGCGAATACCTCGTGGAAATGGTCGTTACACCAGTGTGTCGGCTCATCGGCCAAAGTATCGAGTTGGCCGGTCTCAGAGGACTCCCGGGACTCTTTCTGGTGGAAATTGATCGTCGGGGATCGGTCATTGCTCCTGTCAGTCCCGACATCGTTCTTGAACAGAACGATCGACTGGTCTTCACCGGAATCGTCGACACCATTATTGACCTGAAGAAAATCCCGGGACTTGAGGCCGCAACAGAAACTTCGGACCCGGCTGCCCAGCGTGAACGCCGCAGACGACTTTGCGAAGCAGTCGTCAGTCCATCCTCACCACTGATTGGCCAGACGGTTCGACACGCACAGTTTCGCTCCCATTACAATGCGGCCATCGTCGCCATTCATCGCAATGGACAGCGAGTTCTTACAAAAATTGGCGATGTCGAACTGGAGGCCGGCGACACGCTGCTGCTGCAGACGGGGGCCAACTTCGTACAGGCACATCGAAACAACCCTGACTTCTATCTTGTCAGCAATGTGGAAGGTTCGCAACCAATTCGGCATGAGCGATGGTGGTTTGCGATTGCCATCTTTCTTGGACTGCTCGCCACGATGTTTTTTGCTGGTGGCGACCAGGCAATGCTCGGAGCATTTGTGGCCGGTGGCCTGATGATACTGACCCGTTGCATGTCCGCCGCAGATGCTCGCCAGTCAATTGAATGGCCAGTACTGATCGCCATTGGTGCGTCGTTCGGTCTGGGCGCCGCCCTGCAGGAAACGGGGGCCGCTGAATTCCTCGCCGGAAGGCTTGTCGCTGTCACGCAACCGCTGGGACCCTATGCAACACTGGCAGCCATCTACTTTGTCACGATGCTCCTGAATGAGCTGATCACAAATAACGGAGCAGCTGCACTGGCATTTCCTATCTGCATTCAGGCTGCGGAACTCACCGGATGTGATGCTCGCCCTTTTGTGATGGCTGTTGCATTGGCTGCATCGTTCGCTTTTGCATCGCCTGTCGGCTACCAGACACACATGATGGTCTTTGGCCCGGGGGGCTACAAATTCAGCGACTTTGTCAAAATTGGAGTCCCACTGAACATTCTTCTCTGGATCGCCTCCATCATCCTGATCCCAATCGTCTGGCCATTTCACCCCTGAGCAGCAGCCTGACTGGAACAGCGCACTCGCGTGGTCATCAGCAGGTAAACGCATGGACTCACACGGCAGTGGCCAAAGGCAGCGTTCGGTGTCAACGTTCTCCTTATCTTTGTCCCTGTCGATTGGTGGCTCGCCAGACAGGTGGATCGACCGCTTCGCGATCGGCTTCAGCAGAATTGGATTGATTTTTTCGCGAGACAACGCTGCCAGCGGACGCAGGAAAAGGCTTCGGGGCCGGCTGCGAAGAGGTTTGTGGTTGCTCCTGAGTGTAATCAGCAGCCGCAACTGCGTCACGAGCCGAGATATTGCTGGTTCTGTAGTCTGCTTTTTCCACCCGGCCCGATTTCGACGCTGCCTGAACGTCGTCTCCAGCACCTTGAGAACGGGTGTCGGAAGCCTGCCGTACAGGTGAGCGCGCACTCTGCGGTCGGTTTATCGCCTCCGGGGATTCTTTACTCCGCCCGGATTCCCCCGATCTCTGGTCAGCTAACCTGCCGTGAACAGCCTCTGGCACAAGCTCTTTCGGAAGCGATGCAAGCAGTCGCCGGGACTTTTCTGCTGTCTTTGGATCCGGATGCATACTCAACGCATGGTGCAGCCATGAGGCTGCTTCGGCGTCATTCCCGGTTTCATGCAGGATATATGCGAGATTGTAGTGGGCTGCAGGAGCACCGACAGCGAAGGTCAGATGAGGCATCGCGGCCTGCAGTCGCCCGGCCCGTGCAAGTGCCACGCCAAGTTCGTAACGACAGGACTGATCATGAGGGGCAATTCCACACGCCTCTTCGCATACCGCGATGTTCTTTTCCCATTCCTCCTGGCTGCTATACAGACGGCCAAGCTCCAGACGTACCGACACATTGTCCGGATAACGCGCGGCAAGGGACGTCAGGATCTGCTCCGCCTGAGAAATTCGTCCGGTCGCACTTTCGATACGGGCCATGCCCATTTGCGCTTCAATGCACTCCGGATAGGCGATGGAGATTTCGCGATACTTCTTCATCGCCTCTGCATATTCACCAACGTCCTCCTGGTAGCGAGCCCAGGCCAGGAGGTTCTTCTCAGTGTTCTTCCGAAATGTCTTCTGAGCTTCATAGAACTCCGGACTCAGTTCCTCACTCGCAGGTTTGGCAGCCGGACGGAAGAATCCTTTCGTCTGCGTCATTGCGGTCGAAAAGCCACTGCTCAGACAACCGGCGTTCAACCCGATGGCTGCAACAACCATCGATGACAGAATTCGTCTGCGAATCACCGCGCTACTCCTGTGCGTGACACTCCGGTCACTGGTTCCATGTCCGAAGTGCTGAATCCGTGCGCAAAGGCGTCGAACAGCCTCTCCAGCCAGCACAGTCATCGTATCCGGAACAGCCCGCCACACAGGAAAACTCGGCAGGGGGCCAACATGGGGCCTTTCCCTGCTGCACACAGCCGCAGTAATGGAAGCTCACGCACCGCAGGCAGCAGAAACTGCCGGAATCCACGGACGGCGAGGAGGGTATTCCGCACCGCAGCGGCTGGAAACCAGAGTGTCCACCTGTACAGAAAACAGCGACTGCGAATTTGCGCCAACGCCGCCATTGCGCAGAGCATCCACTGAAGCAAGACGTCACTGACGCGGGAAAACGTCCTCCGGGATTGGTCAGTTGCGACTGCCCATGCCCCCGGCACCACCACCACCACCTGAACTACCACCGCCTCCGCCGACCGAACCCCCGTCGCCGGTTCCGCTGCTGCCAGCACTTCCCAGACGGGGAGCGGGAATGGATTCGCGATACAAATCACTGATCGCCTGAACCTCAGCGGCAGGTCGTCCCGATTCCCGACAGCGTCTAATAGACACGGAAATCGACTCCCCGCTCCCTTGGTAGCCTGCGATCGCATCTTCTACGGACGTTGTTCGAACGACATCATGCACTTCGTCATGCGTCGACTGAATAAACACGTTCCTTCGCGACTGTGGTACCGTAAACAGGATGTACTCGAGGTGTCGCAGACCTGCCTGATTCAGGAGATGCGTATCCGCCTCAAAGTGGTGGTTAAACAGTGTGGTCTCTTCCTGCCAGCCCAGCGCAGTCTGCGTGTCCATCAGGGTGAAGACAGCCTCCCGATCCTGACAGGTGTAAGGCAGGGGCCAGTAATGCTGTGAGTGATAAATGTGTGAAAACTGCTGCTTCGGTGCGGTCGAACGGGCACGTGCAGGCCACATTTTCCCTTTGCTGTACTTCTGACGCACACCCGGCTGCAGCGCGCCTTTCTCTGCCCACCACTGATCAGATCCCGGCTCGTGACGGCTGGTAGGATCCTCGGCGTAAAAAAGTCCGGTTCCGGCGGTACATCCGGCCACGGTCAGCGAAAGCAGAGCCAGTGGTATCGCGTACATCCTCATGGTCAGTTCTCACCGAGATCTGGTTACCGCTTTAACGACGTCCCTGTCCGGTCCGGAATCTCCGGCTCAGTCAGCAGAGGGCGTGGTGAGCCATCACGTCCGCTTCTCCGCCTGACATCTATTCGGCGAAGCGAAGCCGCTTGTATCACCGAAAACGTGTCCTGTCTCTGGTTAAAGCGGTTCAGGACGGAAAGTCCCTGCAACCACTCAATTCTTCACGACTGTTACAACCCCAAAAGTCAGCCTGTTTTTCCACTCGATGAATCCCCCCATTCCGACATCTTGATATGACAGGTTCAAAAACAGCGTAGACTGATAAATCGATCGATCGATTTGTAAAGATCCGAAAACACGGAAATTTTTCGGGTTATGCTGCACTCGCAAACTTCTTCTTTTAACCGCGCGCTGCCGCGCTGAGCGATTGGTGTCCCGTCCTGTGAGGCCACGTTTTCGGAGTTCTCAATGCCGCCCCTGCTGAATCCATCAGCAGCTACGTTCGAAAAAAACCTTCCGCCACTGCTGACACCGCTCTACAACACTCAGGTTGGGACATGGCAGATAGTTTCGGACGGCCAGTATTCGTGCGGATCCTCCGGTGCATCCGATATCCAGTTGAAGTTTCCGGATAT
>CAIQIE010000351.1 GCA_903871805.1 uncultured Planctomycetaceae bacterium | reverse complement strand
ACCATCAGTCCTGCCGACCGTGGACGCCGGTGGTGAAGTTGAAGTAGGGTAATTTTCGGCCCCGCTGCAGTCTCATCGGCAGCATGAACCCCCCTTGCAGTCCGGGGCCCCATCGCGATCGAACCGCGTTGGGGTTCCGCACCAGACGCATTAATCCCACGCCCCGATTTGAGGGGACGTGGTTGAGGTTCGCTTTCAGTACTCGTGTCGCTTCGATTGCGCCGAGGTTTTCTCGCCGGCATGCTGCCGCGTTATCAAACCCGCTGATTATTTGGCAGTTCCGCAGTTCCCATGCAACCAACCCTAATTGCAAGTCCCGAGTTGCGCAGGGAGAACTCCGCACCGCAATTTGCCGGGCACTGGGTTAGGTCTGCGCCGCCGTAGACTGGCAAAAAGAAGGTCGACGCGTGTGCTGCACAGATCCCGTTGCCCACTTTTGCCGGGAGGGAAGACAACAGCGTTGGGGAACGCTAAGCTTTTTAAAGTTTCCGTACACGCACGCGAGCGGAATTTGCAGCAGCGACGGCAGAAAAGTTTGGGCGGAGGAACGATCGCATGGTTTGGTTTCAGCGAGAGGTACAGGCAATTTCCGGGTTTGATCAGAAACGGCCGCTGGATCAGCCGCAGGGATCCGGCCGCACAGCGTTGTACCTTTTTGTATTGCTTGCCCTTGTGTTCCTGCCGCACGCCCAGGCATCCGACCGCATCAACTGGCCGACGCGCTCGGGCCCGACTTTGGATAGTCTTGTCGCCGCAGAGGACGCGCAGGGACTGCCCGTAGAGTGGTCGGAAGAACCATCGAAAAACATTGCCTGGAAGACCGCATTGGAAGGGTTTGGTCATTCCATACCGATCATCGGCCACAATCGCATCTGGCTAACGGCCGCCACAAAGGATGGCACAAAACAATACATTTACTGCCTTGACCAGAAGACGGGCAAAGTTCTGCACCATCAATTGCTGTTTGAGAATCCTGAACCAGAGCCTCTGAAGAACGAAGTCAATACCTACGCCTCGCCCTCGTGTGCGTTGGAGGACGGTGCCGTCTACATTCATTTTGGCACCTATGGCACAGTGCGTATGAATTCGGAAACGTATGTGATCGAGTGGGAACGCCGAGACATCCGTTGTAAACACTTTCGCGGTCCGGGCTCGTCGCCGATTCTTTGGAAGGACCTGCTGATACTGACATTTGACGGCGTGGACGCGCAGTTTCTGATGGCCCTGAACCGTAAAACAGGAGCCACGGTGTGGCGAACGGATCGCACGACAGACTATGGCGATCTGGACGAGAATGGGCAGCCGAAACTGGACGGAGACATTCGCAAAGCGTACGGGACACCATCACTTGTGGAAGTCAATGGACGCTGGCAGATCGTTTCCGTGGGTTCCAGGGCGGCCTTTGCCTATGACGCAGAGACGGGTAAGGAGTTGTGGACGATTCGCCACGACGATTTCAACGCGTCCTCGCCTCCCTTGTTCTACAAAGGGCACGCGATCATTAACACGGGCTCCAGGAATTCCAATCTGGTTTCTGTTCGGCTGGAAGAATCCACACGTGGAGACGTGTCTGAGAGTCACGTGGTCTGGAACAGAGACAAGGGAAATTCGGATTTGAGTGCTCCTGTGCTGGTAGGCAACAGGATCTACAGCATCGCCAACAATGGCGTGGTCAGTTGTGTGAATGCGGACACGGGTGAAGAAGTCTGGAAAGGGCGCGCGGACGGCACCTTCACAGCATCGCCAATTGCAGCCGGCGATCTGCTGTATTTTTGTAACGAAGAAGGGGACACATTTGTCATTCGTGCCGGTGAAACCTTTGAAATTGTCTCGAGGAATCACCTGTCTGAAGGCATGCGAGCGTCGCCCTCGGCCGCTGACGGGATGCTGTTTCTGCGGACATTTACACACCTTTACGCAATTGGTGGCAATTCCGTAGCCGCGGGGCAATAGCGATCCGTCAAGCCTGCGAGTGATCTGCTGACGCAAACCTGAACGTCGTGGAAAATCCGGCCGCAGTCGCCACTAAAAAGTCCGACGTGCTGGTCCCCATCCAAACAATTTGAACCCCTGATCCGTTCCGGCCCCGCGGTCTGCTGCGTTCTGCAGCCGGCGGCGGGGACTGGGTGGGTCGGGGTGACCAGAAGAAATTGTGAGTCACATGCTATGAAAATTACGGCCATTGAAACTCTGGTGTGTCATGCGCGGATGCGTAACTGGATCTTTGTCAAGGTGCTGACGGACCAGGACGGCCTTGTGGGATGGGGCGAAGCGACTCTGGAATGGCACACGCGGAGCGTGGTCGCCGCCATTGAAGACCTGTCGCAGCTGCTGATTGGGCAGGATCCGACTCGGATTGAATACCTGTGGCAGATGATGTATCGGCAGCACTTCTGGCATGGCAATGGGATTGTGCGAGCCACTGCGATTGCGGGAATTGATCTGGCATTGTGGGACATTCTTGGCAAGGTTGCCGGGATGCCCTGTTCAAAGCTCTGGGGCGGCCCGGTGCGGGATCATGTGCGGACCTACTGTCACCTTGGTGGCGGTCGGATGGAAGATTTTTACGAAACCGCGTCAGAAGACGCGCAGCGTTTTGCGGATTTGGCAAGACAGGCCGTGGCGGAAGGCTTTACCGCCTTCAAGTCGATGGCCGTGCCTCCCACACTGCCGCTGGAGGGTTTGAAACCAATTCGCACAGCGGAGCAGGCCGTCGCGGCGATGCGTGACGCTGTAGGCGAATCGATTGACATCATGGTCGACTGCCATGCCCGGCCGTCCCCGGCCATGGGGATGCAGTTTGCCAAAGCTCTGGAGCCATATGGATTGTACTTTCTGGAGGAGCCCTGCTGGCCGGAGAGTGTGGATGGGTTAGCGGCGATTGCCGCAGCGGTGTCCACCCCGATCGCCACGGGAGAGCGGGTCACGTCATTAGCGGCGTTTCGGGACCTGTTCGCAGCGCGGGCCTGTGCGGTCTGCCAATTGGACATTACACACTGCGGGGGGCTTAGCGAAGCCCGTCGAATTGCTGCGCTGGCGGAAGCCTGGCGATTATCCCTTGCACCGCATAATCCCCAGGGACCGGTCAGCACGGCCGCATCGCTGGAGTTTGGATTTTCGCAGCCTTCCTACATGATCTGTGAAACGGTACACGAGGACGTCCCATGGCGGCAGGATGTTGTACAGGAAGGCTTTACGGTCGAGAGGCAGGGGCGAATTGTACGGCCGAATACCAGGCCGGGACTGGGAATCACCATCAACGAAGCCGAAGTCAAAAAGCATCCGTTTCAGCAGGAATTACTGCAGCGAGTCTTTTACAGCGACGGCAGTGTGGGCGACTGGTGACAGCCCCTGTCGCTTAGGCCGCCATCAAAAATAACCTGCCGAATTAATGTTGACTGGACAGCCGGGCGATGCGCTGCCTACCGGATGCAGGCATAGTCACATGGATTCGCTGATTAGCGGGCCTGCGCAATGTTCAGGCTAACGAATTCAACACCGGGTAGAGCGGCCTGTGTAGCGACTGGCAGGACTCATCATTTGCCATGCCGCCAGGTTGTTGATACCGGCCGAAAGACCAAACTGCTGAACGCCACAACCTGTCTGACTGTGGCAACCTGTCTGACTGTGGCAATGGAACAGCGTTCGGGAAGAACAGAAGAGAGCGGTGGTGGCCACTGAAATGCACGACTTCTGAGCTGCTGGGTGCATCACTATCGGCACGACAGGTCCTGCCGCGATCTTATTATGGCGGGTCAACAGTAAACGAAAAAAGGGGACTCGAACATAGTTCGGTCCCCTTCAATTGCTTACCAGTTAACAGTCGCTCGGACTGAATTACGGCAGAATGACTGCGTCGATGACGTGAATCACGCCATTGGAAGTCTCGATGTCGGTCTTGATGATGGAAGCACCGGCAATCTTTGCACCGCCGTCGGTGGTGATGGCAGCAGCCTTACCATTGACGGTCTTCAGTTCTTTGACAGCAACGACATCAGTTGCCTTCAATTTGCCTGGAACAACGTGGTAGGTCAGGATGGCAACCAGTTTGTCCTTGTTTTCTGGCTTCAGCAGGTCTTCAACGGTGCCCTCTGGCAGCTTTGCGAATGCTTCGTCAGTTGGAGCAAACACGGTGAAAGGACCTTTGCCCTTCAGTGTTTCGACCAGACCGGCTGCCTGAACAGCGGCGACGAGCGTCTTGAAGGAGCCGGCGGCGACTGCGGTGTCAACGATGTCCGGCGTCTTTGCTTCAGCCTTTGGCAGAATTACAGAGTCAATCACATGGATCACTCCGTTGGAGCAAGCGATGTCAGTCTTAACGACCTTTGCGCCGTCAACGGTGACAGTTCCCTTGTTGACTGCGATCGCTACTTCCTGACCCTGCACTGTTTTGGCAGACTTCAACTTTACAACGTCTGCCGCCTTTACAGCGCCCGGAACCACGTGGTAAGTCAGGATCGCTACCAACTTGTCCTTGTTCTCTGGCTTCAGCAAATCTTCTACAGTGCCCTTCGGCAGCTTTGCGAATGCTTCATCGGTTGGTGCGAAGACGGTGAACGGACCTTTGCCCTTGAGCGTCTCGACAAGACCTGCAGCCTTCACAGCGGCGACGAGCGTCTTGAAAGATCCGGCCGCAACAGCCGTATCAACGATGTCAGACTTAACAGCAGCCTGTGCTGGCAGTGATGTGTGAATCGCGTGTCCGGCTACCGCAGTTGCATTGCACTGCGACTTCATCACGACGCCGTTTACGCGACGCACTGTGCCGCATTTTTCACCGGCGACAGCTGAAGAACTAACGGCGGCCATGAGGGCCAGTGTTAACAATTTTTTCATACTCGAAGACTCCTGTCTGATGGACTGACCGCCGCCTGCCGACCGCACCTGCGGGAGCAAAAGCCGCGTCAAAAATACCCTGAGAACTATTGGACATGTCGTACGATCCATCCGTGTGCACTGTTCTACGCTGAAGGTCACAGGCGGCAACCTTCGGAATGAGAATTTCGTGGCTTTATGAGAGAAACTCTGATCGAGGCATGGCGAAATTGGATAACGGGAATCTGGACAAATCTGTCCGCAAACAAGGCCGGGTAAACAGAGGAGATTGGTTAAGCGAGGCCTTCAGATTTCGCTGATCGATTTCAGCCTGCTGGAATTGATTTTGCAAAGGCCGATCACGGATAATGCAGACCTACGGGGTTACCTGCACTTTGCTGTTCCATGTCGTGTGCAGAGTCCTGACAGGCATTTTCGTGATTGCGATCTGCAGAGATTTTTACCCCTTTGAAAACGAGGAGTCACCGAGCACATGGGATTATTCGACAAGCTGCGTAATGAGTTTATTGACATTATTGAGTGGGTGGATGACTCGAAGCACACCATTGTCTGGAGATTTCCACGTTATCAGAACGAGATCAAAAACGGGGCTCAGCTGATTGTTCGTCCGGGGCAGAAAGCCATCTTTGTTCATCGTGGTCAGATCGCTGATGTTTTTGAGCCGGGAAGTTACGAGCTGAAAACGGACAACCTGCCGCTGCTGGGCACGCTTGCCGGCTGGAAGTATGGATTTAATAGTCCATTCCGGGCGGAAGTCTACTTTATCAGTACGAAGCAGCTGACAGATCTGAAATGGGGAACTCCCAATCCCGTGATGATGCGAGACCCGGAATTTGGACCGATCCGCATTCGTGCGTTTGGAACCTATGCCATTCGGGCCACCGATCCGACAGCGCTTTTGAAAGAGTTGGTGGGTACGGATCAGAGTTTCGACGCGGATGCGGTCACGGAACTGCTGCGGTCAATCATTGTCAGTACCCTGTCAGAGTTACTGGCCAAAGCCAACGTGCCTGCTCTGGATCTGGCCACTCGGTACACAGAGTATTCCGAAACGCTGCGAAAAGCTGTTCAGGAAAAGATTGATGACGAGTATGGTCTTGAAATTCCGCAGATGATTATCGTCAACATTTCACTGCCGGAAGCGGTAGAAAAGGCACTGGATGCCAGAACCAGCATGGGCGTGATCGGAGATCTGGGACGTTATCAGCAGTTTCAGATTGGTCAGGCGATGACCTCGGGCACTGGCGGCGGCGGTTCTGCGGCTGAGGGCGTTGGACTGGGGATGGGATTGGCCATGGCGGGCCGGATGATGCAGCCAGGCGGATTTCCAGTCCCTTCGGCGGCCCCTCCAGCACCTCCAGCGCTGTGGCATGTGGCAGTCAATGGGCAGACACAGGGACCATACCCGGCTGAGCAAATTCTGTCGGCGATCTCTTCGGGACAGGTTGGTCGCTCGACATTGGTTTGGACGGCAGGCATGTCTGGTTGGACTGCTGCGGAACAGGTTCCGCAACTGGCTGGGGCTTTTGGCCCACCGGCACCGCCTCCGGTTCCCGGAGCATAATGGCAAAAAAAGGTCTCCAGGCGGTGTCTCTGGCCTGTTAGTGAAGGGACACCCGCCATCACGGGGCTGTGTTTGTTCGGCCGTGATCAACTCGCTCGAATCAGGCGTGACGGCCTGGCTCGAACAGGGTGAGTCGCCATACTGTTGTGGTTGCATTCAAAGATTTCTCGCCGATCTGCAGCGACGTCACTTCACGGTTGTTTTCCAGTCCGCTCGGCCATAGCGCACTGCGGTTATGGACACAGTTCGGCAGCACTGTTCGGCAGCACATTCATTGAGGAACGATCCCGTTCATGAAGAATACAGGTTCTGTGCCCCCTGAACTGCCATCTGACAGTCGCCAGCATGTGCCTGACCAGGCTCCGCCGCTGGAAGTCGGTCAGGCAGGGCGTGCGATCGACAGTGATCGCGGTCGAGTTTTCCCGTGTGAAAACTGTGGAGCCGATATGGAGTTTCATATCGGGCAGCAATCGCTGACGTGCGCCTTCTGCAATCATGTTCAGCAGATCAATCTGGATCCAGCAGCGGCCGTGCAGGAGCAGGACTACACGGCCATGCTGGCTCATATCCGAGAACTGCGGCAGGTTTCGGAGGATCAGCAGGCTGGGGCCAATGAGGCGAGGGGACATTCCGAACAGGCCCATCAGGAGATTCGCTGTGAATCGTGCGGCGGCAATGTGGAATTCTACGGAACGCTGACCAGTTCCAGCTGTCCCTACTGTGGCGTTCCGATCCAGCTGGAGAACGCGCACAGGAATGAACCCAACAGGATTTCAGTGGACGGTTTGATCCCATTTCGAATCGAAAAGCAGATCGCTCAGAGAAATCTTGGCCTCTGGATACGGTCACGCTGGTTTGCCCCGAATTCGTTTTTGAAAGATGGTGTCAGCGGAAAGTTTAACGGCGTTTACCTTGCGTACTTCACCTATGACTCGATGACCTTCACAGCCTGGTCTGGCCAGCGAGGTAACACCTACACGGTGACTGTGGGCAGCGGACAAAACCGCCGCACGGAGACTCGCACACACTGGACGCCGGTCAGCGGAAAATTCCAGCGATTCTTTGATGACATTCCGATCCTTGCCAATTCCGGAATGAACCGTGAGTTCATTGAAGCGCTGGAACCCTGGCCGTTTCAGGATGTAGTGCCGTTTGACCAGCGATTTCTGGCCGGCATGATGGCACGAACCTACGACATCGAGCTGGATGATGGGTTTGCAAAGGCGAAATCCCGTATCGATGGCATGATTGAGAACGAAGTGCGCTCGCGGATTGGCGGCGACAGACAGTCGATCAGCAGCATCAAATCGCAGATGAGTGCCCTGACGTACCGGCACCTGTTGTTGCCGGTCTGGCTGATGGCATATCGCTTTCACGGCAGGACTTATCAGATTT
>CAIQIE010000350.1 GCA_903871805.1 uncultured Planctomycetaceae bacterium | reverse complement strand
TCTGGACGGGTTGATCACTGCACTGCACACAATTGAAGCAACGGCAGGTGTTTCCGGCAGTGGATCCGTAAATGCAACGATCAATGCGCAGCTCACAACCTCCGGCAGCGATATCACGCTGGAAGCAGGCAGCGACAGCGGGGACGTGCAGTTGTCTGGCGCTATGCTGAACGAGGGCTACTCCACTGGACTCCTGACACTGCTGGCTCCGGGAGGCAAAATCTCTCAGAACGACAGCACGCTTTCGGCAGCAACGCTGACGGCGAGGGCTGAGCAGGGCATCACGTTAATGACCAATGTCGCCCAGCTGGACGTTCAGAACACTGGGGCAGGCGACATCGTGCTGGTCAGCGTCAGAAATACATTGCTGGCCACTCCGCTTACAAACCCATTTGGAGAAATCAGTGCCACGATTTTTGGCGTGCTGACTGCAGGCAATATTTCGGCTGATGAGGTACGAATTCGCGCGACTGGTGGGTTGGTACAGCAGGATTCCACGGCAATTCGTGGCGGAACCCTGACTTTGGACACAAATGCAGGAAACTCCTCACTGCGTACAGATGTCTCTGACCTCGTGATCAGAACAGGCGGAACGGGTAATCTGACAATCAACAACATCGGGACGTCTCCAGTAACGCTGAATATCAGTGTCACTGATGGCAACCTGTCAGTCGGTACGGCCGGTGACCTGCTGGTACGGAATGTCAGCAGCCTGACCGACAAAGACACGAATGACATTTCACTCATCGCCACGGGCAGTATTCAGGTGGGACGCCTGCAGGCCGGCCAGTTCGCGGCCACAGCGACAGACGCACGAACTCTTCGCCTGAAATACCTCAGCAGTATGCTGCGGTCAGCCGGCGTTTTGTCTTCTAATGCGGCCGACCTGACAGACACCACGTACACAGCGTTAAACCAGACAACAGCGCGCAGTGCATTGACAACATGGTTAACCGCCAATGTCTTCAATGGTCAGTCTGACGCGGCATCGCTCGCTTCAGCAGAAGCCGATCGACAGTTGTCTCTGAGTCAGGCGATTCGCAGTTCAGGTGACGTGACTCTGAATGCAGGTACATTTGTGTCTGAACTTGGGTCAGATGCGGATGTAGACCTGATAGCCGACCAGTTGACCGTGACCAGCCGCACAGGCATTGCCGGGATTGAACTGGGCGTGAACGAGCTCACGTCGATTCAGAATATCACCAGTGGCAGTGTCGTGCTGACGGATGTGGATTCCATCGGGGATTCCAACCCGGGGCTCAGCATGGTCGATGTAACTAATGTCGGTTTGATTGACATCTCCACGGCGGGCGATTTCACAGTGGCGAAGGTGGTGGCCACAGGAGCCAGCAGCGATGTCCGGCTCAGTTCCGCAGGTGTCTTGACAACAATTCCCGTGAATGGTCTGGCAAAACCAGTCTCTGCGGGACATGACCTGTCACTGGATGCCGTTGGAAACCTCGTGATCACAGCGGGAATTACTGCGCCAAATCGGGTTCATCTGGGCTCTGATGCGACAATTGACACAAGCAACGTGACTTTGAATCTGAGTACTCAGCAGGAAATTGCGATTGAATCCAATAATTCCCTGAAGATTACAGGCACACTGGCATCGGCAACCGGGGTGAGGCTTGTTTCAAACGGCGGGGATGTCAATGTCGCCGGCACGATCAGTGGTTTGAACGGCGGAAGTCTGGCGTCACTGACTGTCATTGCGCGTGGAAATCTTGTCAAGGACGGCACCTTCAGTGGTCAGTATCGCTTCCGTTCCTGGACCGACGGGAACACTTACTACTCGAACACCGCGGAACTGACGTCGGACAGTCTTGTTGTCGATTCCGCCGGGCTTCATGTTGCCAACTTCGCTTTGAAGGATCTGGTTCCCTGGATCACAGCAGAAGCCGCAATAGCACGCGACGAAGCGACAGGTCTGGACTACTTCCGTGACCCCACGACCAATGCGGATCCGGCTGCTCAGCGTCGATATCTGCGAAAACTGGATGGTTCTACGACAACATGGTTCAGCGAAACAGATTCACGCGGTTACTACAAGTTCTCGGCTCTCGACAAAACGGCGGTGCCCAATGCAGTGATTGATGTCTATTCCACGACGGCGGATCCCGCGACGGGGACGTTGTATCGGAACAATTCCACGGTCGTCAGTTATGTGAATCTGGCCAATGTGGAAGCCAAATTGATTCCGCTGACGGACTCGGCAATCATTGCGCGACTGGTTGGTCTCTCTGTCGGAGATTACACGGGACGACCGACCGGAACTTCGATTACGCTTGATCAGGCGACAATCGCCCCGGTCACAGGCAACCTGACGCTGGCCGCACAGGGCCAGATTCGCCTCGGATCCACGTCCCTTTCCGGCGCGACCAGCACCCTGAAAGTCGTCGCAGCAGACGATGTGTCGATCGGCGACTGGAAGGCTGCAAATCTGGTGATCCAATCGACTGGCTTATATGACATCCGTGGGGAATTCGTGGGCGGCAACATCACGGTTCCGGCGACTCTCAGAAACGCCGCCTCCGGCACACCCACCACTGTCTCACTGACGGCGCTGCATGATCTGCAGCTGGATGTGCCCGTGACACCCACAACAGGGTTGCTGCTGCATGCCGGAAATGCTCTGAAGGGGGCAGCCGTCTCAACCACGATCACAGTCAGCGGCTCGGGAAGTTTTGTGGACGTTTCCACGTCCACAAATCTCGCACTCACCTCGGTCTCCGCCAATGGCCCAATCACCCTGACGTCAACAGGAACTCGGGGAAGCGGCGGAAACGTCACTGTCAGCGGGACAATCACTGCTGGAACTGGTCTTGTGACCATCAATTCCACAGGAACAGGCAGTGCGGTCTCGGGCGTGATTTCGGGAACTGGCGGACTGAAATTTCAGGGATTTGATGCTGGTGTTTTGACATTGTCAGCGGTGAATACATGGACAGGCGCAACAACGCTTGATGCGGGAAGAGTTGTGATCACCGGAAGGACCGCGGCCGGAGCGAGTATCACTGTCATCAATGGCGGAACATTGAGTGGCACGGGGACTGTGTCTGGTCCGGTGACAGCACAGACCAGCGGGATCGTCTCATCGGGGACAGCCACCGTAATCGGCACGCTCAAAACGGGAAATCTGAGTCTGACGGCCGACTCCGTGTTTGCTGCGAAGTATTCCAGGTCAGGAAACGTCTATTCGTACGATCAGACCAACGTGACCGGGACCGTTTCGCTTGGTGGCGCGGAACTGCTGACACAACAAATCGGTGCAGCTGTCCGAGTGACAAAAGGTGATACGTTCATTGTGATCAACAATGACGGCACAGACGCAATCACTGGCAGGTTCAGGTCGAGTGAGATCACATTGGAGGACGGCGGTCAGATCAGAAATTTTGCCGGCACAGGTCAGCGCGCCACGATCTACTACACTGCATCGATCAATTCAGATGGAACGCTGCTGAAAGACAGTGCTGGTAACCTCATGTTCGGAGTCGGCAACGATGTGGTCATTCTTGTTGACCCGAAGGAAATGGTGACGAATGTTGCCGCAGATGCGGACAGGACAAACGTCATTTCCCTGCAGTCACAGAATGGACAGGTGAAAATCGTCGACGACGGAGTCGTGATTGATAGCGCAGCCACCAGCGAAGCCCAGGCTTTGACTATTAACACCATTGCCGGCGACACAGACAGCCTGGTGCTGGACTTTGATGCCAATCCCGGGCTCCTGTCCATCCAGGATATCACCATCAACATGAATGCAAATTCCGGAGATTTGCATGATGACCTGACGATCGTCATGAATGGACAGTCGTTAAGCATTGAACTGACATCCGCGACCAGCGGAACGATTGAAATCCCCAATGGACCAAGAATCACTTTTAACGGGATCAGCCAGAATACGCTGATCGTCAGTGGCACATCAGATCTTGTGCTGGGCTTTGATTCCACAATGACCAGCCTGGTCTTTACCGATGTCGATGCGGATGGAGTGGGTGGTTTGAATGACGGCTGGTTCCGGGCGACCGATAACCTGGGCGTCAGCATGAATATCCAGAACCCATCGTCCAGTCTGACGGTCAATCTGAACAACCTCCGCAATACCGTGACATTCACAGATCTGGACGCCGCTTTTAACCCAACAAACGGATTGAGAATCAACGGTGGTAGCGGCAATGATACCATAATTGTCGGTG
>CAIQIE010000349.1 GCA_903871805.1 uncultured Planctomycetaceae bacterium | reverse complement strand
CCGAGCTGATCAGCCTGCTTCAGCGCAGTGCCGTCTTTGTTCACGGTCTGCCACGGAACCAGGCCACTGGCTCCAAAACGTCTGGCATCCAGGGCCCACGCCTGAAGATTGCGATTGGTTTCATGAACATCGTTCGATGTCCCATAGACCCAGGCCTTCAGGCCGTCCTGGCGGATGCGATCTGTGACAAGTCGTCGGTAATGCTGAAAGGCCCACGAGGAAACAACCCAGAGATCGCTGCGTCGATTCAGTTGTCCGCGCGTGAATTCCGGTCGCGAAATGTCGATTCGGTAATCGATGTGCACATCTCCTGAGCCAGCGCGTCCGTGATCCGTCAGCTCTCCAAAATACCGGAGTGCTCGATAATCCCAGAATCCTGATGGCTCATCCAGAATCCATGGGGCCTTCGCAGGATCGTTCAGCGAACCCTTGTTATTCAGGTAGACCTGAAAGCATGTTTGGTTCCAGCCTCTGGTCCGAGCCAGCTGAACAAAGTCTGCAAGGATGTTTTCGAATGTCGTCGAGTACACCGGGGTCTCGCGAAACGCCTCGAACGCGTCTGGGTTTCCATTAAAATACTGACGACAGTTCAGTGGCCAGCTTTCATGCAACGTCAGATAAAACCCGGGCACGGCCACCGGGCCTCGATGACCATTGGCAAACAAAGTGCCATCGAGGCACGGGCCAAAAGCTTCTGCAAAATCATTCCACCATGCAGACGTCGCTCCCGGTTCGATTCCGTCATAGCGGCGGTTGTCCATACGGCGGCCGGATTGCAGTCGCATGTCCATGTTGCTCTTTCTGGATCCCGGCGCGGCTGTGTTGTGCGAGTAATGCAAAATGTTCGAATGAACGCGATGATCGTACGCGATCTGCTGCAGCTGATAGTAATCATTCACGTGATCCGGCAGACCGTACCCATTCATTTCGCAGAAAAATGTCGCCTGCCGTGGAAGAGCAAACGGGAGCACGGTCAGTGCAATCGGGATTCTGCGGCCATCGGAAATCGTGAGCACTCCTTGGCGAACTCCGGAGGGTGCGTCGAACGGAACAAAGATGTCGGCGATAATTACGGCATCGCTGTCAGGCTGCAATGCGATCGGTTGAGTCAGCGGCAGCAACGGATCAACAATACTGCGATCGCCAGCCGGGACATAAACACCCTGCCAGAGTTCTGTACGGAGCGGCTGATCGAATTCCAGGCTGAGCGTGCTGCTGCCCGCGCCGCGCAGCAGCAACTGAAATCCCACAACTTCTCCTGCTGCCGCAATGAGCTGCACCTGCTGGCCATCAAACAGCGTGTTACGATTTCGATAGTTTTCGGCAAGGCCGCCTACCGGCTTTCCATCAGCATCGTATTTGTCTGTGACGGGGATAACGCTGATACCTTGCAGAGTTTTTTGTAACGGAGCAACCGCGATTTTCCGCTCCGAAAGCGCCATTGTGCGAAAAACGGTATCCCGGAGTATCGCAGGCTGCGACTTCTGTCCCGCTCTATTGATCGTCACAATGCTGATTTCATGTGCCATATTTTTGGTCAGATCCTCGGGCAGATCGCGCAATGTGATCGACTGCCGAGACCCAGGCAAGGCCTGCGTCACGAGGGGGATGTTATGACGACCAACAGGAATTCCAGCGACAAACACTTCGTAAGCAAAACCAGCTTCCGGGACGACAAAAGAAAGTTCGGCAGAAGACATTCCGACCTGCTCAAGTTTCAGGTCCGTGGCCGTGGCAGGCAGGGGCTCCCGGACATCATCCACTTCGACCAGAAGCCAGGGCTTCCTGCCGGATTGATCGTTTGAGTAGATCGTTGGATTGCGACCATAGTCAGCGTCGTGTTCATGGATGGCCAGCCCATGTGCCACTCCGATGGCCATCGCGTGAATCAGATCCGGAGCCACAGACCAGTGGTAGCGACCGTCGACAATCGTTGATTCGGCCTGATGCACCAGCGTATGGCCGTTGCCTCCGCACACCGCCGGGAATCGGGCGCCTGCGTAACCCCAGTCCCGGATCGTATCGATGCCACAGGTCAGCCCATTGGAACGCGTTTCATCCCACGGCGTTGCGATGGTGGAGATTGTCACATGCGAAATCATCTGGTCCGCCTGCTCGCACACCAGAGTTGCCTTCGTCACTCGTCTGCCAGCGATTGCCGACGTATCGAAACTCATGGCAACGATATGCTGATTCCCCTTGATACGGATACGCCCCTGCCGTCCGGCGTTCTGAGTCCATTCGCCATCGACCATGACGATCGAGTTATCCCTGGTGACAGGCAACTGCAGGGTGTCTGCATAATTTTGAGCAGGAAACAGCAGCAGAGCCAGTAACGTCGTTTGCAGAATCAAAGTGGACCGTATCACAGTTCTCTCCGTTCTCCATGAAGATCTGATGGGCCTTAAGATCTGTTTGGCCTTCGTCAAACATTGGCTGTGTCTCCGGGCAGATGGCCGACGACAGTGCGGGCTTCTGATCAACATCCGGACACCCCAATCGCCACCGATTCGGCATGGCTCTGCGTAAGGCCGCCTGGATTCTAACGTCCTGCGGTATCGGGTGCACGCGGGCGAGGAATGTGGGGCGAGGTGAGCGGGAATAGACGGAAGCAGTGCAAAAAATGGCCGAAAGTGGTGCGTCGGGCAGGAAAAAATGAATTTCTCATCTGGCAACATCTCCCGAGGCTCGTTGCGAAAGGCGGGAATTACCGTTACCCTATTCACAGCGTGTTTTCCCACTGAAAATCTTTTCGGCACTCAGTGTCGTCCATTTTGGTTCCCTTTCGCGCGCGGTCAGGAATGTCTCGCGCCTGGAGTTTGCAAATGCCCCTCGTTCCTCTTCGCGTTGTTCTGGACCATGCGGCCGAGAACAACTACGGCGTTGCTGCGTTCAACGTCAACAACATGGAGCAGATTCAGTCGATTATGGAGGCGGCTCGAGAGACCGATTCGCCCGTAATTGTTCAGGCTTCCCGCGGTGCCCGATCGTATTCTCAGGACAATTACCTGCGACATCTGATGCTGGCGGCATCGGAACTGTACCCGGACATTCCTATCGTCATGCATCAGGACCACGGCAACAGCCCGGCAACCTGCATGAGCGCCATTAAGTACGGTTTTACCTCCGTGATGATGGACGGCTCGCTGAAGGAAGACGGAAAGACGCCTGCTGACTTCGACTACAACGTGAAGGTCACTGCAGAAGTTGTCAAAGTTGCTCACATGTTCAACGTCTCCGTCGAAGGTGAACTGGGCTGTCTCGGTCGACTGGATACCGGCGAAGGCGAAGCAGAAGATGGCCATGGCGCGTCCGGGCATCTTTCTCACGACCAGCTGCTGACGGACCCTGACGAAGCGGCCCGCTTTGTTGAAGAGACCGGCTGCGACGCTTTGGCAGTAGCCATCGGCACCAGCCACGGTGCGTATAAGTTTGACAAAAAGCCGGACGGCGAAGTTCTGGCCATGAAGCGAATTGAAGAGATTCACAAGAAACTGCCAAACACGCACCTCGTCATGCACGGCAGCTCGTCCGTGCCACAGGAACTGCAGGACGTCATCAACCAGTTCGGCGGCAAAATGAAGCAGACCTTCGGCGTGCCCGTCGAAGAAATTCAGCGCGGCATTAAGTTTGGCGTGCGAAAGATCAACGTCGACACCGACTGCCGTATGGCCATGACCGGAGCCATCCGCAAGATTCTGCTGCAGAACCCTGAAAAGTTTGACCCACGCGACTACCTCAAACCAGCACGCGAAGCCATGAAGCTGGTCTGCAAGTCCCGCATGATCTCCTTCGGCCAGGCCGGCAATGCCAGCAAGCTGATGAAGACAGTCAAACTGTAATTTCTATCCCACTCGCCTTCCGCGACGTTATCCATAGAAAGCCCGGCCGTTCAAACAGCCGGGCTTTTTTACATCATGGCTCCGGCCCCGTCGCGTAAGACTCCCTAAACGGCGAAATCAGCCTTACTTGCGCATATTCCGCCAGCCATTGCGAGGCGACCTCAGGTTGGTCCCAGGTCGTCTGTTGAAGGATCGTTAGTTCGAATGGCGCAAGCAGAGTGTCTGCGGCCATCAGCGGCGTATCGGTTTGCTCTGCGTTCGCTACGCGCCGCTGTAGTGGTGTGCGAGCCCTGCCTGAAACACGGAGCCCGCAAATTTCAGAGGGCCATGTT
>CAIQIE010000348.1 GCA_903871805.1 uncultured Planctomycetaceae bacterium | reverse complement strand
TTCCGCGGGAGGCGACTTGTAGCGAAACAGGGAACGCCGGAAAAGTGGAAGCTCCCGGGATCCCGATGTCGGGCTGTTTTCGCGGCATTTCGGCCTGGCTTTGCTGCGGTCGCCTCGATGGTGGCCGTTGAATTCCACGGATGCGTTTTTTTTAACCACGAAAGACACGAAACACACGAAATGTGCGAGGGGATTGCGGGGGAGTTTTTTAACCACGAATGGACACGAATTTACACGAATGGGCCGGCTGTTTTTTGCTTTGGATGGGTATGGATGGGGGGAAGCGGTTTTTTTGACCATGATTGGAGGTGAATTGGCGGGTTTGGTTTTTGAACCACGGATAGCACGGATAGCACGGATAGCACGGATGGGGAATGCTTTTTTTTTGACCACGAAAGACACGAAGCACACGAAAGGTGGGTGGGGGTTGGGGGAGGTTTTTTCACCACGAATGGACGCGAATACAGTGCGTGAGGTGGTTTTTTGTTGCGGATGGATGAGGATTGGAGGGGCCAGTTGCCAAATTTTTGCGGCGACTTCCTTCGGGTTTGTCCCCGGCTTAGACTTTGTCAACGTTGGGACTGCAGGGTGTCGCACTGCCGCCTCTGGCACGGCACAGGAGTCCATGGCAGGCGGTGTGCGCTGCTCGACCCCGCGTGGGCTGAGATCGGGGGCAGTGTCCCGCACACGCCCAGAGTTTCAATGAATTTCACACAGGTGTCCGTTTCATGACGATTCCGCAATCTCTGTGCAAGGCCGTTGTCGAGGGCCGCTTGATTCCATTCGTTGGTTCAGGTGCCAGCATGGATGTGAAGCCGGAACTCTTCCCCTCATGGGAAGTCCTGCTGCAGAGACTGGCAGCCAAACTGCGAGACGAAGCAGACGAAGATAGCGCTGAAATCGTGCTGCGGCAGTTGAAGAAAAAGCAATTGAACAAAGCAGCCGACGAAGCCATAGATGCGCTCAAAGCGCATCATTTTCATCAGGTGATGAAATCCGCGTTTGAAATCGACCGACCTGTCGATGCAAATCTGGCATTGCCACAGGCGATTTGGTCACTCAAGCCCAGCGTCGTGGTGACGACCAACTATGAACGCGTGCTGGAATGGGGAAGCCCGGCATCAAAATTTGTTGTTAATTCCCAAAGGGCGAATCTGAATGCATTGTTTCAGGAATCCACAGTGGACAGCCCCAAAGTCTGGCATCTTCACGGCCACATCAGCGATCCCGACAGTCTGATCCTGGCACCGAAGCACTACGAGGCGTTTTACGGGGACGCAAAGCACGACAACCATACTCTGGCACACGCTCATGCACGTCTTCGCAGCATGATCTCACAGTATCCGATGCTGTTTATCGGATTCGGGCTTAGGGATGAGTACGTTCTGGATGCGCTGGAGACTGTCTTAAAGATATTCGGGGACAGCCTTCAACCCAGTTATGTGCTGCTGAAACAGGGGGACGACCGTGTGCAGACGCTGTGGAAGCGATACAACGTCCATGTCATCCCCTACGCAGATCATGGCCAGCCGCTGGTGGACAAGATTACCGAGATTCGTACAGAGGCCAAAAAACTGTCAATGGGTGGACTGCCGGACGCGACGGTCCCCCAGCCCATCCCGGACTCCTACATTCAATGGCTGCGTGACCAATGTGTGGACATTACCCCCTTCGGCATGGCACCGACCGACGGACAGTCGGTGAGTTTGCAACAGGTCTACGTGCCGCCCGTGACCATGCCACGGATTGCTGCTGAAGAGCCCGGCACGGACGACGCTGGCGAAGCCGGAGACGTTGTCCTGCGAGGCAGGAAGCAGCGTGACGAAGCCGAAAATGAAAAGTCCGAGCTTTTTGAGCGGGAATCGAAGGAAACACTGCAGTTACTGCTGCATCGCCTGGGCGAAGAATCGCTGTATATGTCGGGCGATCCGGGGGCCGGCAAAAGTACCTTCTGTCGCTGGGTTTCCTGGCTGGTGTGTGCTGGAGCGTTGCCGGCGTTCCAGGTGGAAGCTCCTGAAGAATTTCAGGAGATATTTCCGGAAGCCTTGCGCGGGCGATTGCCGCTGGTGGTGCGACTGCGAGAATTTCAGGCCTCACTGCCGCAGCAGCCGGGACGCAAATCCCTGACGCGGACTGAGTTGGAACAGGCTTTGAAAGCATGGCTGCAAGCCACCAAACCCGGCGGGCTGACATGGGAGGCCGTCTCCGGGCGATTGCAGACCGGCACCCTGCTGCTGATTCTTGACGGTGTCGACGAGCTGGCATTGTCGGCAGGTGCAGGAGCGCACGCGTGGTCGCCGCGCGAGTGTGTGGTCGTGGGAGTGGCCAACGCCGTTCCGGAATGGACAAAGCTGGGCAATCGGCTGCTGGTGACCAGCCGCCCGTACGGTCTGGAGGCCGACCAGATTCGCCTGTTCGAACGCTGCGGGCTGCCGGAAGCGGGAATGAAACGCCTGCCGGAACCTTTGCAGAACCTGCTGGCAAGTCGCTGGTTTGTCGCCCTGCCCAAGACATCCGCCATGGGGCGGGAACTGGCAAAGGAAATGTTGCGACAGGTTCGCCAGCTTTCGCTGGACGTTCATGAACTGGCGGGAAATCCGCTATTTTTAACGGCCATCTGCATCATTTATGGCGAAGGCAAACAGCTTCCCGCAGACGTGCATGATCTCTACGATCGGATTGTCAAAACATCACTGCACAGCCGATACCCTCGGGATCCACGCCAGATTGACCCAGTGCGGGCGCGGCTGGCTGCGGTGGCCGTTGGGATGCATACCGGACATCCGTTTGAGACAACTCGTACGGTACCGAAGCCTGAAGTTGGCTTTACAGAGTTGAATCAGATTCTGGCCCAATACATCGGCGCCAATCCCGAAACGGAGTCCGGATTTCGCACGCAGGTGGAAGCGCGTGAGGATCTGTTGAACCATAGTGGACTGTTGTTGCAGGGAAAGCCGGAACACGCCGGTTTCTATCACTTGTCCTTTCAGGAATTCCTCGCTGCAGAACAATTGACACGAGTCAATGAGGGTGTGGACAAACTGTACGATGTCTTTCGGGAACGTGCGGCAGTGCTCAATTGGCGTCTCACTCTGCGATTTCTGTTGGCTCGCAGAGCGACCGTTCAGGGGCCTCAGGCCGTGCTGGAATTGTTGAAGAGGCTGCTTGACACAATCGACCTGAACGCCATCAACGTCTCTGCAGGCCTGGCATTGACTGTGCTGGATGGCCTGACCATCCTGTTGGATCGGAAACTGCAATTGCAGCAGCCCCTGCTGCAGCATTTCACCAATGTCTGCGTGCGGGCGGTGGAACAGCAAATCGAAGTGAAAGCCCGGCTGGAACTGGCTCTTATGCTGGGGCGGATCGGTGATCCCTGCGTGCCGGATCGACTGGACGATGCGCGGGCCTGGGTGACGGTTCCGGCGGATGATTACGTCTATGGTCAGGGCAATCAGTCCATCAAAATTGAACGCGATTTCCAACTGTCGAAGTTTCCGGTGACCAATGCCCAGTACGCGGGCTTTGTGGCGGACGGTTATCGCGATCCGACCGTGTGGCACCCGGTCGGCTGGCAATGGCGGTTGGAAAGAAATGTCACGCAGCCTGTGTATTGGAACGACGCGAGGTGGAATGGTCCTACCTGTCCGGTGGTCGGGGTGTCGTGGTGGGAGGCGGATGCCTTTTGCCGGTGGGCGAAGGTGCGACTGCCCAGTGGACAGGAATGGGAGGCGGCGGCCCGAGGTCCACAGGGCTTCCAGTATCCGTGGGGCAATACGTGGGACAATACGTGGCTGGCTAAGTATTGCAATTCCAGT
>CAIQIE010000347.1 GCA_903871805.1 uncultured Planctomycetaceae bacterium | reverse complement strand
TCGAATGAGAATCTTCTCCACAACGCGCGTTGGAATAGTGTTGCCGACAGGGAAATCGAGCAAGATCACTCGCTCCCCCGAAGCCGTGCGAGGCGACACATATTCCGCGATCTTCCGCACCGCATTCGCGAGCACCTGCGCCTGCGGCAGGACGGCAGAGACGAGGCTCGCGGCAGCCAGGCGCTGTAGCTCTTCGAGCGCTTTTTGCAACTGTGTCCGAGCAGGCTCAGGGAGCGCCCCAGGATAGTCCTCCGCGAGGAAGGCAATCAGGTTATTGAAGTCCACCAGAGCGGTCGGATCTTCAAGCACATCGTCGTCAGGCAGCGCATCGCGATAGGCTTCATAGATCTGCCTGACGACAAATGTGAGCGCTGGCGTTGCATGCAAATGAGCCTGAACTACATCCGCATTCCGTTCAAGGTCTGCCGCGAACGACGCTTTCCATTGACGGTCAATCACAGCCAAGAGAGCGAGGAGCGCGTAAAACGCTTGAACTCCATACGTCTCGGCACGCAACTTTGAAAGCTTGCTGAACAACTGCTCCAGCTCATTCATGGCCACTCGCAATCTGAAGAACCTACCGGGCCATTCGTCTCCGATTCCGTACCCAGCAACGACCAGCGCTCCGGAGCACTCCGCTCCAGCCTAATCTGATCCCAAGAGAATGCATGCGTGTCGCCAACTCTGACCAGCAACTGCATCGCCTTCTTCGCCTCAGCACTCCAGGCGAAATCGTCCCAAATCAGCGTCTTGTTATTTAAGACGCCGTGCATCAGCACCAGCAGACCGCTGGTCGTGTCCCAACCAGGACTCTGGTTCGGTTGCGAAATCAGCTCCCGAATCAAGATGCTTCGTTCTCCTCGGCGGCTGATCCGGTACGGCACCAATCGGCCGCCGATCGCATTCATCGTCAATTCCAGATCATCCGGTGCGCGATTCAGCTCGGCCGAAACTTCCACATCGCGGCCCTCCAACTCTCGCTGGCACTTCATTTGAAATAACGACACGAACGTCGTCAGGTGGCAATGGATCTCGATCCGGAAGACCTTGTAACCCGCCAGCGGCAGATCGGTCGGCTCGAATGAAAGCAGGTAAGTGAAGTCATCGAATGGCGTCGTTGTCGCGGTGACCCAGTACGCCAAGCCGATGATCTGCTGCACGCGTTCAAACAGCCGATCGAGGACCGCGGTGTCAACTTGGTTCCCCTGCACGGGCACGGGAAAGGGAAAACCATAAGAACTGACCGTGCTCGACTGCGTGGTCATCCAATCGTTCTGCGCGGAGCGCACCCACGGGTAGTATTTCTCGATGACGTCAGGGTAGTCATCCAGCAACAGCTGAATGTCGTCCCATCCCATCACAACCACGGAGAATTTCCCTTGGGTACGATGATTTTCCGTCAGCTCTCGCGCTGCCTGCTCGACGACAGCATCCTTGGGCCCGGTCGTCGCCAGGATGAAATTGCGCAGAGCCGGCTGGAATCGCCGTGCCTTACGGACCTCTGCGGCCAGCTCGTCCACGGTCACTCGCTGATCGGTAAAGTTATCCTTTCCCTTGGCTTGAACGCCGCACCACCAGCCGCCGCATTGCCCCGACACATCGACGCCGCACTGCGATTGGCCCGTCCGGCCGTTTCTTTGTGTGTTCGAATCATTCCAGATCCGTCGCCACAGGTCCCAGCAAAGGCATTCGAAGTCCTGCCAGTTCTTGGGCGGCGGAATCTGAAACGCAGAGTACATAGGCATCGCCAGCCACCCACCTTCCGGAGATGATCGCTCACTTAAACCGAGCCAACGCATGCGAAATCGACGCGGCAAGGCGAAAGCTATCATTCTACGACTGTCGGTCACAGCTGTCACGGCATGCGGCAACGTGCACAGGACACGCGGTGCAACTGTGTCGCACGGACAGTCTGTCGGCGAGCAGTGTCGGTTTGCACAACAAAGAATGGTCTAACCGCGGATCTAGACCTGCTCGCTCCAAACAACAGGAATGCCCTTTCGGAGTTGGCGGAGACTCAAGCCGTCGGGTTCATTGCCTGTCATAATTTGCTCCACCATTTCTGGTGACAATGACGTCAATTGAAGAATGCGGCTGATGTGGGCTCGATCGACGTTGTTTGCTGTTGCGATTTCCTCCAGCGATTCAAATTCGCCGGATTCCAACTGTTCTTGCCAGAGCCAAGCCTTCGCCAAGTTGACCACGAGGGCGGTGTTGGGGGAGAGAGCTTCCTGTTGGTTGGTGCT
>CAIQIE010000346.1 GCA_903871805.1 uncultured Planctomycetaceae bacterium | reverse complement strand
TTGCTTTTGTGATTCTCTTTGCGACTTTGCGTCTTTGCGTGAGGATGTGTTGGTCACGCAAAGACGCTAAGACGCCAAGAGAGCGAGTCGATGCGTTTGCAGGCGTGGTGGCATGATCTCCACGAAATGGTGGGGAAACGTTGCTGGGTGGGGAAACGGGGCCATACACCTGTCATTTGACAGTGCTGACGAGTCATGGGAGTGGTTTTCAAGCAGTCTGAGGTGCATAGCACGTGGTCTCTCGACGCCTGCCCTCCGCGTTGAAAAAATGAGAACCGCCACGGTGTTGCTTTTGTGTTTCTCTTTGCGACTTTGCGTCTTTGCGTGAGGATGTGTTGGTCACGCAAAGACGCTAAGACGCCAAGCGCCTGCGGCCGGGGACACATCACCACGTCATCGCAACGCGGCCATGAAAATCCCCGGAATCCAATAATCCGTGCGCCACGCACCTGGGCTCTCAAGGTGCCACGCACCTATGCCGCGGAATTTGCGTAATTTCCAATCAAAAATGGCCCGCGCGCCCCGACGCAGGGGTGCCGGAAATTGCCGCTGGTTAGCGCAGCGCGACCGCCGTAACCAGGCCCCCAAAAATCGCCCAAATTCGAATCCGCAAGGATGAGCCCGCTCCCGGCAAATTCAACAGCCAACGATCCGGTCGTGGCCACTGGCGTTCGCCGCAGTATCCGCGATTTCCTGTCACCCCTGCAGGGTGTACTGCGCGAATTGACGCATTCCAGTGGCGGCGCGGAGCTTGCCACCGGCTATTTTCTGACAGCCTCTCCGGGCTGAATCGCACGCCAACACCCGCATCCCCACGCACGCGATTCAGCCGGCTACCCAGGTGCCACGCACCTCGTCTACGGAATTTGACCCGACCCGCGTGCCACGCACCGCTGACGCAGCACGCACGTCTGACGCGGCACAACAGCCAACGATCCTGCCATGCCAAATGGGGGGGGCGCAGCGGTGGCCGCAGTGTTCTGTCACTCCTTCAGGCAGAACTGCGCGAATCTGCCGTATTTCAGTCGCGGCGCGGAGATTAACACCGACTGTTTTCCGCCAGCCCTCCGGACTGCCTCACTACACACCCAACCCAGATATCAGGATCCCGCATTCGCGTTTTGGCGAATAATCTTCCCCAGCGTCCAACCTTCCAGACGCTACTCACACAACCATCGCATCAGACTCTCCACGGTCACGATGCGATGTCGTTCCACAAGCCCGAGTAGCCAGTCACAACAGACCAAAAAAGCTATGGCCAGAAAGAACGATGGCCACCACGACAGCACGGTTCCCCAATACAACGTCGGATCTCCTGCCGTGTAATATCCATACATCCACAATGGCCACAGATGTACAATGTGATGTAACAAGTAAATGCTCAGGGAATACTGACTAAATCGCCGAGCGCGCCGATAAAACCCCTCCGGAATCCATGCAGCGCCCCGCTCGTCAATCCATCGATGCAGTCCAGACTGCAGCAAAATCACCATCCCCAGCACGCCGGTCATGTAAAGCAATGACGCCGGATACATCGTCCACGCCGGAATCCACAGGGCTCCCAAGGCAAACGTCCATCGGAACACAAGGAGTAATAGTGCCAGGGTGACCAGCGACATCCCAGTGATGATCCAAAGTTTTTGTTCCCGATTCGATGCCACCGACATCCCCAGCAGGGCAGGGGCGGCTATGAACCCACTTAAGGGAATTGCAATCCATGGGAAAACCGGGAAGTATCCAGTCACCAGCAACCCTGTCAGCAACTCCGAGAGCGTCCACTCCGTCTCAAAATATCCGTTGCTCCAGTAGGCCGGATAGTCAACCAATCGCTGCATCACCGGGCTGCAACATACCGATAATCCGATTGTCAGCAGAATCGCCCCGGCCGGCATTGACCTCGCTACGTTCAGCACACACATCGTGACTCCAAGGAACGTCAGCACGTCCCAGGTGAAAAGATCCTCCGGCAGCCAAATCAACCCGTTGAACAGAAATCCCAGGCCAATCAGAAACAGCCCGCGTCGAATTGTTTCACGGGAAATCTGCTCCTGGGTCATTCCGCGACTTTCCCGACTGAACAGCCACAATCGGTAACTCACTCCCGCCAGAAACGTGAAGATCGGCGCTCCAAACCCGTCCGGACTCCACTCGCGAGTGCCAGACAGATTCTCCAGAAAATGCACAATCACCATCACGACAATGGCATAGCTTCTCATGAAATCAATAGAACGGTATCGCATGGTTTGTCGGAGCCCTCTGCTCCTGATTTCTCAACGCTCTCTGGTGAAGAAAACTGGCAATCACAGCGTCGCTCAGTTTCCGATTTTCTCTCTGAAGACTCTTTCAGCAACCCCACGTCTTAACAACGTTCATAAACTACGTACCCGCTGCCGTTCCCAACAAATCCACCACAAGCAAAAGGGTCTCAAAGGCCAGCAGAACGATGATGATCCATTCCAGCAAATGACTTTTGCGACTACTGACAAAGTCGCTTACCCGCTGCCCACATAGCTCGTACACTTTCTCGAAGACATCCACCTGCTCGCGCAAAAACTGCAGGCGATCCCCAAGCCGAGATTTCTCGCGCAGACGTTCTCCCGCCTGACTGGCCAGCGTCGGTGGATATGTTGCGGGGCACTCAATCATCGGCGCCAGTCTGGCCACCGTGGCCTTCGAAGAAATCATCTGCTGAAAACGTGCCTGCAACTGGACTCGACGGTTCAGCAGACTTTCTGTCAATTCAAACGCCGCAGGGGTGTCTTCCTCAAGTTCTTCCCAGCGGTCCCCTGTGACTCTCTCCAGTCGTCGCACTTCCGAATCCAGCCAGAAAAACTCCAGAGCCGCCCCGGTTACAGCACGAATTCGTTCCTCCGTTCCGGAGATTGCAATCCGCGCCGGCCCGGCACAGATCAGGACGCCCTGCAACTGGATCAACAGCGGAACCGTGCCTTCCACACTGTCACCCGCCGACACCCAAAGACGCAGCGCATCCGTCGTGGCCACGCCAGACGACAGGTCCCGCGCCGCGGAAGCATCCGGCAGCGTCAGCAGCTGCATCGTCAGCCCGCCCGACGACTCACTCTGTCCGCCAAACTCGTCCCCACGCCCCAATGGCGCCAATGCAATTCGGATACTCCGCCGAAAGGCACCAGATCCGGTCGACACTAACTCCCATCCGTTAGGAATCTCTTTCGAAAACAACACTCGACGAATCACGGCCCCGGGAAACATCGCTGAAGTACTTTCTATGTCCACAACTCTTCCACCTGTCTGAAATTTCCTGATCCCTGTCGAATTCGCTCCAATGGCGCCCATACAAATTTCACAGTTCAAACCCTCTGCATTCACTATGTCCAAAGAATCGCAGGGGCGCTTGCGCAGCCTTCGTCACTCTTCCAGTGCTGCAGCAATCCAGCCGGCCACACAGTCCGCAGAATCCAGCACGCCATTCAACGTCGAGTCAAACAGATAATCGCCCACCACAAAAAAACCAGGATGCTCCGCAGGCTCCGGCTGATGACGCAGATCCAGCCGCATCGGTCGCTCACCACCCGGCATCGCACTGACGGCACCAATCCAGCGATGCACACGCGCCTCAAGCAACTGCTCACGCGCTTCACGCTGAGTCTCAGGCAGGGTTTCAATGGCCTTTTCGATCAACTCTTCATCCGTGAGTTCACTCAGACCCACCGCAGCATCGCCTCCAAACAGCCAGCCCAGAATTCCATAGCCAGCTGCCGGCTGCCGCGAGGTTTCATCGTACAGACAACATCCCCCATAGGCATCCAGCATACAGTAGGATTCCGTCAGCCACGGCTTCCAGAACGGCTGCCGAAATAACAACGTCACACGCAGATAATGCGCAGGATGATCATAGTGCCCCACATGCTGCCGCATCGCTTTCGCAAGTCGCTCGCCACGAAACTCCAGTGAGGAAAGTGGAATCATGGGCAGGCACACAACAACATAGTCAAAGTGATGCTCCGTGATGCTCTCACCACTTTGCACTCGTAACAACAATTCCCTCTGACCAGATCGCTCGACCGACAGCACCCGATGCCCCGTACGCAGGTCCATCTCCGTTCGGTCCTGCAGTCGCTGCGCCAACTGCTCATTGCCACCTTCGATGCTGTAAAGACGCATGTAGTCGGGATGATTCATCAGGTAATTCTGCAGTCCGTAAGCGACACTCGTGTGCTGCCACTCAGTGGCAAGATCACTGTGGATCAGCGTCTCCAGAAAACCCTGCAAATCCCGATTTTCCAATTGATTCGTCACTAAATCAAAACGCCCTGCGTCTGAGTCCGGTCCACCTTCCGCCACCATTACAGAACATTCCGAGTTATCCGATTCGTAAAATTCCCGAGGACTCATTCGCCCCCAGGCTCGCTCGTGAAACTCACTCCACCCCCGATGCACACTCGCACCAAATGCCTCGCCAAGATCTTCCAGCGTCGAATATTTCTTTCCCGACATGATCACAGAATTGCCCCCCATCGAACTGACGGATAAGCCTAATTCCGTGACCAACTGCTTCAGAGGATCCTCGTCCACCGGTGTGTAGTCATAAAACTCCGCAGCCCCGGCTTCATAGGTCGCTGGTACTGACGAAAACCGAGGTGTCAGTATCTTTCCCCCAACCCTTTCCGTTGACTCAAATACGGTCAATTCCAGCGGACGATTCGCCAGCTTCCGCAGGAAATATGCCGTCATCAAACCGCCCGGGCCTCCGCCCACAATCCCAACTCGATTGCCCATAAAACTCTCGTCATTTCCAGCTGCAATTTATCACTCAACATCCTCGACTTGTCCCGACCTGCCAACACAAACACCCCGGCAATAACCCACTTCAGGTCCACCGCCCAGCGTCCCAAGTCTATCCGATCAACCTGAAGATACGGTGAAGGATCGAAAATATCCTCAAGCCCCCCCTTCGGCCCTGAATCTGTCCTCGGACTGCGTACCCGCATCTGCCCGAAAAACCCGAAACTCAGGTGGTTTTTCATCCAGATCATTCCGTACAAATGGCATACGCGAGCTATGATGAGATTTCTTCAGACACTGCACGGCTGCGGAACTTATCCACACGATGCTCTGCTGGCGTAAACAGCCCGAGATGCCGCGGGGGTTCGATAAATCTGGCAGGAAGCCCCACAAATCTGGAATTCGCTCCTGGCCCCAAAACAGAATCCGTCGACGCAAAGGACCTCCAACATGCGGATCAGATCACTGCAGGCCCTCTTCCTGACACTCAGTCTGCTGCTCGCGACACAGGCCAATGCCACAATCATCAGTCTCTACGACGGCGCCGGTCTGCCCGCAGCTCAACCATGGCTCAACTACGCCGATAATTCAGCTCTCGCTCCAGGCTCTGTTTCCCAATCCTCCATCACAGGAGGCGTTCGCCTCCAGACAGACGCCGCCGTCAAAGCCGGATACAGCAACTACACCCCGGCACAGACCCTGAAAAATGCAGCCTTCCCGATTCTCGACAGAAACACTGGCTTCGAACTCAGCTTTCGCGCGGCTCTGCTAAACGAAGGCCATTCCAGCAATGATCGCGCCGGCTTCAGTGTGATTCTGCTTTCCTCGGACCTCTATGGCATCGAACTCGGCTTCTGGTCCAGCCAAATCTGGGCTCAGGCCGACACACCGCTCTTCAAGCACGCCGAATCCGCCAACACCTCAACAACGTCCTCCCAGAACTACCAGCTCCACGTCCTCGGAAGTCAGTACACCCTGCTTCAATCTGGAAACACTGTCCTGTCTGGCTCGCTCCGCAATTACTCCGCATTCTCCGGACCAGGCGGTCCCTATGGCCTGAATAACTTCCTGTTCCTCGGGGATAATACGTCCAGCGCGTCCGCCGATCTCCTCCTGGGGCCCGTCTCACTTCAGACCAATCTCTCTTCCGTCCCGGAACCGGCTTCCCTTCTATTCTTAGCTGTCGCTGCCGCGTTTTGCTCCGGCCGCATGCTCCGTAGAACAACTCGACGGCCCGCTGAAATCTTTCCAGCCAATAGCGGCTGAGACCGGAGAACCGGGATGTCCCCCGGGCTGCTGCTGAAAACTTCGTTCAGCCCGACTTTCCGGTGTTCATCACGCCAATTCGGAACCTGCCACGGATTCCAGCTCAACCCGTTCCAACTCAACCAAAAATCCATGCGTATTCACGGTCCTGGCTCAGGATCCCTGCCGCTCACTTGGCCACTCTCCGGCAATTCCTGCCTGTTCCCGCGTCCCGTCAATTCCCAGTGGCTCCAACCGCCCCATGGACACCAACGGAACTCCCGGAATCGTGTGACACGATCTCCAGCACTCCACTATCATCCCGCCTTCGGTTTC
>CAIQIE010000345.1 GCA_903871805.1 uncultured Planctomycetaceae bacterium | reverse complement strand
TGTCCCCGTCAGCACCGGGGACACACCCCTTCGCGTTTTGATCTGGTTGGCCTTTTCTTTGACAGCGATTCTGTCAGTCGCGGCGCCATTTCCGTTTTGCTGCATGTGTGAAACATGCAACGTGGGGCTGCAGCTGTTGCTATGTCCCCGTCGGTACTGTGTCCCCGTCGGCGCGGTACTGTGTCCCCGTCGGCGCGGTACGGTCGTTGCTGTCTCCAGTCGGCAGTCGAAGTCGTGCGGCGGGCAATTTCAGAAACCCGGGAAACTCATTGAGCGATGGGCGACTTGTCGAGTTTCCAAACGGACTGCAGATTTTCCGACAATCGTTTTACGACATCCGGGTGACTGTCAGCAAGATTTTGCTTTTCCGCCGGATCTGCAAGCACGTCAAACAACTGTGGCCGTTTTTCATTCACCGCGTGCACGAACGAATAACGATCTTCAGGTGCATCATAGGTCAGGATCAGTTTCCACCGACCTTCAATACACCACCTTGTGATCAGAGACACCTCTGGCTGATCAAGGTCCGCGATATCATGCGAGTAACTTTCACCGCAGAGAAATCTGCGATTCAGAGGTCGCTGCTCAATCATCAACGGAAGCAGATTGCTCCCCGGAAGATCATCCGCTGCGCTCAGTCCAGTTGCGGCCATGATTGTTGGGAACACATCCAGTGTGGTGACCGGAGTCTGAAGATCGGCGGGTGGAATTGTTCCGGGCCATGAAAACATAATTGGAGTTCGAATTCCTCCTTCGTAGGACGTCTGCTTGGACCGCGGCGCAAATCCGTGGTTCCATTCTTTGCCGAGTTTCATTTCCGAAGTTGCCTGAATCCAGCCATTGTCCGTGACGTAGACCACCAGAGTCCTCGATGTTAGTTTTCTTTCGTCCAGATGATTCAGAAGCTCGCCACAGGTTTCATCAAACCATTCACACATTGCGAAGTATCTGGCAAGTTCAATGGGGCGGTCTGGTGACTGATATTTCTCCAGCAGTCGTTGCGGAGGTGTGTGGGGAGTATGCGGAAGAATCGGCGCGTACCAGACAAAGAATGGTTTCTGTCCGGCGACCGCGCTGTCAATAAACTCCCGAATGCGACCGATCCCCTTTCGCCCGATGTCCAGTCCATCATCTCCGTGGCGACCACCAGGCTGCGGAAATCCTCGAGTCATCCCGTCAGTAAATCCGCCCTGTGAAAAATTCCCTTCCCACCATTTCCCGGTTTGAAGGCTTACATATCCGGAGTCTGTCAGACGTTTTGGAATCGTCGGGATAGCGTCTATCTTTGAAATCAATTGCTCTCGAAGTGCCGCATACTCTTCCGGCATCAGGGATTTGTCCTGGCGAGGATCGTTACCGGTAACCCCGTGGCGATGCGCATAATGGCCTGTGATCATCGACATCAGCGAGGGACGACAGAGTGGGGTCGGTGTGTAGCCTCTGCGAAATAGCGCACTGCGTGCTGCCAATCTGTCCAGGTTCGGTGTCTGGATCGCGTGGTGCTTCATAAAACCATAATCAGTCCATGCCTGATCGTCAGATACGATCATCACCACGTTTACTGGGCCGGTCGTATCCTGCGTCTCTAAAATAGTGCTGAGACTTTCGCCGGAAGTGACGGAACCTGATGGTTTTGCTGGTTCTTTGGCAACAGCTGCCAGTGTGCCAGAAAAACAGATCATTGCAGCAACAGCGAGGATCCACTGAAACATGGCGATACCCTGAAAAAAAAGTTGGTATTCTCTTCACCAGACCTAAGGAAAGGTTCTGCACTTGCGCAGCAGTCTTCACAGTGTCACGCGGCAAATCCAGCCAGCAATGCAGGAAGCCTCTTTCGAGGCTTCTGCTTCTGATTACGGACATCAGGGAATAGTCAACGGCAACCGCTGCTGAAGTCCGCTTCAGCCTGTCGCCGATCACAATTCATGCTGCGCGAAACGGTCTTGCGTTTGCTGCCCACTGAATCCAGTCTGTTACAGCAGCCAGATCCGGTCGGCGTCCATTTCGAACAATGCGTTTACCTTCGCCCGAATCCACGAATGGCAAGACCTTCGCCAGAAGGTCTTCCGGGGACTTACTGGCCAGTGCTTCGGGAGTTGATACCCCGCAGGCGACAAGAATCTGTGAATCATTGCCCCTTAATTCCGGGATCTGGCACATGAGCTGCGCCTGCGTCTGCCACTGGCGAATCAGTGCGGGCGTGATTCGCCGTGAATTGAGTTTTTCTGCAAGTCTTTCAGCGGAAATGCTGAGAAACTCTTCGATCGTTCGAATTCCTGCCGCATGAAACAACTCCGCCGTGCGTGGGCCGATCGAGGGTGCCGACTTGACGTCGCTGGTTCGACCAAGGAAGAACCGCATTCCGCCGACACGTTCAATCGTTCCCGTTTCACTCACGTCTGATTCTTCAGCATCCACTCGCAGCTGATTGCTGAGTTGTTCGCGGCGAGCCGATCGACGCGCTCGTCGTTCCTGAACAACAGAATCTCCCGGCGTCCTGCGTCGTCGTTTCTTCGTAATCACTCCTGCCGCATCCACTGTCGGTTCCGAGGTGCCTGACGAAGTTCCAGTCGTCGGGGATTCCGAGGCAACTCGCAGTCTGGCCGTTGTGGCCGGGCCGGAACGCACACCAAATCGTGATCGACTCTCCCGAACTTCGTCCAGACTTCGGGCAAACTGCCCAAATCGAGCCCAGTTAAGTGCCTGTTGACGATCGATTAACCGTCCAGCTCTCCGATAACGAAGCCCCGCATCAGACCTCTGAAATTCGGTGACACGTTCATAGACCGTCTCTGGTCTCAGTCGACCCAGTTCATCCGCAGTGTGAATTCCCGAGGCGAACAGCAATGCCGCGTCACCCCGCCTCAACATTGGAACACGAGAGGTCAATTCTGCTTGCCCTCGCAGTGCCTGCAGGCGTTCCACTGCCACCAGAAACCCGCGCTGGCGTGTCAGTTCTTCCAGCTGTGGAACCGTTCGCGTCAGGACATCTTCAATCTTCAGGATCCCGGATGTTCGGAGCGCCTCAAGTTCGCCAAGGCTGATACCGGCAAGCTCCTCTACGCCGTAGTCAGCCTCCAGATAAAAGAGCCAGTTGGTTGCATGTGCCTGGGAAGTCGCAGTGGCGGTGCTGCCACTTTCGGCACTGGAATTCTCAGCTACCGGCAGTGCACTTGTTTCGTGCAATGCGGTCTTTGGTTCTACCCACGCATGAATCTGAAGGGCGGGTGCAGGTGCCGCGACCGATGCGATGGTGGCCACCGGTAAAGCAGCGACGGCAGCAATTTGTGCCGACGGATTAAATGCTCGCAGGTCCGCAGTTTTCAGGCAGGGCATGTCAACC
>CAIQIE010000344.1 GCA_903871805.1 uncultured Planctomycetaceae bacterium | reverse complement strand
TCGCTCGTTATGTCCAGGAATCCGTCTGGCACAAGAGCCAGAAGCTGGCACGTCAGGACGATGGCAGTCTGATCGCAGAATTTCGACTCACGGATACTCAGGAGATCAAACGCTGGATCATGAGTTTCGGCCCCGATGCCAAGGCGCTGGAACCACAGGCGTTGGTCGATGAGGTCAGGACAGACTTGAAAGCGATGTTGCTGCGTTACCCGTGTAGTGCGATTTCAGACGCACCATCAGAGTACTGAACACTGAAAGCAGGACCCTATTCATGCAACTGGACCTTGAATTCCCAGTCTTCTCGACATCGGCAATTGCCGTGGATCATGGCTATCACCTTTACGCCGGGCTTTCCCGAGTGTTGACGACCGTGCATTCGGAAAACGGCATCGGGGTACATCCGATCACCGGCCGACAGATCGGTGATCGCATGCTGCAGTTGATGCCGTGGAGTTCGGTGCGTATTCGCACTCCTCAGGAACATATTGGCAGCATCGTTGGTCTGTCCGGGAAGACGGTTACGGTGGGCGATCGGCAGGTCAGGCTCGGCGTGCCTAAAGTCCAAGGACTGGAGCCCGCACCAGCCCTTCGCAGTCGCCTCGTCACTATCAAAGGTTTCATGGATGCCGAACTCTTTGCCGAGGCTGTGCGCAGGCAGTTGGAGGCCCTGGAGGTCAGTGAACGAGTTATGCTCACGAATGGAAAGCGCCGGACGATCAAGATCCGTGATAAGGAAGTGGTCGGTTTCGAAGTCATTCTGGAAGGTCTTACCGCGCAGGAATCGATCACCATACAGGAAAGTGGGATCGGTGGCCGGCGACACATGGGCTGTGGCGTGTTTGTCGGATTGGAAAGATAAGACTATGGACAAAGTTCTGGCAAAGTCGCCGCGAATGGGCCCGGCCGGCATGATGGTCGAAGTGACACTGGCAGCGCACACTCGCCACGTGGTCGACGCAGCCAATGCGCTTTTCGGCAGCACGCAGCCGAGCCACCTCGGAGTTCAATGGCTAAGATTCTTCAGGATTCAGGATCTGTGGGAGGGATTTCAGAGAAACCTGGTTGCGGCAAGTGCGCTACATGATTGGGGGAAGGCGAACGATACGTTCCAGAAAGCGTTGATCCGTCAGACTGAACAGGCGATTCGGCATGAGCATCTAAGCGTTCTGCTGATGGCAATTCCGCATGTGCGAGAATGGATTGAGTCAGCAAGCGTCGATTTTCCTCTGATTCTCTCTGCCGTGCTCACGCATCACCTGAAGGCTTCGGACCGTCGCGACGGATTTGCCCAGCAGAATCCATCCGGGCCACAGAAGTTTCGGCTGATCGACTACGGTGGTGGTTTTCAGGCAACAATAGACGTTGCTGCTGAAAAACTGGGACTTACGCGTCTGTCGGTTTGCAATTTGCCTGAAGTCTGGGAATTCGAAAAGGGAAAGAACTCCGTTTGGAGTGGGCGTGAAAAGATTCAGGCGCACATACTGCAACCTTACTGGCAATTCATCAGAAAGAATGACTCGGCACGGCGGATGTTACAGGCAGTCCGTAGTGCATTAATCGCAGCTGATTCGGCAGGCTCAGGTATGGTTCGAACGCAGGCTGCATCCGTCGGCGATTGGGTTGAACGTAGTATCACGCGGCGTGCGCTGTTGTCCGAAGAAACAGTGAATGAGGAGATCATCGAAAAGCGTCGCGCTCAACTGATCAATTCGGGGCAATGGACCACGTGGAATGACTTTCAGAAAGGCTGCGATCATTTGCCGGATCGTGCACTGCTGCTGGCCCCCTGTGGCAGCGGAAAGACGCTGGCTGCGTGGCGATGGATCGCAGCTCGGCTGAAAAAACGACCTGCAGGGCACGCAATTTTTCTGTACCCAACACGTGCCACTGCGCGGGAAGGATTTCAGGATTATGTCTCATGGGCGCCGGAAGCCGACGCTGCCTTGATGCATGGAACCAGTCATTTTGACCTCGATGGAATGTTTGAAAACGCCCCGGAGAACGACGAACGCCGCGGCCGTAACTATGAGGCCGAAAGACGGTTGTATGCGCTCGCCTATTGGCCGCGGCGAGTATTCTCGGCCACAGTGGATCAGTTTCTGGCTTTCATGCAGTATAGTTACGGGCCCATGTGCATGCTTCCAGTACTTGTGGATTCAGTGGTTGTTGTGGATGAAGTGCATAGTTTTGATAACAGCATGTTTTCCGCATTGAAGGACTTTCTGAAAGCCTTCGATGTACCGGTGCTCTGTATGACAGCGACCTTGCCCAAAAGTCGCCGCGTTGAATTGGTAACGGATTGCGGACTGGCAGAGTCACCGGAGTGGCCGGACGATTTGAAGCAGGTAGCAGATAGTCTTCGGTATCAGTTTCGCCGGGTTGCCGACCGCCCAACTGCGGAATCGGCGGTGCGCGATGCTTTGAATGCGGGCAAACGCGTCCTTTGGGTCGTCAACCAGGTGAAAAGAGTGCACGAGATCGTTGCCACATTTGTTAGCGAGTTGCCAGACACAGCGAGCAGCCCGACGCTCCGAACAGAATCTGGGGTTCCCGTGGTCTGCTATCACAGCCGATTTCGGTTGCGTGATCGCGTTGAACGCCATAGCGAAACCATGAAGTTGCTTAAGGGCACTTGTGGCTCTGCAGCACTCGGGGTGACTACGCAAGTTTGTGAAATGAGCCTCGACATCGACGTTGACCTCTTAGTGACCGAAGAATGTCCCGTTTCGTCACTTGTGCAGCGAATGGGGCGATGCAACCGAAATAGAAACGCCCGTCCTCTTGAGCAATCTGGACATGTCCTCGTGTATCCACCCGAAAACAATGACACCTTACCGTACAATAAAAACGATCTTACGGGACTGCCGGAATTTCTGAACAAATGCGTCGGGAGGGACGTCTCGCAGAGCATGCTTGACGACATTATGCAAAGTGTGCCAAGCCCGACGCTTCAAGGCGATAAGATGTCGCGATTCGTGGAAAGTGGTCCATACGCAGTTGGCCCGGCGGATGACTGTCAGGACGGGTTCCGCGATTCAACAGATTTCAGTCGGCAAGCCGTGCTGACAAGCGATTTGCAGGCATACACCGCTGCCGACCAAAGGCAGCGCCCGGGGTTCATCGTGCCTGTCCCTGCGAATAAAGTACTTCAGGGAGAACGACGGCCAACTGTCGACGACAAGTTTCCTGGATGGCTCGCAGTGGCACCAGATGAATACTACCACGCAGCTGTCGGATTCCTGAATTACCCGATTTCAGAATGGACTTCCAAATGAGTAAACATGCCGAGACAACACCGATTCGCGAACGGACTACAGACGACGGTCAGATAGTCCGGATTACGTACGATCTTTACGAACTTCCAACAGCCCAGCATAAAGCTGGACTGGCCGGTTTGCTTTTGCAGATACAGTCGATGGCCAGCCGCAATCGTGATCGTGCTGTACCAGAGGTCGAATGGGACGAAGTCTTTTCCGAAACGAAAGTCACGATCAACTTCACGCAGGAGACATGCGAGGCCCTGTTTGATGATCTGTATGATGCAACACTCGACGAAGGCCCCGTGCGAGAGAAACCATTTACGCAGGGAAAAGGTGCCCAAAAACAGGAAAGAGAGCCGCTGCGACGCCAGTTCTTTACAAAGACGGACAAGAAGGGCAATGAAAAAACGATTGAAGGTTACGTATACAATGAATTGGCCCCAAGCCTAGCAACATTGACTCATGCTCTGCCGGGCGAAGGTGAATGGGTGAAATTGTGGAGAGATTTGATCTGGCAAATCATCCGAGAGGGAAAAAAGAAAGCGCCCTACAACAAGCGGGCGTCAAGAAAAAAGGAATTGCAGGAAGCTGCAATGGCAGCGGAATCATCCGAGACTGATGCCGACGATGCCGCTACTGACGATAAGGAGACCAGTCGAGGTGATGGCAGCACCTGGGACGACCTTCTGAAACTGGCGAAAAAAGGTCCGGATGCACAGGGCAAACTGTCCGGGGCGCTACTGCTGGGGGCAATGGAGAAAAACGCCGAATCGCTGATATTGCTGGGACGCATAGATCAAAATCTCCTTCTGCACTTCTGGCCGCTCGCCGTAATGGTGTTTGTGCCTCAGTTCCTTGATAGCGATGGCGACATGCACATAGGTCGTCGCAGCGCAAAAGACTCAGACCCACATTTTTGCATTGCGGTTCCAGAGGTGTCGGACTTGCGGCAGTTCATAGAACGCTTCCCGTTGATGTTGCAGCAACTCTCCACCGAAAAGTCGGCATACCGGCCGCGTGAATCGTTGGTCGACATTCCCGCTGAGGGAGCCTTTGCGTTTATGGAACACCTTGCAGTGCTGGCACCTGAAGCACTTGCTGACAGCGGGGTCCGTTGGGCGATCAATTCGATTGACTACTTCCACGTGACCAAAGCGGGAAATAACGTCAAATTTCTTGCCACAGGCCGCGTCAGTCCACGTCCGTATCTGGTCGAGAAATACCAGCAGATTCGAGGGAATGCGGGGACAAAGCCGCCGTATGGAAATGCGTTGTTTCGTCGCGCACTGTTAATGGCATTGTTAGCAGATGTTCCATGGTATCGACCGTTCGCAAGGTTGTTTCAGGAATGGCCTGCTGAGTTCTTTGTTCAGTCCGAAAAATCCCCGGCCAGACTATCGTGGTTCTGGATGGACGCTCGGAAAAAACTTCAACTGGAGATGATTGATATGTCAGAGGACCTGGAACCGGAGTCCGCACCACCGGATGACAAAGTGCTGGCCACTTTGCTTCACCGAATTGTGCGGACTCACCTGGCAGAGCGTGCTGCAGCAAAATCAGGAATCGATCCATCGAAGTATAAGAAAGGCGAAGGCATCGACTGGGAAGCGGTACCACCGCAGTTCTCGGAGGCCAGACGCAAGGCGGGCGAATCCCTGTTTATGGAGCTTCGGTCACGTCGCGATCAGGCATTCATTGACCACTTCACGCAGACGCTGTTTGCGGCCAAACAATTCCTTTCCGAAGCTCACTACAGCACGGTCGGGCTCGCGCTGTTAAACCGAACTGAAGACGTAAAAACACTCACCCTCATGGCTCTCTCTGCCAATTCCTAACCATCAGTAGAAGGAAAATTTCCATGCATTTGTTTGCGACTGTACTTACTTATCCCGCACCTTCGGCCAACTACCGCGGTGAAAGCGAACTGAATCGCACGATCATCCAGAAGGTGACAGACGGGCGTTTCGACTACCCGATTATCTCCCCTGAGGCGATGCGAAATGCGTTGCGGGAGATCCTCGCAGGCTACGGGTTGCCCAGCAATCGCAGCAGGTTGCACGACGAGGAGCAGCTTTCGGTGACGTTTGCGGATTACCCAAACCCGCATGTCTACGTCGACGACTTCTTTTTTGGTTATCTGGTTGCAGCCAGTAGTGCCGATCGGAAGGCAATACAAAAGAAAGTGAATCGCGACGACTTTACGTTTAAACGCGACTCGGTTCTGCGAATGAACCTCGCGAAGGGACTGGAACCATATCGGCATAACGCGGTATTCACCCAGTCGCCGCTTGCCGCTGACGGCAGTGCATACAAGAACGCGACCAGCTCCGCTCTACTGCACCGCGAGACCGCAGTGACTCCGTTCCAGTACCCCTTTGCACTGAACCTCAACGACTGTGCGGAAAAGCCGGAATGGACGCGAGCACTTCTGAAGGCAATCGGCGAGCTGAATGAAGTTGCCGGGAACCATGCTCGCAGTTATTTTGAAATGGCCCCAGCCAGTATCGTTCTCAGGCTCACTAACTCGTTGGTTGCCGGCTATTCAACGTATGGTTTTCAGAAGGCAAAAAAGAGCGACACCTACGAGTTTCCAGAGGTGGTGGATGGGATCCTGCACCAGGAAAAAGCCGCGGATGGGACGATGACTTTAACCCCGGACTATCCCGGTTCTGAGTTTTACATCGGTGGTCGAATTGTTAAGGAGATGACGGACGACAGGATTGAACAATTGAAGGCGCAGGGCGTCACCCTTGATCGTGATCCACGCCGTCTGATTGATATTGTGGCAGCCCGGGCGCTGGGAGGAGCGAATTCATGATTTCACTCTATCTGGAGGCACCGTTTGCGGTCTGCCGTACCTTTACGGCAGGCTGGTATCGGCCCACGGCGACTTTTTTGACGCCATCTGCCGTTTACGGACTGCTCCTGAACGTGGCGCAAATCGAAAGTCGACTGCGCGAAGAAGATAAACGCCACGAGGAATCTGTTGGCGCGACGCTAATGCTGCCTGGACTTCCTCGGGCGGAAATCGCGATTGGTGTTCCTGAAGTGACGATTCGTAGTGGACGTGGTTGTGATCCGATTTCGGAAGACTCCTTGTTTCCACGTGTCCAGTCGATCTTTCAGCAGCTTCATAACTATCCGGTGGGCGCTTCTGGAAAAGACAGAGCCGCCGCTTGCAAAGGGAACAAGTACAACATCACTCCGGTTCGTCGAGAATACCTGTCTGATATTCGCGCTGTTGTGATGCTCCGTGGAAATCCGGAACTGGAGGGTCGTGTGCTCCAGGGATTGGCGGGACAACTCAACACTGCCAGGTATGGGGTGCCGTTCCTCGGCGACAACTCATTCCTGCCAGACCGGCTTGAACAATTAGCCGAACCAGTCCCAACGCGATGGTTTGAACTAGTCACTCCTTCCGCAGCTGGTATTCAGGATCGTGCTGTCCGATTGACAATTTCAATCAACCGTGCTGACCTCTCAAAAACCACTTCTGCCCTCTTCGCAACCGCGGACACTGCAAGAATCGCCCCCGGTGATCGTGCCTGGGTGACTGTGGGGTCCTAAGTCGCGGGGGGTACGCCGGATTATTCGTTACGAAAATCGCACGATTCATGGTTGCCGGTGGCTCCGCGGATTGTGCGCTGATCGTCGCGCGTTCAGTCCGCGTGCAACTATCAATCGATTCAGACCACGACTCAATTAAATTGTGTGTGTGCCAGAGAGACAGCACCTCGGCCTCCTCGCCATGGCGCAAGTATCAAACTGACCTCGGCGACGCCTCTGCCGTATCGCAGAAGTATGCCGGTAGTGATCTTCTATACGCGCAGCAACCGGACCCACATAAGTACTCTCCCGGAGCCATGAATGGTCTTGAATTCTTCAGAATCCTCGGAATCGACAGCGGAACCTAACCTAAAAACGACCGCAGAGCCTTCGCGAAGTCTCGAAAGCGAAAACACGCAATCTTCGGCTCCGGGAATGCCCAACGGGGCATTCGACTCCGAGCCACCGCTCCGAATTGAAGCCCTGCATGCACTGAATTACTGTGAACGGCTGTATTACTTTCAGGAGGTAGAGCAGATCTCTGTGGCACATCCGGATGTTTATGCGGGCCGACGGCTTCACGATGATGTTGTGTCTGACGAGGACATTTCGCCAGAGAAGCGATCGTTGCACGTAGAAAGCGAGCAGTGGGGTTTGATCGGGAAAGCCGATGCCGTCCGAAAACGCGATGGACAATGGATTGCCTACGAACACAAGAAAGGACGTTGCCGACGAGAATCAGACAATACGCCCGCACCCTGGTCCAGTGATCGAATTCAGGCCATCGCCTACAGTCTGCTGATTGCCGAGACTCTCGGTGAACCCGTCCCTGAAGCCCGCATTCGCTACCACAAAGACAATGTCACCGTAAAGGTGAGTATCGATGATGCAGCAGCGGCCGACCTGAAGCAGGCCATTGAACGGGCTCGTGAACTGCGCAGATCTGATCAGCGTCCTCCAGTGACCGACAACGAACGCCTCTGCAGCAGCTGCTCGCTGGCTCCTGTTTGCCTCCCGGAAGAGGAACGGAGCAGGCCGGATCAGATGCAGCTCTTTCCAGCCCGCCGCTCGGGCCAGACAATTCATATTCTGTCACCCAAAGCACGTGTCGGGCGAAGTGCAAACACAATCGTGGTGACCGTCGAAGACGATGTTCAGAAAATCCCTGTCGAAGACGTCGACAGCGTCGTTATCCATGGTTCCGGGCAAATAACCACTCAGGCCCTGCATCTCTGTTCGTCCCGCGGCATCCCTGTCCTGTGGTATTCGATGGGCGGGCGGTTCATGGCCGGGACGCAATCCGTCTCAGGTCGTGTGCGGCAGAGGATTCGGCAATTTAAGGCGCTCTCTGATTCGACCTTTTGTGTGAATCTTGCGAGGACCACGATTCAAGCGAAAGTCGAATCGCAGCTTCGATATCTGATGCGGGCAACGCGTGGCAATGACCAGCGGCGCGACGTTGCCCAAAAGCTCATTGAGCGAATTCGCGAGACGCTCACCCGACTGCCGCAGGCAGCCACACTGGATACAATTCGAGGACTGGAGGGGCAGGCAGCGAAATCCTACTTTGCCGCACTGCCTGAACTGATTTCAGATCAGGCCACCGAGCACCTGGTTCCAAAAGGGCGAACAAAGCACCCCCCAAAGGATCGCTTCAACTGTCTGCTCAGCTACGGTTATGCATTACTATTTGGGCTGGTGCATCGCAGTTTGATTGCTGTAGGCCTGGAGCCAGCGTTCGGCTATTTTCATCAGCCGCGTTCTGCAGCACCACCGTTGGTCCTGGACGTCATGGAATTATTTCGCACAGCCATTTGGGATATTCCACTGATCGGCAGCGTCAATCGCGCTATGTGGAATTCCAACAGCCTGTTTTGCATTTCTCCCGGTCAGATTTGGCTGTCAGACACCGGAAAGAAACAGGCGATCCAGTTGTTCGAAGGTCGTTTGTGTGAGACGTTTAAGCACCCGCACACTGGAACGTCCATCGAATATGCGCGGATTGTGGAATTGGAATGTCGTCTGCTGGAAAAGGAATGGAGTGGATATCCGGGGGAGTTTGGCCAAATGAGACTGCGATGACGGGCGAACAGGAAAATGGTGAGTTGCCAGTTCGTCTGGGCCTGACGTGCGCGGAAATGTCGAAAAGACCTACTTGGCTGACCACAGGGGAATCAGGGGAATAGCGGGGTACTTTATGTCTGATAAACACTGGCACCTAATTGCGTACGACGTGAGGGATCCAAAACGCCTGCGTCGCGTGGCGAAAATCCTGGAGGGCTACGGGACACGCATCCAGTACAGCATCTTTCGGTGTCGGCTGGATCGAGAATCCCTGGAAAAGCTGCACTGGGAACTGAATAAGGAAATGGATTCCGCTGATGATGACCTGCTTGTCATGCCCATTTGCGCTTGTTGTGCTGGAAAAATTCCTCGACATTCGACAGGGGATCAATCCGCATGGGTTGATCCGGCATCAACATTTCGCATCGCCTGATCATGGGTGTCTGAGTGGTCGGACGCCCACGTTGCCAGAAAACGCGCAACAGCAATCTTGCAAGGGAGTTATGTCTGTTTTTTCCTCTGCGTCGATGCTTGATTCCTGTTTTTTCAGCGGTCACTCGACAATTCTTCGAGACATTGCCACACTCACCAACCTCGTAGTAACTCCATCGGACGCGATCCTTGAAATCGTGGCCTCTAAAGCCTTACTGCGAAGGACCTTACGCGATGAGCGGTGATCCCTTCGTTGATGCCGAAAGGCGTTGAGCACTGATCGGCTTGCGACTAAAGGGTGGCTCCACCCAAGTGATCCCTTCGTTGATGCCGAAAGGCGTTGAG
>CAIQIE010000343.1 GCA_903871805.1 uncultured Planctomycetaceae bacterium | reverse complement strand
GTTGATCTGAACCCCGGCACCGCGTTCGATCATGTGTCGACCCACCTGCTGCGCCATCAGGAACGCACCCCGCAGGTTCGTGTCGAGAATGAAATCGTAGTCTTCCAGAGTCACCGTCTCGGCACGCTTTCGCCGATTCACCCCAGCCACATTCACGAGTGTGTCAATGCGTCCATGCATTTGCAGCACAGTATCAACCGTGCTGGAAATCTGCTCGGGCTGACTGACATCACAAACAAGGCCTTCAACGGCCAGCTGCTGTTCTCGCATCTCAGAAACAGCGGTCTCGACCGACTCAGGGCTCTGGCTGCAGATCACAACCTGCGCTCCGCGACGGGAAAACCCCTCCGCAATCGCTCGGCCAATCCCACGACTGCCACCGGTGACCAAAACTACCTGATCCTGAACGGAAAACAAATCGTCACTGGCCGTCACTGCAAGGCCTCCTTCAAGTAACCTGCCCCTGAATCCCGAGCCTCAGGACAGCCGGGAACACAACTGGTCGGAATATGGGTCTTCGATCCTGCGGACCGGCCACCTACCCGCACAGCTCAAACACGGGTGATACAACTCTCATTCGCTCTTTGAAGAGCCGGAATCCGATTTCTTCGATTCCGAAGATGTTCCTGAACTGCTGCTTTCCGAGGACTTTTTGGCGGCTTCCGCACCCTTCTTCCACGAATCGCTGCGATAGTCGGTCTGATAAAATCCGGAACCGCGGAAGATAATCCCTCCACCAGCACTGATGATTCGCTCAGCCTTCTGCTTTTTGCAGGCGGGACACTTCTTTGTCGGCTTTGCTGTGATGGGCTGAAACTCTTCCCACTTGTGATCGCAGCTATTGCACCGATATTCGTATGTCGGCATTTTCAACACCTCTGATATGAAAAAGTGCCCCCAACCACAGGGCAAGTTCTGTCAACCTGTTACCGTCGCAAACACAGACCGCCTGTTGAGCTTGATCGCTCGGTTCAACGTCCCACGGAACATTGAGACTGACCCAGCGGCCGAAAAAAAACACATTCACGCGTAAGGCGTCTTTACGGAGCCGGTGGCGCACTGGAGACAATCACGCGTGCTGGTCGAACAATCCGATCATGCATGCGATAACCCGTTTCAATCACCTGCAACACGGTCATTGGCTCATGGTCCGCTGACGGGATCTGAGTCAACGCCTCGTGCACATTCGGGTCAAATGGCTTGCCAAGTGCCTCAATCGGTTCTGTGGCATGCAGCTTCAGAATGTCCCGAAACTGCTGAGACACCATGCGGACACCCTCGATCAGGACCTGCTTGTCTCCGGTCTGCTCGGCACTCTGGATGGCACGCTGCAGTCCATCGAGCCCAGGTAACAGATCACGAACCAGTCGCAGAGATTCGAACTTTCGCGCGTCGTCCTGATCCTTCTGGACCCGTCGTCGATAGTTCTCGAAATCCGCGAGTGATCTCACCAACCTGGACTGCAGGTCTTCCACCTTCGCCTGCAGTTCCGCCACGGCCGGTACTGACGATGAAGGGTCATTCTGCACCGCATCGGTGACGGCGTCTACCGCTGCAGAGACTGGATCGTTCGCACTCTGATTGTCGTTCATCTCTGTTGTCCTCGGCACAAGTCGGTCTGTGAGGTCCTGTTCAATGGTCAGCTATTCATCAATCGGCTGGTGAATCTGTTGCAGTATCGGTGTCGGCCACCTGCGGTAACGACAGTTGTGGGCAACCCCGTGTGTTCTTCCAAATCACTGTTGTCTGGATTTGTGTTTCCTGAGGAGTTCACGGAAGCACCCTGCAGTTTCTGAATCTGCCC
>CAIQIE010000342.1 GCA_903871805.1 uncultured Planctomycetaceae bacterium | reverse complement strand
TGTCGGGCGTTCTGTTCTTCTGCAAGGGCGCACATGTCTGCGAGGAGCTGGAGTTGCTGTTGTTCATTGCGTTGGTTCCTCTCGAATGGGGTTTCACGTTGGAAGTTGTTTGCTGGGGGTCGACTCGGTTGTGCGGCATGGCCCTTGCCCCTGTCTTGCTCTCTGGACAGCCACGTAAAAAAGAATTTGCAGATGCCCTTTGCCGTCTTCCGCCGCTCTGGATTGTCCTGAAGCCACTGAATTGCCCGGTTCACATGTTCCTGCACGTCGATACCTGGAAAGGTTGCGATCCACTCATCGACTTTGCTGTACGGCAGAAGCCACGGCGAGGCCATTCCAATGACGTCGATCTGGGCGTATGCCTCCGAAAGGTCTGTGCAGAGAATAGCCCCTTTCGGTTTCTTTGCCGGTCTGGATGCCAGCTCTGCTGGCTCCGGACAAAAGACTTCTCCTTCTCCCTCTCCTTTTTCTTCTCCTTCTCCTTCTCCTTCTCCTTCTCCTTGCGGCATAGCATCGGCAGATGACTGGCACGCAACTGGCACACCACTGGCAGATGGTGTAATTTCACTGGGTTTCTCAGTGTTATCGCATTCCATCCAGCCAATATCTGGCGATGACAGTAGCTTTAGGGCGTCGTTCACGATGTCCTCTGAAATCCTGAGGATGCTGGCCATCTGCCGCGCAGACATTGGCCGCCCGTCGCTCCTAGCACACGACCCGCGGACAACTGGCAGACAAGTGGCAGACCACTGGCAGATTGCCAAAAAGACTCCGAAGGCCTGCACGCCCTTCGCCCCATGGCTCATCAGCTCAATGTATCCCGACGAGTCAACCCCAGTCGGACACAGGAACCACCCGAGCCTCACCCGCTTTCGAGTGTCTGCGTTTTCAAACGTCTCGTTCCAATTCTTAATTTTCCACATGTCACTGATCCAATAAAAAACCCGCCCTGCCGGATCGCACACCAGCAGGGCGGGTAAAGTCGGGGTGTATATCGTCCCCCGAATTGTCTCATGGTGTCAATCGGTGCGATTCGATCAACACGCCGCGCATCATACGCCCGGCCTCATCGCTGTCAAGTATTTCGCTCAGGCTGCTCTGGGTCCATATTCGCAAACCGCACAGCACGTGTCCACACCTGCTCCGATGTCAGTCCGTTGGCGTGCTCGTTGGACATGATCGCACAGGCCACCGTCAGCACTCGGTCACGCCAGACAGCTCGCTCAATCATGTCCCCGATTTCCTCGACCGTTTCCCGCACTAACGTCACGCCGTCATGCTGTCGTATCCCGGCGTTCGCGCAACTGTGCGCCGAAGCTTGCCACACCTCAGATACCGAATTAGTGTTTACGAGACACGTTCGCCCGTCCTGTAGTGTCAATCTTAACCACGCCATTTCAATGCCCTCCGTTTTTGTACGCCTCAATTGCCGCAGTAAACGCTTCCAGCGGCCCGAAAGTCGTTATGTTTTTCTGCAGGTCAGTTTTCGACATCCACACCCAATCGCCATTTACCTCAACCCTTGCTGCTCGTGCCCCACGTGCCGCACGCCGTGGGTTAAATTCGATGAATCGAAACGTAAAGTCATCTACCATTTCAATGCCCTCCCCCACATGTAAAGTAATACTTTACAACTGTTCGAATTTTTCAAAGTGTTCAATCCGCTGCCGCCACCATCCTTCACGAACTTGGATCTTTTCACCGCTCACATCCTCCCAAAATAGATTTTTAACGCCCCGATATGCAGCGTCCAGCCACAATCCTTATAAAACGCATCCGGCCAAATTGCTGACCCACGTACCGGCCACGAATGCCAGCAAATCACGGCATGACACGAGTTTCGAACCCAGCCAAATTTTATTGGCCAATAATGAAATCGCGTAGGCCGCTCTGACCTTTGCGCGTGTCGTTGTAAATCAAATAGCCTCACAACTCACCCCCGATCTTTGGCCTTGCATCCACATATTCCGCCGCCCAGCGCCAGACTGTGTCCGGCTTCCACCGTACGCCTGTCGCATCTCCATCACTACCGACAATCGCCACGGCAAATTGTACCTGCAGTTCCGCCCGCTGCTCCTGTTCTGGCGTTATGGATTTATCTCGCCACTCGCCACAGAAATTATCCTCCGACATAGTCGGCCTCACAAGCCCATGCGGCATGATCACGGCTGGCGGATACCTCCGGCATTGCCCGTTTTGGTTTGTCGGTTCTGCTTGATGCCACCACCGGCACCGCTCACACGTTCGCTTACCGCTCATCAATCGACCCTCGCTTAAAGTCTCCGGGACTCCAGTCGAATTCCCAGTCTTCCCGTTCCGCCATTTGTTGCATCGCCAGTATACACTCCGGATGCTGTCTGACTGTGCCAGAGTCGCCCGGACGCGCCCACCGATACGACTCGTAAGACTGCCCGATTTCGATCGCCTCTCCGCACCAGTCACACTGCCGTCGCTTGCGGGATGCCTTGATGTGTTGGTGGTGAAATGTCCTCACGTCGAACTCTCCTGATTTTCCGGAGTGTTGCCCTGCAGTATCGACACAATGTCGTCCAGAACACTCGCCCAAGCGTAGCACCCATCGCTGCATACTTGTGCTGACGCCCTGCCGTTTCGAACAGTCAACAAGTTGATGCGGTTTGCCTGCTGTGCTGCCTCAGTGGCCTTCGCGATCCGCTTCTGCAGCACCTCAATGTGTCCCCGCAGGGCCTCGACCGTGTTGGCTTCGCGGGCCTTCAAGATTTCAATCGTCTCCTCGTGCTGCAATCGCACCTGCTCGCACCGATCCCGACACGTGATGCCTTGGCTCCACTGGCCAGCTCCGTCATGCCAGCTACCGCAATGGTAGGCAAACATGTACGAGTGATAGACTTTGTCTGTCCACTTCGCACCGCACCACTTGCACACGTTCTCGCCGTGTTTTTGGTCGCTCATTGCACCCTCCTGAGATTGTAAAACCCATCCTGCAAATCGAAGCAATACGCCCGGTCTTCGCGCCCATGCGCGTGCTCACGATTTCGGCAGTAGCAGAATCGCGTAATCATCCAGAG
>CAIQIE010000341.1 GCA_903871805.1 uncultured Planctomycetaceae bacterium | reverse complement strand
CCCACGTTATCGAGTCTCAGTAGCACCCTTCTTACCTGCGATAGACTGCTTGCCGGGATCTGTGAACAGTTTCAAAGTCACCTTGATCCCGGGCTGCAGTGGAGTGCCGGCTTTGGGCGTCTGAGATTCCACGGTGTAGATTTGCTCTTTTTCCGGTGCCGGAGAACCCTGCAGAAGCACGATCTGGTTGAGCTGTGCATCTTTGTTCTTCGTTAAACCCAGCTTTTCCAGTTCTGCCACGGCGTCCTTGAACGGGGCTCCTGTCAGATTTGGCACGACACTGGGACCACCGGCGACCGCCGGACCTTCCGGGTTGACATTCACAACATTGAAACCCCGAAGGGAGGGTGTGAATCCGGCAGTGCGAAAAATCACTCGTTCAAACAGACTGCCATTCACCTTCAAATCTGAAAAACGATAGACAGTGATCTTCGTTTCGGCGGGATCATACATCTGAACCGCGATAGGAAGCATGGTTTTCAGGTCCAGCATGACTTCCGCGTGATGCCAGTTCTGTCCGTCCTGGGGAAGATTCGGATAGATGATGAGACGCACCACCGCTGCTGTTGGATCAAACTTTCCGTCATGAAACCCCATTTCAAAGCGTCGCTTTGCGCGTTCCGGGGGCATGCCGAACAGGAACGGCAGGGGGCTGTCCATGATGTTGCCGCCCTGCATTTCCTCAGGGATCAGGCTGACATTCGCCTGTTTTTTTTCCATATCGAGGTTGAAGATTCGGGTGCCATCGCACCACCACTGTTCGTTCTGGCAGCCCGCCAGCTCGTAGGGTTCGCCATTTTTGCGGAGACGTACACGCGGTGTTTTTTTCTCGGCCTGAGCTTTTTCGACAATTTGCCTGCGTTCAGCAATCAGTTTTTCTGTCACAGCTTCCGGAACGATATCGATCCGCCCTTTGTCAGGCTTTTCGTAGGCGAACTCACCTTTTGCCTGCGCTTCTGTCTCAAAGGTCAGGTCATACACCATGCGGGAAACGGTGCCTTCCAGTCGATTCACCTTTTCACTGCCCTGCGACCACCTCTGCAGAACATCGTCCATTTGGCTCTGAAGTTTTGGGTCCATGACAGGCAGCCGACGTTCCGGTACCGCACTTTTGACCTCAACGACGGCCTGTTCCTTCTTCCCGGCGGCATCCGATGGCTCGTCTGACGGAGAGCGAGACACCGATCGCACGGGAACACCCTGCCTGGCCACCGTTGCAGCCTGGGTAGGACGCGCAGCAGCCGGTCTTCCTTGTCCATGCGCCGTAGCGCAGACGAGGGCAGTCATACAAAACACAGCAGCAAGAGATTTCATCATCGGACTCCTTTCCGATGCCATGATTCCGGGTATTTCGAAATCACAGCGAATACAGACATCCGACCACCCGTGAACACGATCCCTGTGTTCTGAGATGACCCTGCCTGCTGAGATTCTGTTTACCGCAAATTCTCCGCGTCGTTTCCGTGCGGGCTGCGAGTTCTACTGATTTCTTTGAAACGCCTCCAGACCGATTTTTTGAGTTTAATTCATCATTGCGGCGCACAGATAAACCAGCACAGACTGTCGACTGCAAAAGAAAAACTCCTGCAATGGCGGAGCGGAGACAAACGGGATTTACCCGGCAATTATCAGGGAAAATCAAGTCCGGCACGCGCTGAACAGGCACTCTGCGGGCGAAAATCAGGAAACGGAATCTTCCTGGGGACGGCGCATCATTCAGCCCCGCAGTTCACAGAACCCAGCAAAGCGAAGAAAGATCAGGAACCTACGGAGACTGGGCAGTCCCCGTTCCTGCAAGTCCGAGCCCCAACACTCAGCCTTTGGTCTGTTCCTTTGCCCACTGATCCTTGAGCGTCACGGTACGATTGAACACAGGGTGCTCGGGTGTGGCATCCGCGTCGACACAGAAGTAACCTAACCGTTCAAACTGAAAACGATCGCCGTGCGTGGCACTTCCCAATGACGGCTCAAGCATGGCGTGAGGGATGATCTGCATCGATCCGGGGTTGAGGTTGGATTTCCAGTCGAGTGCCGGGTCAGACACCTCGTCGGGATCTTCCGTTCGAAACAGATGATCATAGAGACGAACTTCGGCGGGCACCGCATGGGGCACAGAGACCCAGTGAAGGGTCGCTTTCACCTTCCGCCCATCGGGAGCATCGCCCCCTTTGGTTGCCGGGTCATAGGTACAATGAATTTCAGTGACCTGGCCCTGGCTATCCGTGATGACACTCGTGCAGGTGATGAAGTAGGCCCAGCGGAGGCGAACTTCGCGTCCCGGTCCCAGTCGGAAGAACTTTTTGGGTGGGTCGACCATAAAGTCCTCCCGCTCAATCCAGAGTTCACGACTGAACGGAACCGAACGCGTGCCGGCAGCGGCGTCCTCCGGATTGTTCACTGCGGACAACTCTTCAGACTGCCCTTCCGGATAGTTGGTAATGACCACTTTCACAGGATCGAGGACCGCCATGCGTCGCTCGGCCCGCTTGTTCAGATCCGTACGAATGTGATTTTCCAGCACTCCCATGTCCATCGTGGCATTGTGTTTGGTGACACCCACGTAGCCGCAGAATGCGCGGATCGCTTCCGGAGTGTATCCTCTGCGTCGCAGACCGCGGAGTGTCGGTATGCGTGGATCATCCCAACCTCGCACATAGCCGCCTTTGACAAGCTCGAGCAGTCTGCGTTTGCTCATCATCGTGTATGTCAGATTGAGACGATTGAATTCGATCTGCTGGGGGTGATGAATTCCCAGGGCCTGGCAGTACCAGTCATAGAGGGGACGGTGATTTTCGAATTCCAGCGTACAAATGGAGTGTGTGATTTTCTCCACAGAATCCGACTGACCATGGGCATAGTCATAGGTTGGATAGATGCACCACTGGTTCCCGGTGCGGTGATGTTCCGCGTGGCGAATGCGATACATGATCGGATCGCGCAGAAGCATGTGGCGATGGGCCATGTCGATCTTCGCTCGCAACACGTGCGTTCCGTCCGGGAATTCCCCGGCTCGCATCCGACGGAAGAGATCGAGGTTCTCCTGAACGGATCGACTGCGCCATGGACTTGAGACCCCGGGTTCCACCGGTGTCCCTCGCCCTGCCCGAATCTCATCCAGCGACTGGCTGCAGACGTAGGCTTTATCCTGGCGAATCAGTTCTTCTGCCCACTGATAGATCTGCTCGAAGTAGTCCGACGCGTAGAACAGGCGGTCTTCCCAGTCAAATCCCAGCCAGCGAACGTCTTCCATGATGGAATCGACGTACTCGGTGTCTTCCTTTTCCGGATTTGTGTCATCAAACCGCAGATTGCATTTTCCACCGTACTCGGCGGCGATACCAAAGTTCAGGCAAATGCTTTTGGCGTGTCCGATATGCAGGTACCCGTTGGGTTCCGGGGGGAATCGGGTCTGAACGCGTCCGTCCCACTTTCCGGTCTTCAGATCGTCTTCCACGATTTGTCGAACAAAGTCTCGATGAGCTGGAGCAGATTCGTTCATTGGTCTGGTATCCGACCGCAAATGGCTTTGGGGGTTCTGGCGAGAGGCCGAAGTCTGCGGAAAATACCCGGCAACCTCCCGCGCGGAAAGGGGAACCGTTGCTTTTGCGGTAATGGAAAACAATTCCGCCTATTCCATGCCGGATTGGGCGTCCGAAAACGGTGTGGGCGCATCATTTCAGGCACAACAGCTGCGCCCTTGCCCGGAAAAGCAGATTTTCAGGGCAGGGCTGAGCCAATGATTGCCAGCAAACCATTCAATGCGGCGGTTTTACTGTCGCGACCGTCTCCTGCGAATTTTACTGGTCGCCACTGAGGCTGCGGTACAGTCTTCTCAGTGCTTCGCCTTCAATTTGCCGAACGCGTTCCCGTGTGAGGCCCAGGGACTCTCCGATTTCCTTCAGCGTCTGGGGTTCGCAATCATCCAGACCGAATCGCATTTTGAGAATTGTGGCTTCCCGGGGATCCATCTCGTCCAGCAGACGCGAGACGTGGACCAGATTGTCGGAATTGATCAGTTCGTCTTCCGGTCCGCGAACACGTTCATCCGGAACGATGTCCCCCAGAGTCAGACCGCCGTCTTCCGGATCCGACTGCGGCGTCGCGTTGTAAAGCGTGATCGCCTTTTTCACGATCCGCAGCTTTTTCTTGGGAATCCCAAGCTCCTTCGCTATGTCCTCAGGAGTTGGCGTGCGATTCAGTTCGTCGGTAAGTTTTGTCGTCGCTCTGCGCCACTTCGACAACAATTCCACCATGTACGCCGGAATGCGAATGGTCTTGGAGGAATTCACCAGGGCCCGCTTGATCGACTGCTTGATCCAATAGCTGGCATAGGTGCTGAATCGCGTGTTCATATTGGGGTCAAATCCCTCGACCGCTCGCAGCAGTCCGAGATTTCCCTCTTCAATCAAGTCCTGCAACGGCAACCCTTTTCCCGAGTAGCCTCGGGCAATATTGACCACCAGACGCAGGTTGGCTCGCACCATCCTGTCGCGAGCAGCGGCATCGCCTGCAGAGATGCGATTTGACAACTCTTTCTCGTCGTTTGCCGTCAGCAACGCCGTCTCGTTGATTTCACGAAGATAGGTTTCAAGCGGAGTTTGAAGCCTGGAAGGAGCACGTTTTTTCTTCGTCGCTTGTGTCATGTCTTTGGACCTGAGCAGGAATCAGCACGGCAACAGGAATGACCTGTATATCGTCGGCAGTTTTCGCCGTATTCAGTGGCCCGCCAGCAGAAAACGCCGGAAAGTCAGGCTTCTCAGATCTCGGCCTATTTATAAGCAGACTTCACGCATTCGTTAATCGCGGAACAATCACCAGAGTGGGAGGGAGAACCCGAAGCGTCGATGAAACTGAAAAATTCGATTCATGCTGCATCAATTTTCCGAGGGGTCGCTCAGGAGCATGCCTCCGGATTGCCAGCGGTCAATCGATCCGCGGGTCACCACTTCCCCGCAGGATCCCAGGGGATACCAGGGTGCCGTTGTTCCCAGGGCGTCATGGCGAAGAGGGTTTTAGTGCGATCAAAGGACGAGGACGAAAAAAACGCTTGTCCTGATCGTTACGGAGGCCACAACCGCCTCCAACCTATTTCAGGCTGATGCGAGATGCCCCCAGCGATCCGCCCACAAAGATCTCGTCCGGGTTCGACGATCGGACAATCACAAAAATACGCCCGCAGTCAGACCTCTTTTCCCCCAGGATCTGAAGTCCCATGACATCCAGGATCCGAATCTGCCCGTCGTCGCAGCCGAGCACGAGTTTGGTACCTTCCGGCGAAAACACCATGGTTCGGGCAATTGACGGAAGCTTCCGAAATCTGAGCAGCCTGCCATTCCGGGGCTGCCAGAGTCGTACGGTTCGATCATCGGCAGTCGATGCCAGCAACGGCAGCGTGTTCCCATTCTCAGACGCTTCGGCCGAACTGTCCTGAACAGCAAGGTCGTTGATCGCATCGACGTGATTATTCAGTGTGCGCTGCAACTGCCCGCTCATCGGATTCCAGAGTCGAATGGTTTGGTCAACCCCGGCAGAAGCTACAAGAGTATCCGCCAGAGGTTGAACGGCCATAACTGATCCGGAGTGACCTGCAAAGCGACTGAGAATCTGTCCCGTTTGCAGGTCGCAGACTGCACACACAGATTCGGCACCGACCGCGATGACCGTTTTTCCATCCCGCATCTGTCCCAGTCGCAAAATCACATCAGCCCCCACCTCGATATTCTGCCGTGTGACTCCAGTGCTCAGGGTAACCATCTGAATCGCGCCGGACTCTCCGGGAGTCCCGCCAGCAATCAGCAGCATTTCACCGTCTGCGGTAAGCTGCAGGTCATGGATGTTGTCCAGTGACGTGGCGATCATGCGTTTCTGCGTCATCGCAGGCCATGACAGCGCAGAAATTCCGGCCTGCGACCCCACAATCACTTCACGTCCATCCGCAGAAAACACAGCCGCAGTGACCGGGGACGCTGTCGACGGCATGTCCTGTGGCATTGCGAAACAGCCAGCCAGCAACAGAAAGTTGAGTAACATGGATCACGACCTGTCTGATGAAATGCGGCTATCGGAGGTGCTTCGAACGATCGAATTGCCTAACCCCTTCAGAAACCACTGTCACGACTTTCCATTGCTGACATCCGCAGTTGCCTGATGGTCACGAGTGCTTTGTCAAATCTTAGTTTTGGGGTTACGTCATTCCCGCGCAGGCGGGAAACCGGTGCTGCGATCTGGATTCCCGCCTGCGCGGGAATGACGGTGCTGCGATCTGGATTCGGCTTCATTCCCAGGGGAGTCTTCCAGCGGCCTGCCGGTTTATCCCTGACGTTGCTGATGTGCCGCCAGCCAGCGTGTACCGTACGAGCCTGACATGCAGTGGCCTGCTAAAGCAACTGCGTTATCAAACGGCCCCCCTGGTTCACACGAATTGGCCGACCGTCTGGCGTCACCAGCTCGTACGCCGGGTCAATTCCCAGCAGAGTATAAATGGTGGCAGCCAAATCGTTGGGTGTCACAGGATCGTCCTGCGGACTCTCTCCGGTGCGATCGCTGGAACCAATCACCTGTCCACCTGAAATGCCGGCTCCCGCCATGACCACCGAAAAAACCCGCGGCCAGTGATCACGGCCCCCACGCGGATTCAATTTCGGCGTTCGTCCAAACTCACCCATCGCAATCACCAGGGTTTCGTCGAGCATTCCGCGTGCGTGCAGATCACCGATCAATGCAGCAAATCCGGCGTCAAATGTGGGAACCAGCCCCACTCCCACTTTGGCTCCCGAAAACCCATCTTTCAGTGGCAGAACAAGACCGTCATGCGTATCCCAACCCGTGTTTGTCACGGTGACAAAGGGCACACCACGTTCGACCAGTCGTCGGGCCAGCAGACAACTTTGTCCAAACATCCGCGGCCCGTATTCAGCACGAATCTCGGCCGGTTCCGCGGTCAGATCAAACGCCTGCCGGGCTTCGGGTGAAGTGATCATTCTGCAGGCCCGCTCGAAAGTCGAATCCTGGTGCCCCACACTGGTCCCATCACTCTCAACGGCCCGCTTATAAAGGTCAAACGCCCGAACAAAGTCCATTCGCCGATTCAATCGCGATGCATCCACTTCGGGAAATAAGGACAGATCACGAACTTGAAAGCCTTCTTTTGAAGGATCGCCGCCGGTGGAAAACGGTTGAAAGGTGCTGCCCAGAAATCCTGCGTTGCCTTCTTTCGCCCGCGGAATGCCGACGTAAGGCGGTAACACGGAATTGCCAGGGCGTATTCTGGCCACGACAGATCCAAACGCGGGATACTCAATCACCGGCGACGGATGATATCCCGTCAGCAGATAGTGATTCGCCAGACCATGCTCTCCCAGCGGAGACGTCATGGATCGAATCACAGCAATATGCTGTGCAAGTTGGGCCGTCCGAGGCAGCAATTCGCTGATTTCAAGGCCAGGGACTGTCGTTGAAATCGGTGAAAAAGGGCCACGAACTTCGGTTGGAGCATCCGGCTTCAGATCAAACGTCTCAAGGTGACTCGGACCTCCGTCCAGCCACAACAGGATGCACGACTTTGCGGCAGGTGGCCTGGCCTGCCTCCCATACGCACGAACCGCCAGACTTTCAACAAGGCTCAGCCCCAGCCCTGTCAGTGCGCCAACACGAACCGAGTCCCGGCGAGTCATGCCAGCACATCGGGAACGAAAAAAAACGCGATCTCTCATTCAGGACTCCCTCTCAGTGGTTTTCCAGAAAATCCCGGCTATTCAGAAGCGCCCAGACAAAATCTTCCAGCAACTGCCCTTTCTGCAATCCATCCTCACCCCTCAGTCGCTCCTCCCAAAGTTGTAGTTCCCCGGCATCCGGCATTCGCCCAAGTCCTCGAACATAGAAGTCCGTCACAATCTCTGCATCCGTCCGTCCTTCAGCAATCATCTGCTTCAGTCGGCCACCGCCGTTTCGAAGTCTGGCGTTGATCACATCACCATTCAGCAGATGTAACCGGGCTGGAAGCCCTCCAGCCTGCACATTTTCCGACACACATTCACCGCCTGCGCGACAGCGTCCCAGCAGATCCAGACTTTCTGCGGGTCTTGCCGAATCAATCACCTGAACCGCCAGATCCGTATCATGTTCCGTGTACTGCCCCGGCACACCAGTCACGTCGGCAAGAGCATCCAGCAGTACCTCGCCCGACAATGGACGTCGCCACGATCGCGAATAAAAACGGTCGTCGACTGCGTTCCCCGGCATAATATGGCTGCCCGCCGCATACGCCTCGCTTAAGGCAATCTGCCTTAGAGTGTGACGGATTCGATAACCATGCTCCGCAAAATCCTCAGTCAGCCATTGCAGCAGTTCCGGGTGAGTGGCAGGATTCGTTTCCCGAAGATCGTTCACAGGGTCCACAAGTCCCCTTCCAAACATGTGCATCCAAAGACGATTTACGGTGGCTCTGGCAAACAACAACTCTGGCTCGGCAAGGACCCAGTCTGCAATCTGCTCTCGCTGGTCACCTTCAACACTAAGGTCCCGCAGTCCCGGAATTCGGGGAATCGCAGGCTCACCAGTGCGAACATTCGTCACGGCTCCCCGTTCCAGTACCGCCACAACACGTGAACGATCCAGTTTCGCAAATACCGCCGCTAATCCGTGATAGTCGTCCTGAGTCCAGCGGTCGAGCGGATGATTGTGACAATTGGCGCAACCCAAACGAGCCCCTGCAAACACATCACCAATCATTTCCGCGTGCGAACGAGCGTCCGGCGCCATCCGACTCCATCCCGCGGGCCCGATCATGTGCGAATCACCAGTCGCCGTGATCAATTGCCGCGCCAGGTCGTCAAAACGTCTATCATTCTGCACCACATCCCGAAGCCAGTCCACTCCCGCTTCAAACGCCTGCCGCTCATTCGGCAAACTACGCAAACGCAGCAACTGAGCAAACCGCAGTGTCCAGAGATCCACAAAGGAAGTGCCTGCAAGCAACGACTCAACCATGACACTTCGCTTGTCCGAAGCAGAATTGGCCAGAAAAGAATGCATCTCTGCCGGCGTTGGCAGGCGACCTGTGAGATCAAGCGAAACACGCCGCAGCCATTCGGAATCCGAGGCAGGAGACGACCGCGGAATCCCCATCTCCGACAACACCTGCCGGATATGGACGTCGATCGGATTCGCTAAGGCCTCGGACGCCGGAACCTCAACCGCATTTCCGTATGGCGCACGAATCCGCACAGGCACAACACTGTTGAGAAACCGAACAATGACCAGATGCTGTCCTGCACGGTGCACTGTCAGTGACTCATCCATGTTCACGGAAATGGCCGATGTGTCGGCAGAAACAATCCGAGCCCGCGCGGTCACGTCTTCCGTGGTCCCATCGCTGAAATCAGCCGTGATACGCATCGGCACAGTTTCAGGCAGCTGACGGCATAGATGTCCCGCCGGCATAACCTGCAGACGCGTGACCCTGCGAACTGGTCCCCGCGCGGCGCCCTGCCGAATCCATTCCAGCAATGTGTTAGCCTCTGACGAATCTTCAGCAAACACAACAGAACCGCCATGGTCAAGATACCCGGCGGGCTTTCTAAAAATCAGACTGGCCTCCGGCTTCTGCACGTTGACTCGCCGCCCCTCCATCGCATGGACAATGGCTGCGAAGTCTGCCTCAGGCCCGGAGGCAAACAATGACAGACGCAGGCCTCCACGTCCAGCCGCCGCTCCATGGCATGCTCCCGTGTTGCATCCCGCTTTGGTCAGGATCGGCAGAATATCCGTTTCGAACGAAATCGACGGCGGCGCACAGGCGATCAACAGCCACGCAAAGAACAGCGTCACGCTGTTCACGGTCGATTCTCCGGAGTCCGGTTTTCGGACTTCCGTTCCTTCGCATCACCTTCTGCCGGCGCCGCAAATTCCTTTGCCCATTTCTGCAGAAATTCCTGAGCCTTTGGTGTGCCGTAATCCTGAAGTTTCCCGGCGTTGATGATCGTATTCGCGATACGCCCCACTTCTTTTCTGACGCGTGGATCAGCGGCGGCGCGCTTTTCCACCTCCAGTGCGGCCTTCTGCACATCTTCCGCTGCCGCGCCAAGGCGAATCACTGGTACCAGCAGCGGTCGAAGATTCAGGTCGGCATCAGCCGGCTGCCCCGGACGCTGCATTCCCTGCATTCCCGGAAGATCCTGCAGTTTCGGAACCTGCCCACCGACAACCTCCACCACACTCTGCAAAATCTTCGGCAGATCAACCTGCAGTGACGGCTGAACAAGAGCATAGTTGGCGGTCACTTTACCCGCCTTCCCCACCAGAATTGTCAGCATCACGTTGCGATTCAGACCATAACTGCCAGGCCCTTCTCGTCCCTCGGCAGAAACGCCCGTGACCACTCCGCCGGTCAACGCATGCTCCATCCTCTTAATTTGCGTTTCTGCTGCAGTGGCATCATCACTGAGGAAGATCACGCCTGTCTTCAATCCATCAGCTGCTCGCGTTTTTGTATAGCCGGTGAGAACTCGTGTCATGCTGACGGATTGCCGATTCACATCATGCACGAACACCAGAACCAGCGGTGAACCACCGGCACCACTGACGATATCCACGTCCTTTCCGGCCTCCGCCCCCAATACCTGTCGCAGCATAAATGGTGGCAACATTTCGCCGGCCTGCGGACCAGAAAACAGAGTGTCGTCCGCAGTTCCCGTCGGCGACTGCGGCGACCCAGGCGTGTCCTGTGCGAGGGCCACATTGCTGATCGACAGTACACAGGCCAGACCGGCAACGCATATCCCGTAGCGGTTCATATTCAACGCCCATTCATGCTGAAACAAATCGGACCGTCCGACGCCTGATTCAACCCGTGCAGAACCAATCCTGCACTCTCGATTACGGGGCCCCTGAATCAAAGCAGCAACTGTCACCAGGAGAAAACTTACAGAAGATTTTTCCGCTCGCAGCATACCTCCGAAAAAGTCTCAATCCAATTTCGCCACACCGATTTTTCCTGCAGTACCGGCGTTGTAATCGTCCCGAGCCCCCAAATTCCATTGCATTTGAGCTTTTCAGGCACAAACGCGATAGTATGTCTCTGACTTTCCCTGTTTCTCTGCCATCCGGATTTCGTTTCATGATCTCACGAATGATTCTGCCCTCCTGTTTCCTGATCATCCTGTCATTGTCAGGTTCGACTTTCGCGCAGGAAAAAAACTGGACTCCACTCTGGCCCAACGGCGCCCCAGGTGCTCAAGGGACCGCCGAGAAAGATATACCGGCCCTGATGGCCTTCCCAGCTCCCAAAGACAAGGCGACCGGCTGTGGCGTCGTGGTCTGTCCAGGGGGAGGCTATGGCGGCCTGGCGATGGATCATGAAGGTCACCAGATCGTCGCATGGATGAATGAACGCGGCATCAATGCATGGATTCTGCGCTATCGACTCGGCTCACAGGGCTACCATCACCCCATTCAAAAGGGCGACGTCGCTCGCGCGATCCGTACAGTACGGTCTATGGCAGCAAAAACCGGAACAGATCCGTCCCGTATCGGTGTTATGGGGTTCTCGGCCGGTGGTCATCTGGCGTCCACTGCGGCGACTCATTTTGACGACGGAGATGCAAACTCAGCAGATCCAATCGATCGAGTCTCCAGTCGACCGGACTTTGCCATCCTGTGTTATCCAGTGATCACGATGGAAAAACCATTCACACATGAAGGTTCCAGAAGAAATCTACTGGGGCCCGACAACTTCAACAATGACGAGCTGGTGCAACTGCTTTCCAACCAAAAGCGAGTCACCGAGAAGACGCCGCCCACTTTCCTGTTTCATACGCTGGAAGATCCTGTCGTCCCAGTCGAAAACGCCCTCGACTTTTATGCGGCACTCCGTCGCGCCGGCAACAAAGCGTCCGAACTGCATGTGTACCAGAATGGGCCTCACGGTGTTGGACTCGCTCAGGCTGACCCGATTCTTAAGTCATGGCCCGATCGTCTGCATGACTGGATGATGGTCAATAAATTTACAAAGCCAGTGACACCATAGTGCTTTGTCAAAGCCTGAAATTGGGGTTCACCGTCCTGAAATTAGGGTTCACCGTCTTGAAATTAGGGTTCACCGTCATTCCCGCGCAGGCGGGAATCCAGATCGCGGCACTGGATTCCCGCATGCGCGGGAATGACGTAACCCAAAAACTAAGGTTTGACAAAGCACTAGTTGCTCAGGGAATTCCCTGCCCCAAGTCCCTGTGCGCTGCGATCGATGCTTCCTGACTGCCACTCAGACACCCCCGCACCTCGTCAGGAATCGCGGGGTGCCCCCTGTAAATTACGTCGAGGCATTCAAAGAGCGAAGGACGTCGTGCGATGCATGCGGCTTCGGTTGCTGTGCGGTTCCGCCGCACGGTCAGCGTGTCCGGAAAAACAAAACGCGTTCCGTGGAGTCTCCAGGGAACGCGTTTTTGTTTTTTGCAACCGGCATCGGAAGCACTCTGGTATCAAACCCGATACCCCGAGGTCTTCTGTGCTGTCTGCT
>CAIQIE010000340.1 GCA_903871805.1 uncultured Planctomycetaceae bacterium | reverse complement strand
TAAACACGCACCCAGCCTCCCATGTCCATCTGATTGATTCCGATCCGAGGCTGTTTCAGAGTCGCTCGGCCGGCGACTTCCGAAATCTCTGATGACTTTTTGTCAGGTCGCTGCTCTGTCATGTCAGGTCACTGCATTTCTGTACGCACAAGTCCCACAAGAATACCGCAGATTTCAATCCTTGACGCGGCATAGACCATTTCCGTCATCTGATCATTGGCCGGAATAAGAGTCACTGTGCTGCCCACACGACGATAACGCTTCAGCGTGGCTTCGGCGCCATCCACGACAGCAACTACCGTTTCGCCATTGTCAGCAGTTCTGGCATGACGAATAATCGCCAGATCCTGATCGTTAATCCCGTCCTGAATCATCGACTGCCCCTGAACTCGCAGCAGAAAATGATCCTGCGGATCAAAGACACGCGTCAGATCAAACGTCTCCACGTTCTCAATGGCATCAATCGGAACACCAGCCGCCACATTTCCCAGAACACGAAATGGACGCTCCTGATGCCCAGCTTCTCCCAGCATCAAGCCCGGATCAATCTCCAGAATCTCTGCCAGTCTCTCCAGCGCCTTTCGACCAATCTGATCTTTGCCATTTTCAATTTTTGACAAATGACTGAAATGGATGCCGATTTGTGTTGCCAAAGCTCTCAGGGAAATTCCCCGAGCCTGCCGGGCTTCACGAATCAAATCGCCCACATGCCGTGTCATGACTGCACCTGCAGTGTCGGCAGACTGCCGTGAAACACGGGGTCGTCAAAAGATGGCAACTCGCCCCGACGAATGCGATAAGAATCCGGCGCTTCAAATGCCAGACTGCAACTGCCATCGTTCGTCTGAACCACCACGATCCGAATCTGACCGTTAATGACAATTTCCTGACCCTTGCGACGTTTCAGAACCAACATAGCCCGCTCCTGAACCAAAACTAAACTTACCGACGTCCCAATTTCCACATCCGCCAAACGACAACTCACACTACGACCCACACACACAGAAACCGCAATCCGCGCAGCACACCACGCCACTCTGCTCTCTGATGACACTCCTGCCAGACTTGATGTTCAGATCACCGCCAAAAATCTGCAGCGACCACCCAACAACAAACATTCCCTGAAACCCGGAGTGGATACTGGTGCCAACGAATCGGTCGTACCAAATCAGAATCAACATCGCCGGTAAACTGACCGGTAAACTGACCGGTCAGCCGACTGATGGTGATCATCTGAGCCGACTCGCGAAATCAACCTGCTGCCAACATCACTCACCGATGTTAACATCCACACGCATCACGAAATCGTCAGGGCAATCACTCGGTCCACAACGTTTTTCGCTCGCGTTGGGTTTTTTCCCAACAACGAGTGTACCGAGGGAGGCGGGGGAATCCAAGATCAGGTTTTAAAAAAATCTGATCTCGAAAAAACGCCGTATTTTCCCGGATTTCATGCCTGAATCGGCGACCTTCAGGTTCGTCGCACTCCCAAAAACGGGGTCGAATCCGCTAATCGACGGCGAAACCTCTCCGTCCGCTCACTCAAATCCTGCAGGCTGCGGTCCTCCCGCAAAATCTCCTGGCACACACGCTCCAACCCGGGAAATAATCCCTCCGGAAACTGAGTGTCCGCCATCCGCTGAGCCAGTTGTCCAATGTGGTCCGTCAGCCCTCGCTTCAGACGCTGAGTCAACATCAGCACCACCACACTCGACCAGACCACAAGGAAAAAAATCGCCGGAATGTAAAAATCCACTGTCAGCAGAGGTGCCGCCTGTGACATGCCCCCCAGAATCGGCCCCAGAAATGAACTCCAGAAAAAGTTGTAGCCCATCCGCATCGTCACAAACAACGGATACAACAGAAACAAACACTCCATCGTCCAGCGTTCCACCACTGCCGTGTGCTGCTCCGCCAGCTTCTCTATCAACTGATCAATCGTCCGCCTCGCATCACTCAGAAAATGAGTCTCCATACGGGCCGCCTGACGCCGCAACTCTTCCAGATCCCGCTTCTGCAGATACTCACCCGACTCAATCCCCGATCCACGCAGATATCCGAAAATACGAACTCGAGCCTCCTGCAACTGATGATCCGCTATCCCGCATGCAGAGAGCCTTTCAAGACTCGACTCGGCCGACTGCTCCTCCGCTCGAAGCCGTAACCATCGCGCCCCCTGCACCGCACCAATCAAAGCCATCTGCGCCGATGATGCCGCTCGCAGAAATGTCAATGATGCCAGAAAGCCCCCTAACCCGTTGTACAATCTCAATACGGCAGAAAACGGGCTGAACCCCCATAAGTCCGTCACCGCCCCCAGCAGCCGACGCTCCCACAGATTTCTGTTGACCAGTAATTCCGCCCGCAATGTCGAACTCATCCGTTCCTTCAGTTCCGTCTGCTGATCATCCAGCGCCCCCAGTAACCGACGCACTCCCACCAGCGATTCCTCATAGTGGCTGCGGCTGATCGCCAGCACTTCCTCAAGCAAGTCAATCAGATTGGCTCGTCGCACTGCCATCCGACGCGATACCCCAAGCTGACTCGATAATAACTCCTGAAGTCGGCCAAAGTCCCCGGTAGGCTTCAGCCCCTGCGCCTGCTCCCGCAACGCACGCCGCGAATCCACGAAAAACATCTCCGGCACCTGATACTTCGACTGCAGCGCCGCTTTCCAGTCCGCACGAATGTCAGAATCCTGGTCAGCATGCGACTGCACAAACACCAGACGACACCCAGCCGCCGCATCTGCCAACTCGTCCGTGATCCTCGCACTCCGATATTTCTGCTGCGTCGACACGCAGAGCAGCACATCACAGTGCGGCAGAATACTTCGCAAACGCGCCAGATTACTCCCCTGCTCCGCCACGTCACTTGTATCCGGATCCGGGCAATCAATCAGAATCAAATCCCGCAGAACAGGAGATTCCAGACGCTTCACCTGAAACTGGTCCGGATCCAGCCCCGTCCCCTGCAGATCAAACCC
>CAIQIE010000339.1 GCA_903871805.1 uncultured Planctomycetaceae bacterium | reverse complement strand
CAGATCAACGTGACAGGCAGCGGTCCCGTTTTCCTGAACGGGTTTCTGGATGTGCGGCTCGTCAACAATTATGTTCCCACGGTTGGCACAACGTTTAATTTTCTGAACATTTCGTCGACCAGTTCAATCACCGGAAAATTCTCTGACGCACTGGGACTCTATGCGTTTCCAGGGAACGATCGGTACTTCGACGTGGTTTCGGGAAGTGACGGGGGATTGCGTCTGGAAGTTAAGGCTCTTCCGGGCGGTCTGCAGTTTTCTCCGCCTGATTCTCAGCGGAATGCCTTCGGGCGATTTCTCAGCAGTTACTTTGACGAAACCACCACCAGCTTCAGCTGCGCCGGCAGGATTTCCGTTGACGGTTTTGCAACGTTTTCCGGAACGCTGGCGTTTGAACAGAGTGCGGGCGAAACACGGGTTGTGGGTTCCGGCATCAATGTGGAGCTGGGGCAGGAAACCGCTGGTGTTGAGATTACCGACGCCGGTTTTGGCCTTGTGGTGACCAGCAGCAATACCTACGCACTTGAAGCTACTGGCACGGCAGCGTTAACGGGGCTTGCCGGTTTTTCCATGTCCGGGACGTTTTACGCAGAACGCAGCACAATCTCGACGGATGTCGATCGAACAGTGACTGTCAACGGACAATCCGTCGCGATTAATGTGGGTGCAAATGCCAGACGTTTTGCCGGCGATGACGTGCAATTTAGCATCACAGGTTTTGCCGCAGTCGAAGGGGATTTTGCGTTTGACGTGTCCGGCAGCGATGTGACGGCTGTCGCTACCCACGTGACGGCCACAATGCAGGCGGGCCCATTTTCCGCAGGGCTTACCAATGCCAGCCTTGGGCTGATTCTGACGGATGCGGACACCATGGCGCTGGAAGTGCATGGCGGCTTCTCCCTGACCGGCGGAGACTTCGCAGCCGCCTCAGCAGATTATGCTTCACTGCGTTACAACACAACGGATGAGGAATATTCCAACACCACGATCAGCATCGGCTCGGTGAGTTATGTCTTCACGGATCTTCCGGCGGCGACGGACCTGATGGTCCTTTCGGCAACCGGGCTGAGCGTCGACGTGGGCGATTTTGTGCATCTCTCCGGCGACGTCGGCTTCCAGCGAATTGGCGGCGACATTGAAGCTGTCGCCACAAATTTCGCAGCGGAACTGCGCGCCGGTTCTGGCTACTACGCAGGAGTTTCCAATGGCGACGGGGCGTTGCTGCTGAATGCCGATGGAACTCGCCAGGTTTATGCCTCCGGGGATTTCATACTTTCCGGTGGCAACCTGGGCTCCGTCAGCGGTACCGCCTCCGTAACACAGAACACATCAACTTCCACCGTGAATCAACGGACCGTTTCAGTAGACGGAATTACTGTCGTGATTCCGCAAATGGCTGCAGACCAGCAAAGCGTATCAGCCACGGCTGAATTCACTGTCCAGGATTTCTTCAGCATCTCTGGAAATGTGGCCATTGAGAAGTCGACACAGAATCTGGTCGTCTCAGGTAGCAATACACCAATCGCCGTTGAGATGTTGAAACTCGGGGGCCATGATATCAATGCCTTCGTCGGCACTCGTGCAGGAACTGAGGATGCTGTTGGGTTATCGCTGGCGGGGGTGACCTTTGGTGTCATGTTTGCCTCGCCGATGAATAGCCAAAGCGGCCAGGACCAGCGTACATGGACAGCGGCCATGGCCACTGCCGAAACCGCCAACCTGCTCGGAGCGACCGACTTTATTGCCACGGGTTCTGATCTCTCAGTATCACTGAATCAAGCCGGCGGAACATTGAATGGAAATGTCGCGACGACAGTCGCGGATTTTTCGGCAACTAATCTGACGATCCCAACAGGTAGCGACTACCCAGTTGTTCTTGACTACGACACCCCATTGCTGCAGGCGGGTGGGACACTCAGTCTCACAGTCTCACGGTTCCTGCATGCGGAAGGAAGTTTTGCGGTTCGTAAGTCGACAGGTTCGTTTACGATTGGAACTGATACTTTGGCGACAGCGGTGGACTTGCTGACGATTGGGGCGTCGGATGTGTCAGCGTTTGCGGGTGTAAATGGTGGCACAGACGACGCGATGGGACTGGCGTTGGGTGGCGTGAATCTGGGAATTGTGGTGGCGACATCGCAGACAGACAGCAGTCTT
>CAIQIE010000338.1 GCA_903871805.1 uncultured Planctomycetaceae bacterium | reverse complement strand
CGTGTCGGGCCAAATCAGTTTGACGCGTTTCAGACGTCGGAACAATTCTTTAGACTTTGGAATGATTTCAGTCGCTTTCAATTGTTCAGCGGGTGGCAACTGCTCGTGACTAAATGCCGGTTGTGTGGCCGTGCAGAGCACTATTGTAGTGGTCCACTCTGTCGCCAGCTGTCGGAGCATCCCACATGTAGGCGCTACCAGATCCGGCGGCAACGATTGGCATTCATCCAGAATTATGACACTGCGAGCAATATTTTGAACTTTGCGACACCGCGAAGGTCTGTTGGAAAAGAGACTTTCAAAAAACTGCACGTTCGTCGTGACGATGAGTGGCGCGTCCCAGTTTTCCGCACGACGAGTTACTGAATCGGTTTGATCGGCCTTCATCCCCTGCAAAGAACCGGGATCACTGGGACTGTGGTGTGCAAACAACGAATCGGTTTCGTTATCCAACCCCAGAGCTGTTCGAATTGCGTTCTCGTTCTGCTCAAGAATTGTCAGATATGGCGCTACGTAGATGATACGACGCAGACCGTGAACTGCGGCGTGCTTCAATGCGAACGCAAGGCTGGCGAGCGTCTTTCCGCCCCCAGTGGGCACCGAAAGTGAAAACGTCCCGATAGAATGCCCCGCGGTATCAAGGCAGGCATTGAGCACATCTCTTCTTGCGTTCCTGACATGCGTCTCGCGACAGAGACTGGCCTTTGTGTCCAGCCACTTCAAAAGATGTTCCAGCCACATCCGCGGTTGAAATTGCGCTGGCGGTGGTTCAGGTGGCAGGCCGCTTGCGTGACGTTCATGCGCAGCCGTGTCTGTCCAGTCTGCGTCGACCAGACAGCTGAAAATGAAGCGAGTCTGGAGATCCGCCGTGAGGGCATCCATCGACTGCGGGCGTGACGGAAGTAAGCTCCGCAGTTCCGGGAGGTCGCGACACGCCGCAGACCAAACCTGTGCCGCTACGTCACGCCCGTTTCTCGATAAAATTGCAGATTCGACATCTGTTTTGTTCGGGAGTCCCCCATGATGCCCGGCGATCGCAAACGAAACACAAACATCCTGAAAGTCGTACGCTTTGGCGGCGCCCGCCTGTTTGTGGTAGGTCCTCTCCCTCTGAACGTTCAAACCTCGCAGCATCTGCTGAAACTCAGGCCGATACTTGCCGAGATCATGCAATAGTCCAGCCATCCAGGCACTGTCCGACAGGCTGCTCTCGGCATCCCTCGTCCCTACAGCATTTGATCTGGCAAGCGAGGCAACGTTTCGGAGATGTTCGGGTAGCAGCTGCCAGTTTGAACCCGGCTCCGACTGGGACGAATGGCTGTGTGCAAAAATGCTCATTCCGACTGTAATCCTAACATGGTCGCATCGCGGTTAATGGCGAGACGATGCAATAGGCGAGCATTCTTCCGTATGGATGATTGTCAAACAGTCGCTGGGCCAGTTGCGCACCCGCTGTGGAATGATCAACTCGACCAACATACTGTTCGAGATGAGCTTCGTAGCCATTCTCTCTGTGCAGATACG
>CAIQIE010000337.1 GCA_903871805.1 uncultured Planctomycetaceae bacterium | reverse complement strand
TCGTGGTTTATGAAGTGTCTGTGTGAACCGATTGCGAAGGAGGCGAACCGGGAAGACAAGGTTCGGGGGCACTTCTGGGAATCTCGCTACAAGGCTCAACCGTTGCTGGATGAAATGGCGATTGCAGCCTGCATGGCGTACGTGGACCTGAATCCCATTCGAGCTGGCATCGCGGAGGCTCCTGAAACGAGTGATTTCACGAGTGCGCGGGAGCGTATTCAGGATCGCCAGAAGGCCCAGTCCAATTGCACGACTGAGGTTCAGGTGGTGAATACGGAGCACGGTCCTCGCGCCGGTTGGCTGGCTCCGGTGGAACTGGAGCCAAAGCAGAAAAAGGCTCGAGAAAAGCAGACTACCCGACGAGCCAGCAACAAGGGATGTCTGTTCATGTCGCTGGATCAGTACCTGCAGTTGCTGGACTGGACCGGGCGACAATTGCGACGGGATAAGCCGGGAGCAATTTCCGGCGATCTGAAGCCGATCCTGGAGCGACTGGATTGCACCGTAGAATCCTGGCTGGACCTCGTGCGGAATTTCCGTCGGCGATTCCGCACGGAAGCCGGGCGTCCCGAGGCACTTGCCGGGGTTGGTACACTTCGCAGAAACTGCCGTGTAGCGAACCATAGAAATTGAACACCATGTACATCAAAAACGGACGATTCCACTGAACTTTGCGATTTCGGATGAGCACTGAATTGATTTGGCTGTAAAGTGCCAGGCAGAAAGGGCGAATGACGCTCGTTCTGATTTAGGGAATGGTAGTTCGATGGGAATGGGTAAGCGGGCCGATTCGCTGCAGCAAGAGTTCCGGGTGGCGACAGAGTCACTGGCCTGCGCACCCCTGCATGTTCTCTACGATCGGCTGAATGGTCTGCTGGCCGAGGCTGGGTTTAATCGGTTTGTAGAGTCGAGCTGCGAAGCCTACTACAACGAAGCAGGGCGACCTTCGATACCGCAAGGCACGTACATCCGTATGCTGCTGATGGGCTATTTTTAAGGTATCTGTACGCAGCGCGGCATCGTGTGGCGCTGTTCCGACAGCCTTTTTCTTCGGAAATTTCCGGGCATTGCGCTGCCGGACGAGACGCCGGATCACTCGAGTCTCACACGCATCAGCAAACGCCTGCCATCGTCCGCAAGGACAACGGCGAAGACTGGAAGACCTTCCTGAAGAAGCTGCCTGACAAAAAGGGGTTGAGATCAATAATGACGATGATCTGCGTCGCTTGCATCAGCAGCGTCTCCGAAACGACGAAAAGAAAGTCTCTAAGGCAGACTGGGAATCAAGTACTAATCCAGATGCCCGCATCGGTAAGATGAAGAACAGTCGTCCGCACCTGAACGACAGGGATGAGCACGTCGTCGATTTGGACTCCGAGGTCATTATCCATGCCGACGTTCATTGCGGCGATGCGGCAGATACACGGACAATCATTGGCAATTTTATCGAGGCCCAGGTGAAACTGGATCGGTGTTTAGAAGGCATCCAGTCAGACGCCCCAGCCTGTCGAGTGATTCAGGAATGCGTGGCGGACAAAAGCTATCACTCCAACGAAGTGCTCAAGCGTCCGTAGAACTCGGCATCCGCAGTTACATCATGGAACGTCAGGGCTGTGAGCAAACCTTGACGGATAAGGCTGAGCAAACGAAAGCTGCGTTTCATGGCAACCGGCAACGCATGAAGCAGTCGAAGGCCAAGAACCTGCCGAAGCGTCGGGACGAGCTTGTGGAAAGCGGTCTTGCTCGCGAGTGCGAAACGAGCGGAGCCAGAGAAACGCGGGTTCGAGGGCTCGGTGAGGAAAAAAAACGACACCTAATTCCAGTTGCAGTGCAGTACCTGTAATTCGTGATGTGTTCTCTATTTGGATTCAGTAAACCAAGAGCCTTCTCGGCCTGAGCAGGCCTCGCCGCCCTTTGCTATTTGGCCAAATTCATCATCACGACGGAATCAAGGCGGGTGAGAGACTATAAGACGTTCCTATACCGCAACTCACTCGACATGTTTCCCGGGACCGCTGTCAGGCGGAGCGTCGATACAAATGTCGTTTTTTCAACGGGCCGTTAAGTCATCCAGCGACACTATTTCACAGGCCGCAATCGCAGTACTCAATTCACCAATCGCTGTGCCTGGAAAACTGGCAACCGCTTGTGTATTGCGTCGCTACACTCTCTGCCACACAACAAGAGCAGCGTCTTTCGCGTGGTGATGATACCACATCAGGGTAACCGCGGCTATGATCAATGTGATCAAACCACGCCACTTTTACTCTTGTGCTATTGTGCGATTCCGTCGGTCACCGAACTACGCACCAACTAACACCCTCTCGACAGCGGACCCTTTTTTTCGGCCGCAGGGTTAATGATTAAAGCAGAAAGGGGACCGTGCCGGGGTCTGTCGAAACCTGCACTACGTTCTGCAACGAAGTACCTCTGAAACGGTAGCCGATTTCTCTGACGGTTTCGATCAGATCCCGGGATGCACCAAGTTTTTTTCTCAGAGAACGAACATGGGCATCAATCGTCCTATAAAAAGTCGTACCCGAATCCACACAGGCATATCGCACCAACTCACTTCGGCTAAACGGCCTGCCTGCCTGACTCATCAGGGTCCAGAGAATTCCGAACTCGGTCCTGGTCAGAGAAAGCGGTCTATTGTTCCTTGTCACCGAAAAGTAAGACTTGCAGATCGTGATACCATGCAGAGATAACACATCAACTTTTCCGTCAGAAAACGCATTTGTTCCCATCAGCCGTTTCGTATGCTCAACAATGGCCTCCGGAGAACCGGTTCTGGATACGTAATCGACTGTTCCCATGCTGAGTTCGTCGAGCCATTGATCTGCCAACACGAAGAGCACTGGGATCGCCGCCGTCATGGAATCGGATCGGAGTACTTGACACAGGTAAGAAAGATCAGGCACCGATCCGATATTGCCGAGAACGAGGACATTTGGAAGCAGGCTCCTCATCGCACTGCAAATCTGACTCAACTCATTCTCCCAGTGCGCAGCAATTCCCGATCTTCCAAAGCTTGCCAGTAGAGATTCGGCAAGCAGTCGATCCCGCTCTGCGATCAGGATGCAGGAACGCATAATTCCTCCGATAGTCTCATCAATCTAATCAAACACGCGCGGGAACAGATTCTCACTTAGATGACTGTCACCGCCGAAACAAGCCGAGCAAGACAACGATTGCAAAGATCAACAGCTGGCAACCACCAGTGAACTTCTGCCAAATCCCGTACGGAAAACCAGTCCAGGTTACTATGATGGAGCATGCTGCAGCGATTAAAAAACAACAGCCCCAAACCTTGCCCTTCGAGCTGGATCATCTGTTCGTTTCGTGTTTGTTTTACCATCAAATTATTAATAAAAACCAACTACGCACGTGAAGCTTTTGTTATTATTTGATGAACATTCATCCGCGATGGCGGTGAACGCCTTTCGGCTATCGACTTGACGAATAATCCAATTTCACAGCAGGTTCTTTAAGCTGCTTCTTAAAACGTCGCCAACCGCCAAGTGCCCCTTAGCGCAAACACGTACTTACGCCACGTTTCAGAATGACCCGCCGCAGGCGACTCTACGGAGCCACCTCACCGTTGGGCACTGTCTGGTGCATCAATGCTATCGAGGCTGAAGGACTCCCCCTTTACAGATTTCGAAGGCGCAGTAAAGACAGCTTTCGTTTTTGGCAGACCAGGGTCAATCCGGGGATGCACCTGAATCACCGCTTCAGTGTCTGCACCTGTTGTTTCCAGATCAGGCACTGGTCCTTTCAGGAACAGGACAGTGACTACGACAGTCGTAATTCCACCCAGTCCCGACAATAAAAGAATCCAAATTCTCTTCTGACGAAATGCAGAAGACTTCGTCGTCTTCGTTGCCGGTTCTTTTCTGGCCGACTGCATTCCGTGATCCGGCATTTCCGCAAGGCATGCGGTAAGCGAGAGTTTCCTGGCCCTTTCGACGCGTCTTTCCCCGCCAAACTTCCCTTCTTTCAGCGGATTCTCGTAGTCCCGGCAGAAAGCTTTTTCCGCTGCAACAGGACGCTTCCCGGATGCATTTTCCTCAACCGGCACCTGAGTGACAGAATCATGCTGAATGGCGTTGTCGGAATCTTGCCTGCTGCGTTTTTTCGCAGTCTGTGGGCGATTCGACACATCGGCAGAACGATTTCCAATTGCCGTGCTTCCGCTTCGCCGCGGTGATTCCGGAGGTTTCTGCACT
>CAIQIE010000336.1 GCA_903871805.1 uncultured Planctomycetaceae bacterium | reverse complement strand
GCCCAGACGACGCGACAGGTCAGCTACAGCCAGGCGACGCTTGAGGCACTGACTTTCGAGATGGCACGTAATCCGGCCATCTTTGTGATGGGCGAAGGGATCGGTAAACGTGGCGGAAACTTTGTCACTACCAAAGGGCTGTATGATCTCCATGGGCCAGAGCGTCTGTGCGACACACCGATCTGCGAAAGAGGTTTCGTAGGCCTCGCTGGTGGCGCCGCCATGACGGGGACTCGCCCGGTCATCGATTTCATGTTCGCCGACTTCATCCTGGATTCTATCGGCGAGATCATCAATCAGATTGCCAAGATGCAGTACATGTCCAGTGGTCGCCTGAAGATGCCAGTGTTGCTGCGTGGCTGCATCGGAATTGGACATTCCGCCGCAACGCATCACTCCGGAAGCTACTGTGCGTTGTATGGTCAGGTTCCCGGACTCCGTGTGGCCGTTCCTTCCAATGCGTATGACGCCAAAGGCCTGATGCATCGTGCGCTGCGGTGCGACGATCCGGTGATGTTTCTGGAGCATCGTGAATTGCTCAACGCCAAATGTGCGGTCCCGGAAGAGGATTACGAAATTGAATTTGGCAAAGGGCGCATTGTCCGTCCCGGGCAGGACGTCACGGTTGTGGCTCTGGCACGCATGGTGCAGCTGGTTCAGAGTGTTGCCGAGACGCTGCAGAGTCAAGGTGTTTCGGTGGAACTGATCGACCCTCGCACGGTGTCTCCTCTGGATACGGAATTGATCCTCGAATCCGTAAAAAAGACCGGGAGACTGCTGATCGTGGAAGAGACACCGATCTATTACGGCCCGGGTGCTGAGGTGGCTGCACAGATGGCTGATGTCGCATTTAACTACCTCGACGCACCCATTCGGCGGCTCAACGGGGCCTTCGCACCGACGCCGTACAGTCCTTCACTGGAGTCGGCTGTGATTCCCTCAGAGCAGGCCGTTGTGGATGCTGTGAGGGCCCTCGCTGCAGAATAGTGGCCCTGCCCTGCCGAACGATCCGAATCCGGACCACCCCTGCAGAATTGCCTGAGACAGAGTCGGTTTGAAACCTTCAGCACTTCGGAAGAGCCATGCCCATACAGATTACAATCCCACGACTCGGTTGGTCCATGGAAGAAGGTACGTTTGCCGGTTGGCAGAAGCATGACGGCCAGATGGTTCGCCGCGGAGATATCCTGTTTGAGCTGGAGGGAGAAAAAGCTCTGCAGGAGATTGAAGCCGTGGACGAGGGCATCCTGCGGATTCCACCGGATGGCCCCGTCACTGGCACCGTGCTGAAGGTCGGTGCTGTCATTGGATATCTGGTGGCCGAAGGAGAACTTCCGCCCTGGGCTGGTGGTGCGGCACCGAGCGTATCGCCGGTGGCCGCGATGCCGTCTGCCGCTGAAAAGTTGGATACAAACAATAAAACGTCGGATGCGAATGACTCGTCGGAGACGAATGTGCCTGTCGCCTCGCCATCCGTTCGGCGACTCGCTCGCGAACTGGGCGTGTCGTTGAAACAGGTGACCGGAACCGGGCGTGATGGACGCATAACGGACGACGATGTCCGCAGCGGCCAGACGCGTCCGCCTGCAGCATCAGGCAGCTCGGAGCCACGATCAGAAAACAAGTCCGCCGGTGTCGAACATCAGGCCCCATTTTCGACCCCGCGGGCCAGAAAAACGGCAAAGGAACTGGGGATTGACTGGACTGTGCTGCGCGGCTCCGGCAGGAATGGCAGAATTCGGGAGTGGGATGTGCGCGAGGCCGCTGGAACGCGAACGGTTTCAACAGGCCCGGGACAACAGCAGCGTCAGGAATTGGCCGGCCGACGCGCGGTCATTGCAAAACGGATGCAGGAGAGTCGGCAGAAGACGGTTCCCGTGACATTGACGTCGCGGGCCAATGCGGCCAATCTGGTCAGTTTGCGGAATCAGTTCAAGGCGGCAGGCATTGCCCCCGTTCCCTCCTACCATGACATGATTGCAAAACTGGTTGCGGAATGTCTGGTGCGGCATCCCCTGATCGGAGCCTGTCGGGACGGGGATACGCTTGTGCTGCCTGATCCTGAGAACATTTGTCTGGGACTGGCGGTGGATACCGAGGACGGGCTGATTGTTCCGGTGCTGAAAAATGTGCGGCGCCGGACTTTGAGCGACCTGACAAGAGACTCGATTCAAAGCATCGATAAAGCTCGCCGTGGACGTTTAAGCAGCAAAGATCTGACGGGAGCCATCTTCACGATTTCCAGCCTGGGCAGTCAGGGGATTGATGCCTTCACCCCGATTATCAACACTCCGGAAACGGCAATTCTGGGCCTTGGTGCGATCCGGAAAATTCCGATTGTGGGGGACGACGACCGTGTTGTGGTTGGGCAGGAAATGGTACTGAGCCTGACGTTTGACCATCAGGTGGTGGATGGTGCGCCGGCGGCCCGATTTCTGCAGGATTTGATCCGGGGCATCGAAAATCCGGCAGCCCACCTGCTGATGCAGGGACCATAAAAAAACGCCCGGCATTTTGCAAAATGCCGGGCGTTTCAGAAACACTTTTGGCGATCTTTCCGGGCCCACTGCGACCAGTATGTCCGGTGACTGTTGTCCGCCTGCCGAACGCAGCGTCTGGCGTGTCAGTTGCCTGATCGAAATCGATGCAGACTTCCGAATGGCGTTGTGAAATACAGCTCGCCGGTTTCATCGGTACCGAAGGACATCACCGGAAGATTTTCTCCTGGCTGTTCCGTGGACAATGAGTAATTGGCTATCACTTTTCCGGCTGCGGTGTCGTAATCCAGGGCCCAAAGTCTGCCGCTGACGTAGTCCGCATACACATACTTGCCAATCAGTTCAGGGACCTGTGTGCCGCGGTAGACGGTGCCACCGGTGATGGATTTACCGACGTCGTGGTTGTATTCGAAGATCGGATCAATCAGATCGCTGCGAACGCCGTCATTGCCATCGGGGCGGAACCAGTGTTTGCCTTCGCGGACATTCCATCCATAGTTGCCTCCGGCTTTGATGAGATTGATTTCTTCCCAGAGATTCTGACCGACGTCGGCGGCCCACAGTTCTCCGGTCTTGCGGTCGAACGACATTCGCCAGATATTCCGAACTCCGTAGGCATAGATTTCACCGCGGGCGGGAACCGTTTTTCCCTGGAAGCCGACTTTGATCTGCTTACCAACGAACGGGTTATCCTTTGGAATGGCGTAGTTTTTTCCGGCGTCTTTAGTGTTGACGTCGATCCGCAGGATGGACCCCAGCAGAGTGGTCAGATTCTGACCATTTCCCTGTGGGTCATTGCCGCTGCCCCCGTCACCCAGTGCGATGTAAAGATAGCCATCCGGCCCAAATTCAATTGTGCCGCCATTGTGATTCCAGAATGGCTGCGGGATGCGCAGGATTTCTTCTTCGCTGGCGGCATCGGCAACATTTGGATTGTCTCGGGACACGCGAAATCGGGAAACTTTGGAGAGATGATCTTCGTCGCTGGAGGTGTAGTAGACGAAGAATTCCCCGTTTGTTCGGAACTCCGGATGAAACGCAAAGCCCAGCAGACCTTCTTCGTTCTGATTGTCGGCATACACGCAGCGATCGTCGATATCCAGGAAGACTGAGGACTCTTCCGTTTCCTGATCATTCGCGAAGACTTTGATAATACCTTCCTGCTCTGCCACAAAAACGCGATTGGTGCCATCGCCTGCGTGAGTGATCACGATGGGGCGATTAAAGTCCAGGTTGGCGAAGGCCCTTTCGGCCTTCACTGCCAGCGGAGTGTCTGCAATTTTGTCCTGGCCAAACGCCGTGGTACCGACCGCCGTCGCGGCTGCCAGCAGCACACTCAGCAATCCCCGGGTGTTATTTTTCATCCTCGTATCTCCGTCTGAAAGTCTTTGAAAAGTCAGGGTGTTAAAATTCGTATGGAACGTTTGGGGTAAAGATCACGGGCCTGCGGAGCGTTGGGATTTTGTGCCGGGCAACCCCATGGCAACACACTGGGCGACTTCCGTGTATGCCACCCAGGATCCCCCGTCGGTTGCAGGTCCTGTCCCTGTTTGGGTCAGAAAAGAAATCCTGCGTCATCATCTTCGCCTGCTGGCCGTTTTGAATTACCACCTGCGGTTGCCGTGGCATCTTTCTGCAGGGTTGCCCGCCCATCGAAGGGCTGAGTTTCTGGTTCGCCACTGGCACCTGCGCGAGTGACGATTTCAATGCGTTGCGACGCTTCATCCAGACGTCTGTGGCAGACACGCAGCAGCGTCATACCGCGTTCAAACTGGGCCAGCGATTCGTCCAGCGATTCCTGGCCGGACTCCAGTTTCTGTACGATCTGCGACAACTCGCCCATCGCCAGTTCCAGTGACGGTTCTACGACCACTTCGTCGTTTTCGGACGTGGTTTTTTTTCGGGCCATAATGAGAAGTCTTTGCCGAAACAGAGGATTCGCAAACCCGGATTTTGCAGCGAAAAAATGCGTGTGGCAAGTGAACAGCGCTGGAACAGCGGGCAATGGGAAACGTTCGCGTCAACGAATGTCGATTCACTCAGTAAAAAACGCCCGTTCCGGGAAACGCATCAGGGTTTTGGCCAGGAAGAGTTGCCAGGGGCGATCGCCGGAACATATCTGTCGATCCAGTCGGCGTCCGCAAATCTCTGCAGCACCCAGCGAAAGGATTCCACGGGCTTCACAAGATCCGCGTGGGTCAATTCTGAGGCGTCGTGTTTCTGAAACCCATCCTCTGTCAGACGGCATCGCCATTTTTCGGCTTGTTCAAACTGCCGCATGCGTTCCATGATGCGTTGAGGCCAGACGACGCCATAAAAGTCCTGAATGAACCCCCAGACTTCATTCAGACGATCGGCCGCCGACGCGGAGGCCGAGATCTGTGCCAGTCGTGATCGGAGCTGTCTGTTGGCAAGGACTTTTGAGGCCAGCAGCGGAACGGGCGCGAACAGACTGGCTGGAATCGGAAACCACGGCCAGCCGGTGAGAGGCCACAGTGTCAGCAGGACCGTCAACAGATGCAGCAGCGTGGGCAGCGTCATTGTCCGGCTCAGCCCGGGACTGGCGCTCATCAGGGTCACGACGGCGAAGCCTATGATGGCGGGCCCGCTGAGCTGCACAGTGCCACGTCCATGGCTGGTCGCGATCTGAATAAGTCCCGGCCATGCGAGCACAAAGACCAGCGGCAGGACCACGAACCATTGCCACGCCGCGACTCCCGGGCGACGTGCTCCAAGGGTGCAGACAGAGGGTGTCAGCAACATCACAGCAGACAGACATTGCAGACCGGAAAGCCACCCGGAGGTATCGTGAAAGACGGGACCGCACAGAATGGTGGAGACGCAGAACACGGCCGTGGACGTAACGGCCCAGTACCACGTGTAGCGGACAGTCAGCCCGGCGCAAAGCGATCGCATGGCCACTGTGTGATACAGCGCCAGCAGACTCAGAATGGAAAGACTCCAGAAAATCACGTGCATGGTGCTGGAAAGATACTGGGTTCTAAGGAACAATCGACACTGAGTCCGGGTGATAGCTTCGGATTCTCAGAGCCGTGAAGGCCCACCATAACCTGTGCAAGTGCCCGATTGTGACGAATCTTTCGGCGATTTGTGACTGGAGACCTGAATTCCTCGGATGAGCCTTCTGCATTCCGTCAGGGAAAGGCCGATTCCAGTGAAATAGTCTGTCGACAGACCGGGGCCCGTCCCCGCTGGGATTCACAGAGACCATTTTGATTGACCAGTGAGCCATTCATGTCCCGCACCGCATCCATTTCCAGAAATACCGCAGAGACCCAAATCGAATTGTCTCTGAACCTTGATGGCACGGGCGTAGCGGACATTTCTACCGGGGTTGGCTTTTTTGACCATATGCTGACGCTCCTGGCAAAGCACAGCCTGGTGGATCTGAGTGTGCGTGCCACCGGGGATCTGCACGTTGACCATCATCACACAGTGGAAGATACCGGAATTTGTCTGGGACGCTGTCTGCTTCAGGCACTCGGCGACAAACGCGGCATCCATCGCTATGGACACTTCACCCTGCCCATGGAAGAAACGCTGGTGACGACGGCTGTTGATCTCAGCGGACGCATGGCCTTTGTCTGGAAAGCCAGTTTTCTGACGGAGAAAATTGGGGAATTTGATACGCAGTTGGTGCAGGAATTCTGGACCGCCGTAGCTTCCAATGCGCTGATGAATCTGCACGTGATTCTGCATCACGGAACCAACAGTCATCACATTTCTGAAGCCATCTTCAAATCACTCGCGCGATCCATTCGCATGGCTGTGTCCATAGATCCCCGCCAGCCCGGTATCCCCAGTTCCAAAGGCACTCTGTCAGAGTGACCGGGGCTCCTCCGCGAAAAATGATGGGACTAGTACGGCCCCGCAGTCCGGTCTGGTGATTGTTCCTGCCATGCTCCCAATCGTGTCTCCACTGCTCAGTCACTTTCGGATGGGCGTTCTCATGTTGCGCGATGTCATCTGTGTTCCTTTCGCCATGCTGTTTTTTCTCTGTTTTGGCGTGCCCGGTGACGAAATGCGACCTGACACCGCTAACCCTGCATCCTCGTTTTCTTTGCGTCTTTGCGCCTTTGCGTGAGGATGTGTTTGTCACGCAAAGACGCAAAGACGCAAAGGAGATTAGACACCGGACGGCTCGCGCCGTGCTGCTTTTATGCGAACATGCGACGCGAGAATTTTACGACAGGTCGCTGCAACCCACGCCTACCCGGTACACCGCCCCAGCGCCAAAAACGAGCCGCGACCGTCAGGGAGTCGGTCACCACGCAAACCCGGCGCTTACGCTCAGGGCTCGACAAACGAACGAAGTCGCTCGCAATTTTCCGCCAGCCACGCCGGGCTGAATCGCATGCCGGTTTGGCCTGCCCGGTGACCAAATGCGACCTGACACCGCTAACCCTGCATCCTTGTTTTCTTTGCGTCTTTGCGCCTTTGCGTGAGGATGTGTTTGTCACGCAAAGACGCAAAGACGCAAAGGAGATT
>CAIQIE010000335.1 GCA_903871805.1 uncultured Planctomycetaceae bacterium | reverse complement strand
GTCACACTGAGCCGAATTTTCTGAAACAACATCACCATACCGCTCACGGCAATGGCTTCTGGCTCGGTATTTTAGGGAAATCCGACCGTGGCAGTCTCGGTATGTCACGACATTTTACGCGGTGGCGCGATATCAGGTGCCAGCGACTGGCGAGCCGAAGTCTGGGAAACTGCCAACGACTTATCCTCAGTGCCGCATCATGAAGGACAAGGAAGGTGGCTTTGGTCCAAATCGGTGGCGGCTTGTCGCTTGCCACTGGCTATTTCCTGCCCGGCCCTGTGCCTGAATCGCAGGCCCTGCCCCAGTTATTCCTGCGAGCAGGGAATCAGAGTCGCTTTGTCGGCGCGATGCACCGTGAGATGCTGATTTTCTGCAAGCCTTTTCTGACTGAATCGCACGTCCGGCAGCAGTCCGTTTTGCAGGGGCCAGCCGAGAAAGCAGGGCAAAAAAAGATCAACCACAAGTTAGCCGGCTTATCCCTGCGCAGCAGGCGATTCGCGCCGTGCATTCAGGGAGTCAGAGGTTTGCCAGCTTGCGGTTTTTTAATGGCTTCCACAATGAGGACCGCGTTGTTGGTCATCCGGAATTGATGTGCAATTGGAGGTCGACTCGTCCCTGAGCTCATTGTCAAGGGGCCGCCAGTTGTGGTTGGAATTCCGCCTGCACACGAATGACGGGTGCCAACGTCAATATGGAAGCCGGGTGCAGTTTAGAACGCATCGCTTGTGTCGGGGACGTACTCGGAGACAAACACGCGAGTGAAGTCGTAGACGCCGAGGAATTCTTCGAGAGAGTCATCCTGGGTTTTTCGCATATCACCGGATTCGATCATGTGAAACACGATTCGTCCGAAATCCTGAGTAGATTGAATACCCCAGCGGCGGAAGACAATTGGACACAGCATTCCGAAGTGCTGCAGTCCGAGTTTGCGAATGCCTTCCAGAAGTTCGGTGCCGGAGATGTGGCCGGTTTTTTCTGAGGCTTTGTCTCGTCCCAGTTGTTCCTGGGTAAAGCGAAGCGCCGTAAAGACGAATTTGTAGGCCAAAGGATGATAGGACCCGGAGGACTTACTGCTGAGGGATGTCATCGACGAGCGACCCTGTTGCGTAACGACTGCACCACTATGACTTCCCCGGAGGGGCAAACACCAGATTGTCGCCACTGGCCATAATGGCCGGATTGTTGGTGAGTTCCTGTTGATGTCAGGACATTACCGCACAGCGACAATTGTGCAGGAATACTAGCGAGTGACTGCCGCTGAATGAAGCGTCTTTCGCGACGTTTTTATTCGTCATCGTCATCAAGACCATTTTTTCTGCCACCTCGGGAAACCACAGTGACAATATCGTCTGCAGCGGTCATTAGGCGGCGGCCATCGTCAAAAGCGACAATCAGCTTTCGGGAGAGAAGTTCCTGCGACAGAACTCGCCCCTGGCCATTTCGGGTGACCACGGTGGCTCCGATCGGCGGCAGTTCGCGGCGGTGTTCTTCGTAGGTGTCGTATTCATAGCGCAGGCAGCACTTGAGTCGTCCACAGCGGCCGGAAATCTTATTGGGGTCCAGCGTGGCTTTTTGTAGTTTGGCCATCTTCATGGAAACCGGCGGCATTTCCTGAAGATGAGTGTTGCAGCAGACTGGTTTGCCGCAATCTCCGTAGTCTGCGAGCAGTTTTGCTTCGTCGCGGATGCCAATATGCCGCATTTCGATGCGGGTATTGAAGTCCCTTGCCATGAGTTTGACAAGTTCGCGAAAGTCGACGCGGCTTTCGGCGAGGTAGAAGAGGATCAGTTTTTCCCCGCCAAAGATTCGCTCGATGTCGACAAGCTGCATCTGCATGGATCGCTCGCGAATCATCAGTTCAGCGCGATGAAACAGTTCTTTTTCGCGGTCCACGGCTTCCAGTCTGGCACGACGGTCTTCGTCGGTGACCTGTCTGAGGATGCGGCCGCCACCGGCACGATTTCCCCCAAGATAGGTGGCTGTCTGGGAAGTCGCGGGACAAAGCACCACACCCCATTCGACCCCCCGATCAGAACGCACAATCACGTCCTGACCACGGGCAAAAGCCAGGCCGCGCCTTGCTTCAAAATCTCCGAGAAGCCTTGATGTGCCGTATCGCACAACAAACCGGCCCACATCGGGTTCCCGGGCGGCTGTTTCTCTGCCTGACTCTTCCAGCATTCGATCGCCTCGCTGCACACAGAATGACAATGTTGGAGCGGACTATAGGGATTCGAAAAGGCAAACGATACTGAGAACGGCAGGAGAATTTCGCGGAATAGAGCACGTAATCGAGAAAGTCGGGGCTCGCATTTCTGAGACGACATCTCACTTTCCAACATTTTTGGCATCGTTAATTGCCAAAATGTTTCCGCCGGGTACGATACACAAGGTGGAATACTAGCAAAAGTGGCTGGCGTGCAGATCACGGGTTCGCAGGTGGCCGCTTGGGTAATACAGAGAATTCAGGGGATATTTCTTGGCATCGGTCGACTCACGAGATCGCGAAATACTTGAGCATCTGCACCGGACGGGTGGTGCCGATGTACAGGCGTTGTGCGATGTTTTGGGGGTGACCAGAACGGCGGTTCGGCAGCGAATTAGTCGCCTGGAAGGTTCTGGCCTGATTGAGGCGGCGCTGCAGGGTCAGACACGTGGGCGTCCGCGGCATTTTTATCGGGTCACGGCCGAGGGGCTGCATTCGCTGGGTGAAAATTACCGTCAATTGGCGGTGGTATTCTGGGAGGCGATTACCGGGCTGCAGGACGAAGTTGCTCGAAATGTGCTGCTGGGGCGAATCCGGGACGTGCTTGCGGAGCGGTTTCGTCGTCAGTTGACCGAAGGTGGCACGATGGACGAGCGGCTGGATCAGCTGGCCAGTGAGATGAAGTCCAGTGGATTCAACATTGAGTCTCAGCATCATGGTGGGTTACGGATTTTGCGAGAGACGTCGTGTCCGTTTCCGATGCTGGCGGATGTGGATGAGTCAATTTGTCAGGTGGAGCGTGAAGTTTTGGAGCAGGTTTTGGGGGCACCGGTGCAGGTGCGTTCGCGATGCCGGGATGGCCATGGATGTTGCGAATTTGAGGTTCTAAGCGTTCCCCAGGTCGC
>CAIQIE010000334.1 GCA_903871805.1 uncultured Planctomycetaceae bacterium | reverse complement strand
TCTGACATCGCATCAGATTCTGAATCAGGTGGAGCCGGAACAGGACGAGTACACCGTCTGGATCATTAATGATGATCAACGTCATCAGGCTCGGCAGGTATTGGAGACGTATCTGGATGATCCGTATTCTGACGCTGTGACTCAGGCAATCGCATCGATTCGAACGAAGCCGGCCGTTGTGGAGGAGCGTCGATCAGTGTCTGTTGACAAAGCAGCACGGCGTCTGAGAGAGCGCTGGGATGGTGTCTGGTACCGGTGTTTTCCATTGACCGTCCTGCTGACCGGCCTGAGTATTCTGGTGGTGTTGATCACAACGGACTGGCAGAAGGCGTCGAAAGAGGGTGGTTTATTTTTTCCAACCTGTAACGACTACGAATCTCCTGTGTTGGACGCCTTGTTTATTCAGCCGCTGCTCGGATTTCAATCAACAGACAACTTCTTACTGCAGTTGTTTCGCGATCCCTCAAAGCCGGATCTGAATGGACTACTGAAGAGCGGTCAGTACTGGCGAATTGTGACGCCGATCTTTCTGCATTTTGGGGTACTGCATCTCTTCTTCAACATGCACTGGATGTGGGGCCTTGGGCGATACATTGAGTTTGTTCGCGGATCATGGCGTTTCGGAGCGTTGGTGCTGGTCGTGGCGATCGTTTCCAATCTGGCAGAGTTGTGCTGGTCAGGTCCGAGGTTTGGGGGTATGTCCGGAGTGGTGTTTGGTTTGATTGGGTATGCATGGTTGAAGGGTCGGACACAACCTCATGTGGGTTTAGGACTCAGTCAGGACCAGGTAGTGTATTCAGTGTTTTTCATGTTGATGTGTATGACAGGGATCTTCGGAAATGTGGCGAATGCCTGCCATGTGGCCGGCTTTCTGACCGGGATAGTACTGGGATCACGTCAGGCGATTATCCAGCGATTTCTGAATCGTCCGGGTGAACAGACACCGTAACTCACAGATTGAATTTCATATCGGGGGCATTGGACGATCAGTCGCATTGATGTCGCCGAGTATTCATCAGGAGGGAATTTCGGAGAACTGCCAGTTCCGTCCGCTATGGGTCAGTGACAAATACGATCGTGACGATCGTGCGATATGATGGCATCAGAAGAATCGTCTTTATTTCTGCCTGAGGGAACGCCGGCATTCCTTTCAACGATTACCTGGTTAATGGAGTCGATTGATGAATCGCGAACAGAATCTGCAGCTACTGCGTGAATACGTCAGCAATCCGGGACTGCAGCGGCACATGTTTGCGGTGGAAGCAGCGATGCGTGCCTATGCAGAAAAACTGGGTGAAGACGCGGAAAAATGGGCCACAACGGGACTACTGCATGACTTTGACTATGAACGCTGGCCTGACCCTCCGGATCATCCGCTTCAGGGGTCAGAGATACTGAGGTCAAAGGGCTATCCGGAAGATGTGATCTATGCAATCAAATCGCACGCGGATTACCTGACCGACTGTCCTCGCATTTCACCAATGGACAAAGCGTTGTATGCCTGTGACGAGTTGTGTGGTTTTCTGGTTGCTTGTGCACTGATGCGACCAGGCCGTCTGGAGGGAATGACGGCGAAGAGTGTCCGAAAGAAAATGAAGACGGCCTCCTTTGCCGCTGCGGTGAATCGCGATGATATTGTGCGCGGGGCAGCAGATCTGGGCGTCGATCTTGATGAACACATTTCATTCCTGATAGAGGCACTGCAGACGATTGCTGATGTGCTGGACCTGGTTCCTGAGCCAGGTGCGAAATCTGGTGAACTATAGAGTGCCGAAGATCCGTTGCTCGGGTGCAGGGCAGATGTGAAGACTGAGCAGAGTGTTGAGCCAGGAAATGGCGACCAGAGACGCGGAAACCAGCCTCGAAAAGCATATTGGAGGTACTGAGCGGGAGGGTGTCAGTGAGCCTGCGACGAATTCGAGTTCTGTGTGCCATAGGCGCCATGCACGGTGGTGGCTCAGAGCGGCAGATGGTGCAGATCCTGAAGCATCTGGATCGGAAGCGTTTTGAGCCGTATCTGTATCTGGTGTATCGATCTGGTCCGCTACTGGATCAGATACCGAGCGATGTGCCAGTATTTGCGTTTGAAGAGCGGGTTCGCGGCGGGGGTTGGTATCTTCCCGGGCGAATGCATTCGCGTCGCGTGGCAGACTATGCCGCATGTCTGCACGAGCTGCGAGCGGACGTCAGTTATGACCGAACATTTCTGATGACGTTGATCACCGCTGCCGGGGCTCAGCGAATTGGTGTACCGAACGTTTCGACGATTGTAACCAATCCCGAAACGGGGTTTGCTCCGGTGGCAGGAAGGTTTCAGTGGTTCAAGCGTCGACTGCTGCATCGACTCTACAACCGATCAACGCGGGTACTGGCAGTCTCAGAAGGAGCTCGAAACGCAGCCATTCGATTTTACGGAATTGCCCCGGAACGAATCGTGACTCAGTACAATGGGATCGACATGGTTCAGCTGCAGCAGCAATCCGTGCAGATGGTGTCAGATCAATGGTGGACGAGGGACACAGGTAGCCGTCAGGTGTTTCGGATCGTTGGAGCGGGCCGGTTGAACCGCGAAAAAGGCTGGCATCTGCTGATTGAAGCGGTAAGTCGGCTGGTGCGGGAAGATCCGCAAACGGACTATCGGCTGGCGATATTGGGCGAGGGTGGCCATCGGGAAGAATTGCAGCGTCAGATTGACCAGTCCGGACTGCATGATGTGGTGCATCTGCCAGGATTTCAGACGAACGCAGCCGCGTGGTATCGCAGCGCCAGTGTGTTTGTGCTGCCGTCGCTGGTCGAGGGGATGCCCAATGTCCTGCTGGAAGCAATGGTGTGCGGCACACCAGTGATCTCCAGTGACTGTGAATCAGGACCGGCGGAGATTCTGGAAGGCGGGCGCTTGGGAGTGTTATGCCGAGTGAACGACTCGGGAGCTCTGCAGATGGCGATTCGGGAAGTGCGACAGCGGGCCGAGGCAGCCAAATTCAGGGCGATAGAGGCGAAGTCGGCGATCGAATCGCACTGGACAATTCGGGCTGCAACAGATCGACTGCAGGATATCCTGGAAGCAGCGGCGAAGCAAAAACCGGGGTTTTCTGAGAACCCCAGCTGGTGAACGGGGAGGACTCGGGAAAACGGAAAGGAATCCTGATATGCTTTGGCTGGAAAACAGCTATGCCCTCGGAGAAGAGTGATGATCATTCAAAAAGAGTACAAATTCTACGCCGCTCACCGGAACGAGACGCTGCGGGACAAGTGCAGCAATCCGCATGGCCACCGATATGGAATTCGCTGTTTTTTTGAGGTCGAGCGGGACGGTGAAATCAGTACGCTGTTTGGCACTTTTGACGACAAGGTCGAACCATGGCTGAAAGAGCATTACGACCATGGCATGCTGATTAACATTCAGGATCCACTGTACGAAACACTTCAGGACCATTGCCGGCGGACGGGTGAAAATTTCAAACTGAAGTTGTTCAATGGTCCTACCAGTGTGGAAAATCTGGCCTGGATGCTGTTCACAGAGATCACAGAAATGGGATTTCGATTGTCGATGCTGGAAGTTCGCGAAACGGACACATCCGTCATTTCGTACACTCGGGAAGACTGGATCAGGGATAACCGCCTGTTTGCGACGCAACACAGCCCGAGCGTTCACGGAAAACTGTGATACGTTCCCCATTTGGACATGTCAGTTGGTGGTCTGTCGATTGTCATTCCCGGACGCCACGGCAGGGCAGATCTGCGGCCAAGCAGTGGGGATGCTGTGTGAATCGGACGACGGTGACTGCAAGTGTGGTGCCCAGCCAGCCTGAGCATCTGACAGACGCAGTCTGCTGAGTTGATTGTCGGTGGAGGTCGTGGAAATCCTCAGAGATTGACCGGAAATAAACGACCACCTGGCGAGAGAGCAGCGGCAGGTAAAACAAGCGAACGAGCGTCTGCCGGGTTGTGGCGGAGTGATCCCGATTTCTGAAGGCTCAGATGCTTCTCCAGAACAATTGAATGATATCAATTGTTTCGAGCGGGATAGAAACGGGCAGAGTTTTCGCGGATTCAAGGGATTTCTGGTGGTGTTTTAGTACACTACGGGGACTTTGAAGCGAAGAATTTTCCTGACAACTGGCGGACGTTGTGGTCCGTGGCCTCCAGGTTTCAGTGGGTGTCCCACCATGAACGCTCGATCTTCCATGCAAACATTTCTGACGCTGTTCAGACTGATGCTCACCGTGAGTTTGCTGGTACGAGGCAGTTGGCTGCACTCGGACGAACCAGCTATTCCAACACCAGCGGCGGATGGTGGTGCTGTCAGCAACGACGGTACAGACGGGGCAAAGCCATCAAAGGATTCGAATCGACCGGCCAATCGCCTGTCGCGAGAATCCAGTCCGTATCTGCTGATGCATGCTCATAATCCGATCCAGTGGTTTCCCTGGGGACCTGAAGCGTTTGAAAAGGCACGTGCAGAAGACAAACCGGTGTTCTTATCCATTGGGTACAGTAGTTGTTACTGGTGTCATGTGATGGAACGTGAAGTGTTTTCAAGTGACCGCATCGCGGAATACATGAACACACACTTCGTCTGTATCAAAGTGGACCGGGAAGAGCGGCCGGATGTTGATGATTTGTATATGACCAGTCTGATTGTGTACCAACAGGCTGCGGGCAGTGGCGGTGGTGGTGGCTGGCCATTGTCGTTGTTTCTGGACAATGAAGGGAACCCGATCGCCGGGGCAACCTATCTGCCTCCGGAAGATACCCCCGATGGTCGCACGGGTTTTCTGACGGCCGCCACTCGTATTCAGGACCTGTGGAAAAATCAGCGGGAAAGCGTGCTGCAGACATCCGGCATGATTGCTCGCGAAGTGCGGCGACTGTCGGGTCCGACGGTGCTTGCTGAACCTGTCAAACTGGACTCAGAACTTCTCAGAGCAGTTACCGAAGCAATCTGTCAGAACTACGACGAGGTTTGGGGTGGCGTCGATCTGAATCGGCGCAGGCCCGATGGGCCTCGATTTCCCAGCGTCCCGCGACTGATGTTCCTGTTGCAGCAATTCCGGGAAACGCAGGATCCACAATTAATGTCGATTGTGCGACACTCACTGACCGCGATGGCGAGGGGCGGGATACGGGATCATCTGGGTGGTGGATTTCATCGATACAGCACCGAGAGAACATGGACTGTACCGCACTTTGAAAAGATGCTGTACGACCAGGCTCAGCTGTTGGAAATCTACGCGCAGGTTTCCCTGGAGAATCCGGATCCTTTGTATGGTCAGGTGATTGATGAGCTGGTGTCGTTTCTTCGGCGTGAAATGTTGTTGCCGGAGGGAGCCTTCTGTTCAGCGCTGGATGCAGAGACGCACGCGATTGAGGGCGAGTTTTACGTATGGACTGAATCGGAGATTCGTGAACATCTGAAGGGGGATGAGGCGGATCAGTTTCTGAAGACTTATGGATTTGATCAGCCGCAGTCTTTTGAGCATGGTCGGATTCTTTACCTGCCCGAAGACCAGGGCGATCGTGTCACAGCGTCAGCGGCAGAGACCACGCGTCTGGAGGAAGTGCTTACGCAGTGTCGGCATCGGCTACTGGCCGTACGTGCTGAGCGGGAGCGTCCATTTCTGGATGACAAGGTACTGACGGAATGGAATGCCCTGATGATCCAGGCACTGGCGGTGAGTGGTCGATTG
>CAIQIE010000333.1 GCA_903871805.1 uncultured Planctomycetaceae bacterium | reverse complement strand
TGGCATTGCTTCGCAATTCAAATCTAACGCGACGGCATATGTGCATGTGCGGATCGATGAATCGCCGCGGCGGTCTGAGGTCTGAGGTCAGGTATTCTGCCCCTGCGACCGGGCATTGGATTTTTTTCAACCACGGATCAATACGGAGGAACGCGGCCTGGGGAGCGAGCGATTGCGGAGGCGGAATGGTCTGGGGCAGGCAAACTGCGGTGGTGTGGATAGCCCATGAATGCCTTCAAATTACCCGATGCAAGATCACCAATCCGTCGATGCAAGTGTTTTCACGTCAGTGACTTGTGACAGTTCATAATAGATGGATGGCTCCAAGTTGGATGGCCCCAAGTTGCCGTAATTCGTCTCGATGGAGTGGTGGCGAGACCCGCCTGGAGAAGCGATGGGAATATCAGGAATCAGCGTCGTTTTTTCTTGATTTCGGAGACGCGTTTGTTCTCTCGGATTCGCGGGCAAAAATCCGGGGCGCTTGTTTCGTCGGAGAGAAACGCGACTATTCCCGGGATGAACGTCGCTTAGCTATCTCAGTCCCAAACTCCACTCGGGCGAAAAATGTTCACCTGACGTGTAGTCTCAAGCGTTGAAATTAAACTTCACAAATTCCGGACGAGCTTCTTCTACTTCCTCCATCAGACTTTTCATTTGCTCTGGTGTCATCTTCTCTGCACCGCGAATCAGATTGCGGGGCAGAACCAGTTCCCCCGGAACTTCTATGTATCGACGTTTGAGTGCCACGCGAGCAGACTTGGGTAAAATGTGGGGGATCAAGTTAAAGCTTTTCCGTGGTGGATCGACGTCACGGTTCGAGGTGATCACAACGTCACGAAGTACGATTCGACTGGAGTCCACAGAGACGATCGTCCCGTTCACATGTTCGAGGGCGAAGTACATCGCCAATGAATTGGGCATTTCATCGGACCTGGTCTCCTGATCTTTCATCTCGTCGCTGGAGCGAGTCACCAGGCGAACGTGCTGCTCGGGTTTCAGATCGTTCAGAGCCAGTATGCCGTGGTCGGACCGCACCCCATTGCTGTTCGATACCGCTGTCGTCTCGAACTCCAGGGAGTCCTCTGTCTGGAGTTGATTGGACGTCGGAATGTTAGACCCCAACATGGTGCCGCTCAACATACAGCCAGCATTCCCGGCCGCGATGCTCATTGACACGAAAAAAATAACTGATGCGCGAACCCGATTCACTGCCCAGCCTCCTTAATTCAACGACCGGAACATAACATCAATCTGTTTCATCCGCGAGAATACTGACAATCTCGCTGTATTCCTGATTATGTACAAGATGAGCCCGTCGATGCATTACCCGACTCAGATGGCCCGTGCTTCCGAACCTTACGTTTTCCGGCGGTGGTGGCGATTGTTGCCGATGATCTCTGGTTTTTTCGGCGGTTACTGCCGCAGGGTGTTTTTTGCGGGTGTTGCTGAAGTTGGACGGGTTTCGGGGACATGCTGCCACAAGGACGCAACGCTGTACATCTACCGATCGTGACGGACCTCCTGCGCCACGGATCAAGCGTATTCTTCGAGCCTGCAGTCCTGACGCAGAAGTCTCGCATATTCAACGACGAATGAGGCTGCTCCGCCACCCATCGCCGCCCGCCGTTGTGATGACTATCGCTTCGCCATCATTCCCCCTGACGGAAGTCCTCGCAGGCTGTCAACGCAGGCGATATGCACTCCACAAGGCACTCACGGAGTGATCAAACCCTGATTTGTCGGAACAGAGAGCAGGAAGGATCGCATCCCGGGAAGACGGTGGCCTCGACACGGCGCGAGGGCTCCATCGAACACGGAATAAGAATCGGGACCTGGTGCCAAACCGGCCGGCGAAAACATTTGCTGGCTATTGCCATTGCACAAAAATCAGGGTGAGAAGAATTATCCCCCAGACCATCATGAGCATCACCGGGATCACGAAGGCTGGTACGCTTCCCCAGAACTGCTCTCGCCTGGAGGCACGCAAATCGATTTGGAGTTTGACCGGGATCAGTAGTTCCAGTTCATGTCTCGTTTCCTTGAGTCTCTTTGCCATGCTGTGGGCTGCCAGCAGAGCGGGGTAGACCAGAAGGGCCATCAGAAATCCAACAATCGGCATGAGACAGGCGAGGAGTTCCAGAGCCAGTGCCTTGTCACGGTTGGCCACCGCGACAGTGAACGCAGAGAAGATGAATGATTCAGAAAGGTTCAGCCACGTCATCCGTTCGCTCATCAGGGTCAGCTCTTTATCAATGGCCGCACCGAGGCGGACCAGCTGAGTAAGGAGGTGCGTGGTTTCGTCCGGAGTCTGAGCATTGTGGGCGTGGTATGGCATGAGATTTCAGACACATCTGGTTGTCGCTGTGTTCGTGGGAACGGTGACTACCTGCTACGACTCAACAGAAACACACGGGCCTGCCACGCAGCCAGGTCCAGAAACAGCCCGCGGCCGTGCAGGTCGTCTCCACTCCATTCGTGGCACGCCGAGCTGAGTTGATCCTGCAGCTGCCAGCGGCTGCCGGTAAGATCCGCAAACGGCAGTCGGACATGGCACTGGCTTTGATTTGACGCGTAGTTGACGGCAACGATCATGGTCTCTCCCTCCGGACCCCGCCACGCAAAAACCACGAAACAATCGCTGGTCCAGTTGCCGTCCCAGGCGGTCGTGCATTCCAGCAGTTGCCATTGTCCGCTCCGAACAACTGGCTGACGAAGCACGGCCAGCAGCTGTTCATAAAACCGACACAGATGTGTGTCGAGGGGTTCGATTGGTCCTCGGACGAGGTGCGGTGAGATGCGCTTTCTGCGCCCTTCAAGCTGCCCCTGGTGAAAGAAACGCAGACCCGGTGAGAGAAACGTGACGATTGCCGCCGCCTGATGCACTTCCGGAGTAAACGCGGCCGCTGCTCGCGGTTCATCGTGGTTTTCCAGAAATCTTACCAGCCGGTTCTGATACTCCAGCTCCGCCTGAAAATGCTCTCGCACAGGCCGCGCGTGACCCTCCCGAAGGCGGTCGTAGAGTCGCTTGTCATAAGCGTAATCAAAACCCTGTTGCTGCAGCGTCCATTCCATGTCCCAGTAGACTTCGGCCATAAACAGGAAGCCCGGAGTTTTCTCACGCACCCGCTGAGTCGCGGATGGCCAGAACAGAGGTGCACGCCGGCCCCAGGTGCGTTCAAAGACTTCGGGTAAAATCAGCATGGCCATGTCGCACCGGACTCCATCGCATTGCCCGGAAATTCGAATCAGCTCTGCAATCATCGCTTCCTGCAGGGCTGGATTCGCGTAGTTCAGCTGGAGCGTGTCGGGCCATCCTGAGAAGTACGGATCACGGCCATAGGCCAGAATCAGATCACCGTTTTTGCGGGAGACTCGGACATAGTTCTGCGGTGCACCTGCCAGGTCAGATTCCGTTCCCGTCACAAAATAGTCCGGGTGATCTTCGAGCCACGGATGATCAAGGCCCATGTGATTGGGGACAAAGTCGAGCATCAGTTTCAGGCCGCGCAGATGCATTCGCTTGCGCAGTCTGGCGAGCGCTGAATCTCCTCCCAGGTTGCGATGCACCGTGTATCCGGTGATGGCGAAACCGGAGCCTGCGATATCGTCTTCGGACAGATCCGGCAGCGTTTCCTGAAATTCACGACGCCATTCGGCGTTGTTGAGAGACACCTGCCGCGCGCCTGGACCTGTTTGCCAGACGCTCAGGAACCAGATCCAGTCAAACCCCTGTGCAGCAAGGCGGTCCAGTGCTGTATCGGGAATATCGTCCAGCGTCGCAGGCCGCCCGATAACGCGTGACAGCTCGGTCAACCAGACTCTGGTATTGATCTGATAAAGCAATGGATACGTCGATGCAGCCATGAGGATTTCCAATTCAGCGGCAGTAGAACAAGCCTCGACTACGGAGTTGTTGTGAGCATTGAGTCGCGTAAACGGATCATGGCTTCCTGACTGACCTGCATCAGCCCTTCATGGGCACGATCCAGATCAACGATGAGGTAAAGGACTCCGGAAAAGGCCAGGGTGAAGATTGGCATTCCAGGGGAACGACGCGTGGCTGAAATCCCGGACTGATATCCCAGCGAAAACATACCCAGCATCACCAGCGCAAGCAAAGCCAGCCAGATTGTAATCGGAATTCGGCTGTTGAGACCCGCGTAAACTCGCTTCGCGTGCAGATCAATGGTTTCGTTGAGTGACTCCAGACACAACCCCGTCATAATGGAATGGGGATCTGATTCCGCGGAGACCACCGCTTGTTGCCAGATTTGCTCGTGGAGTGTTTCGGACTCCGCCAATACATGGGCCAGATTCTCCGAAGTCAGCTTCTGAGCTCGAATCTCGGTGTAGCGACGGAGAAGTTCGGTCATCTTCGAACGCTGTGGCTCAGCAAGGAGGCGAGATCTGAGGCGGGATGTGCCAATCGCATTTGCTTCTTCAAGTACCGCCTGTCGACGTGCGTCAAAGCGACTGGCCGCCATGCTGAACGTGAACGCCAGCATAAAGGCGAGCAAACCCAGTACGGCGGCGGCCATCGCTGCCACAGGCGCCTCCTTTTCATCGGCTGCACGAGAGTGCCTCCAGATTCCGGATTTGTATCCCGTCTCCAGTGCCAACAGGCTGACAATCATCGTGAGCGGCATGATCAACCAAAGCGGAATAAGATCCAGAGGACCGCTG
>CAIQIE010000332.1 GCA_903871805.1 uncultured Planctomycetaceae bacterium | reverse complement strand
TGGAGCGTTCATAGTCGGCTTGCTTGGGTTGCTGGTGAACAGTGTTCATGCTGCTGAAAAACAGCCGAACATCGTGGTGATCTGGGGGGACGATATCGGGCAATTTAATATCAGTGCCTACAACATGGGGATGATGGGTTACAAGACGCCCAACATCGATCGAATCGGCAGAGAAGGGGCAATTTTCACTGACTGGTATGGTCAGCAAAGCTGTACTGCCGGCCGCGCCGCCTTTATCACCGGGCAGTCTCCTATTCGAACCGGATTGACAAAAGTAGGGCTCCCAGGTGCTCCGGAAGGGATGAAGAAAGAAGACCCGACAGTTGCCACGATGCTGAAGGCCCGCGGGTATGTCACTGGTCAGTTTGGAAAGAATCATCTTGGCGACAGAGATGACATGCTGCCAACGGCTCATGGTTTCGATGAATTCTTTGGAAATCTGTACCACCTGAATGCAGAGGAAGAACCCGAGAATCCGGACTATCCGAAGGGTGAGGCATTCCGCAAACGATTCGCTCCGCGCGGAGTCATTCACAGTTTTGCAGATGGCCGCATCACAGACACCGGCCCGCTGACGCGCAAGCGAATGGAGACAATTGACGAAGAAGTCAATGAAAAAGCGCTGGATTTCATGGGCCGCGCAGCAAAAGACGGTAAACCGTTCTTTCTCTGGTGGAATTCCACCCGAATGCACATCTTCACACATCTGAAGGCTGAATCAGAAGGAAAGACGGGCCTTGGCGTTTATGCTGACGGCATGGTTGAGCATGATGGCCATGTTGGTAAGGTGCTTGATCGAATCCATGACCTCGGGCTGGATGACAATACCATCGTAATCTATTCCACGGACAATGGCGCCGAAACGTTTACATGGCCTGACGGCGGAACCACAATGTTTCGGGGCGAGAAGAATACTCAGTGGGAAGGCGGTTACCGCGTCCCCTGTGCAATTCGCTGGCCAGGCGTTATTAAACCCGCCACAGTGATTAACGAAATTGCTGCTCACGAGGACATGCTGCCGACTCTGCTGGCTGCAGCCGGTGATACAACAGTCAGAGAAGACCTGCTGAAGGGGCGGAAGGCTGGTCAGATGACTTACAAGGTGCACCTTGATGGATACAATCTGATTCCGGCTCTGAAGGGGGAAAGTCCATGGCCGCGCAAGGAATTCATTTACTGGACTGATGACGGCAGCGTCGCAGCTCTGAGATACGAAAACTGGAAAGTCACGTTTCTGGTGCAGGAAGCTGAAGGCATGAACGTATGGCAGCAGCCATTTGTCCAACTGCGGGCTCCACGACTGACAAACCTCCGTATGGATCCCTTCGAACGCGCTCAGGATGAAAACGCAATAGGCTATCAGAAATGGTATTTGGAACGGATGTTCATGATTGCCCCGGCAGCAGGTTATGTTGGCCAATGGCTCCAGAGCTTCCGTGAGTTCCCGCCTCGCCAGAAGCCTGGCAGCTTCAATCTGGAAAGGGTCATGGAGGCTGTCACAAGTCCTCAGGGACGCTGATCGCTTTTGATTGATACTGTGTTTTGACAAAACCCCGGAACGGGATTAACCGTACCGGGGTTTCTGTGTTCCGCCAGGTCCTCTTGCAGGTCTTCCATTTCTTATGAATCGAGCGTTACTTTCTGCAGGGGGTGTCCTGTCACTTGCCGGTGCCGCGTTTGTTCTGGCATTGTGGCTGTCGGCACCGGA
>CAIQIE010000331.1 GCA_903871805.1 uncultured Planctomycetaceae bacterium | reverse complement strand
GCTGGGCCTTACAGGATCCTCGCGGATCGTGCTGGATGACGACGCGCTGGGTTACGGCTGGTACGTGGGTTCCATGAGCGAAACCGTTCCTGAAGGCACGATGGACCTGTTGACCGTGTTGACCCATGAAATGGGCCACGTGCTGGGCTTGAGCGACCTTGACGGTCAGGCCACACCAGACAGCCTGATGGCCGGCACCCTGCAACCCGGCCAGCGGCGCGCTGTTAACGCCATCGACCTGCAGTCAACTGGCGAGCGCGTTGGGGGTGGAGACCTGATTGCCCCGACTGGCGTCGCCGCCCCGATTGACGGCCGGGACATGCTTAGCCGAGGAGATCGCATTGAAGCCCATTCGATTAACGGCGTCACAGTGGTTGACGGTGGGCAGGACTCGGGCTGGGCACGATTAATTTCTGCCGACTGGATTCGCCAGCTCAGCGGGGATGACCAGGCGGCCCCTGTAGTTACGTTACAGCCCGTTGTGAAGGTAAAAGCACAGCGGTCGTTAACGCAGCAGGAAAGCTTCGGACAGACCGTTGCAGGTTCTGTGGGAACCCACGAAGACCTGCAGTTGCTTGACTCACTGTTTACCGACTCCATCCAGGCGTTGAGTGATCTGGCCTGAGATTGTTCATCAGCGATTTCGCTCGGTAGCAGCGTCCATCGAGACTCGTACCGAGCGTGCTTTCAAAAAGTGTTTCTGCCATCTTCGGCCAGCGGGGCGGCTTTGGAGGTGGCTCATTCTGAGCGAGTGGTACTATGAGGGAGGAAAAATCTCAGATCGGAGTTTAGCTGCAGCTTGCCGATGCGATTGGTCCTGGGAGCAGACAGGCAAGCCATGCTTTGGAGATTTTTCGCACTTTATTGCGTTTTCCAACAGCTAATACGAGGCCGTCGCATTTGTGGCAGTGCGTGGAAACGGGCCCCGGAAGCACCAAACTGCGCAGTCTTTTGCCGGCCCTTACGTCACATTCAGATGTTTTGTCCGGCGAAACTCATTCCCCAGGGCGGCTTTTCCGCTTGTGCATCTACCATAGACTGCTTACGCTGAACAGTCCCGTAAATTGGTTTGGAGGACATCCAAATGCCTGCCTCAGGATTTTCAGCGTTGTTTCATCAGCGAAATCACCGGATCTCGGTTCTTACCGCGTATTTCGTGTGTGTCATTGTCACTGTTGGCGAATTTCGCCTGGCGTCCTCAGTGCTTGCCCAGGACCAGCTCTGGCACCAGCAGGTTGCCCCGATCCTGCAGCAGCACTGCTGGTCTTGCCATGGCCCGGACGCTCAGGAATCTGATCTGCGTCTGGACACTCGTGAGGGTTTGATCCGTGGCGGCAAGGCGGGGCCATCGATTCAGCCTGGTGCACCGGTCGAGAGTTTGCTGGTGGTGGCCGTCCGAAAAACGGATTCCACACTTCAGATGCCTCCCGAAGGCAGGCTTTCGGAAGAAGAGATCAAAGTTTTAGAGCAGTGGATTGCCGCCGGGGCTCCGCATCCTGAAGGAAAAATTGAAGTCGCACCGGCGCAGCTGCCTTTTGACCCACAGGAAGCTCGTAAGTTTTGGGCTTTTCAGCCAGTCACGCCACCGTCTCTTGAATCTGAGGGTGTGATGCAGCCGTCGCAGGCCATAGACCTGTTGATTGATCGGCGTCTGCAGGCGAGGGGATTTTCTCGCAATGCTATAGCCGACAGACTGACTCTGATTCGACGGGCGACATTTGCGTTAACAGGTCTGCCGCCTGGTGTGGAGGACATCCGTAATTTTCTGTCAGACGAATCTCCTGAAGCGTTCTCGCGGGTGGTCGAACGCTTGTTGGCCTCAAGTCAATATGGGGAACGCTGGGGACGGCATTGGCTGGATGTGGTGCGTTATGCGGATTCGAATGGTCTGGACGAGAATATCGCCCATGGAAATGCCTGGAGGTATCGTAACTACGTCATCAATTCCCTGAACCGCGATAAGCCCTTTGATGTTTTTCTTCAGGAGCAGCTTGCCGGCGATCTGATGAACACGGAGGCGACGGACGAATCGACCAAAATCGATCGTCTGACAGCGACGGGCTTTTTGTCACTTGGCCCCAAGGTGCTGGCTGAGGGAGATGAGCTGAAGCTTTCTCTGGACATTATTGATGAGCAACTGGATACAATTGGACGCTCGATGCTGGGACTGACGATTGGCTGTGCTCGGTGCCATGATCACAAATTTGATCCGATTGCGCAGGCCGACTATTACGCGCTGGCTGGAATTTTTCAGAGCACAAAGACCATGGAGTCTTTGAAACGCATTGCAAAGTGGAATGAGAATTCCATAGCGACGCCGCAGGACCATGTGGCATTGGAAGTACATCAGAGCAAAATAGCTGCCAGGAAAAAGGAAATTGACGCACTTCTGCAGGCCGCCACGACCGCCGCCGGAACTTCAGCGACTGCGATCCCCGAAGAACAGCTTTCAGCAGACCAGAAGATGCAGTTAGCCGGGCTTCGTGAAGCACTAAAGCAACTGGAAGCATCAATTCCCGAATTGCCGACGGCAATGGGTGTGACGGATGGTGAAATTACCAGCAGTCGGATTCTGTCGCGAGGCAATCATCTGGCTCCCGGTCGGCTGATTCCCAGAGCCATTCCTGTCGTGCTGAACGCCTCTGGGACATTTTCCACGCCTGCTGGCCAAAGCGGTCGGCTGGAGTTTGCGCGGTGGATGACTGGGCCGGAAAATCCGTTGACCGCTCGTGTGATTGTCAACCGGGTCTGGCGCTGGCATTTTGGACGGGGGCTTGTTCCAACTGCGGACAACTTTGGCAAGCTTGGGGAGCGTCCGGAAAACCCGGAACTGCTGGATTGGCTGGCGGCCGAATTTGTCCGCAGCGGTTGGTCACTGAAAGCCCTGCATCGTGCGATTCTGTTGTCCTCCACATGGCAGGCGACAAGTGATCGCAGCAACGCCGCGGAGGCCGAGGATCCGGACAATCATTTGCAATGGCGATGGAGTGTTCAGAGACTGGAAGCTGAGTCCGTGCGGGACTCAGTTCTGGCAGCTACCGGGCTTCTGGATTACACCATTGGACAGTCGATGCTGCATGTGAAAAACCGAGAGTTCCTTTTTGATCATACATCAAAGGACCTGACGTCTTACGATTCCTTTCGCCGTTCGGTTTACCTCCCAGTCATTCGCAACAATCTGTACGACGCGATGTCGTTGTTTGACTGTACGGACGGCACGGTTCCGAATGGCGACCGCGGTTCATCCACGGTCGCGTCTCAGGCACTGTTTCTGATGAACAGTCCACTGGTGCTGAATGCGGCGGAACGCCTTGCGGGCGATCTGATGGCAAAGCAGCCAGTTGCCCGTGAACGGGCTGCTGAACTTTTGATGCGAACGTTGGGACGACCGGTCACGGAGCCGGAACTGGCGGAAATGCTGAGCGCGGCTGAAAAACTGGAAGAGCAGTTCAGGGCAGATGGGGTTACTGAGTCTGAACGTGAGCGGGCCGTGTGGACAAGTCTGTGCCAGACCATGCTCATGTCGAATGAGTTCCTGTACGTCAGGTAGTGAATTGGGATGATGGACCGCTGTAGCGAATGATCAGACGTGCAGGCTGGCTGCAGCGATACCGGCATCGGGCGTGGGTCTGTTG
>CAIQIE010000330.1 GCA_903871805.1 uncultured Planctomycetaceae bacterium | reverse complement strand
GAGCCATTCGATGACTTCCGTGAGATCTGCGGGCTGATCAATAACGAATTTTAGAATGCCGGGGGAGTTGTTGAGTAGGTTAGAGACTACGTGTGGCTGGAATCGCGTGGTTTGGTGGCGGAGGTTCCAGCGTGGGTCGTCCGGAGTGGAGTTTTGTAGTTTTGGGCTGATTGCCATTAGATCACAGGAGAGGGACTGGAAAACAGTTCCCGCGGTCTCAATGGTGACTCTGCGTCCCAGAGTGTGGCAGTGGGCTGCCAGCGTTGGAAGTTCTGGGACGAGCATTGGTTCTCCGCCGGTAAGGACGACGTCTGGAGCGGAGCTTTCAGCAATGCGGTGGAAGAGTTCGTCCAGTGTCCAGGCAGAGCCCTCAGGCTTCCATGACGTGTACGGTGTATCGCAGAACCAACATCGAAGGTTGCAGCCTGAAGTCCGTATAAAGAGTGAGCGTGTTCCTGCCCACGGGCCTTCACCCTGGATCGATTCGAAGATTTCGGCGATCTGCATGGCTTGAGATTGTATAGGTTTTAGCTGTTGGAAAGGACGCGATGTCCGTGGTACCCGGGAATTCACGGTACCTCTGGAGCAGTATATGGCCGAAAGGGGAAGATGTCAGCCGGCGAATGGGTTGGAATCGAGTTCCGTCATGAATGGTTGTTTGTGGCGTTATTTTCGTTGGGCTTGTTTTCTTTGCGGATGGGTGTGCAGAGGACGATAGCGGAGATGAGTGCTATGCCGAGGTGGGTTTGGTTAGTGTAGCGGGACCTGTTGTGTAGTTGAGTGAATTGCTCTGATCGAGTCTGACCCGGTGGCGTAATGAGTTTTTGAAGGGGTAGATAGACGAGTGTGTAGTCTGCGGCGGCGATCAAGAGGGCGATAGCGGTGAGTGTAGCCGAGATGGCGAATTGTTTTCGTTTCGGGTTGGTATCGGTAAGGAAGGCGGCGATTGTGGCAGCGAGTGCGACGCCCATTGTCAGCCAGCAGAATTGGTAGTAGATAGGAAAGCGAATAGTGGCCAGTTGATCACGGATGAGGGAATCGAACGCTGGGTGGCGTTGTTCGGCGACGCTAGTAATGACAAAGAGAACGGCTCCCCCGACCCAAAAGCAAAGTACTAGTCTGGCAACTGTGCAGAGGAGGTTGCTGAGAAATGCGGAAGAATTTGCTTTCATGGGCGGGTCTCGGACGTTTTTTTGGTGGAGGTTGTAACGTGCTGTCGGTGGGCAGCAGAGTCGGCAGCTGGAGTTCTGCCGCCACAAGTGTATGTTGGGCGTTGTGGAAGATGAGTATGTCATTTGCGGAGGATGACGCAACTGAAGGTGGGGATGTCGACGTGTTCGCGGGAAGGGTTTGTTTTCGGCGATGGGGGGGAGAGGGGATGTTCAGAATCGCAAATATTATCGGGAGATGGCGTCGCAGGCGTCTGGAGTCGAAGTTGCTGGTGAGATTCGTTCGGGACGAGTTGCGTCTTCGGCAGGAATATTTTGATCTGGCCTCGTCTTTGGGGAAGCCACGTGGCTTGAAGTGGTCGGCCCCTGATTGGCGTCAGGAAAAATCATTGATGCGAGAGCGGGCGAATGGTCAGTGGTGGATGTTGGCTGGCGTGAATCTGTCGTTCGAAGCTGTTGTTGGTGGAGAGATGGAAGGGGTTGAGGCGGTATCGATGCTGCGAGAGGCATGTGCTGTGTTTGTATGGTTCGATGGTGGATGGAGAGCTACTGGCCGAACGTTATTCAACATGGATGCACAGCGTGCGGTAAGTCATCTGGAGGAGACTCATGAACCGGTAGCTGTTCAGTGAGTCGTAGATTTTGGATCGTGATGGAATTGCCCGGCGGGGACGTAAAAAAACCGCGGCAGGATTTACCTGCCGCGGTTTCAAGAGTATCGAGCGGTCTTTAAGACGACGGAAATCAGTACGTCAGGATGGCGTCGATACCGAAGACAGTCTGGTTGAACAGGTCATCATGGCCCTGACCGCCCACAGATGCACCCGGTGACCACATGTGACGAACTTCGGGTCGGATCACCAGCATATCTGCCGGTTTGATGTTCACGCCATAGGTCAGAGTGTTGTAGGAGACGCTGTCAGCCTTGAACCACTCCTGACGAACCCCTGCCTTCAACTGCTCGTTGATGGTGTAGAACAGGTAATTGATCTGTCCTGTGGAGTTATCAGCGATTCCTGTCTGAGCAAAGCTTCCGCCAAGGTTAGACCCCAGCACGTCGAACTGGTGAACAGACTGAATAACGTCCGTCCAGTTGTGGGACAGGATCACGCTGTTGATGGAACCGTCACCGCGCCATCCCAGATTTCCGGCGGTCATCATGTAGGTGAGCGACGTTGCATCAGAGATGTTGTAGATGAATCCACCAAGGAATGAATTACCGCTGTTGAACTGGTCGAACCCGGTATCCATTCCCAGGGTCCAGCCGCTGAGGATAGTCAGGTTATCACCGGCAGCATAGGAGCCGAGCACGCCAGTGTGGGTAAACGGCTCGCTGTTGTAGAATGTTACTTGTCGGCTGAGGAAGAAGTTTCCGCCGGAGGGGATCACTTCGTACCCGATTGGAGTATAGAAGTGACCGACCTTGACGGACAGGTCTTCAACTGCAGCTTCTGCGTAAAGCTGTGGCAGAGCCCACTCGTAGATTCCGTGATTCCAGCTCTCATTGTAGTCGAATCGACCGGGGTTATTTCCGAACGACTGAGCTTCACCACCATCGATACCGTACATGGCTTCAACCCGGAAGCCAAGCCCCAGGCCGTTTGAACCGTCGGCAGTTTTGTTCAGGTACAAGCCCTGCTGATTGAGGCCGAAAACGCCCCATTCTTTGGCATTGTTATAACCGGAGCCAAAATTGACGTTGTTGAAGGCTCCATTCCCGGTGAATGCACCGTCTGGATTGTTCTGGTAGCCGAACTGGGTCCAGCCGCCAAGCTGTATTCCGCATCCGGACTCACCGAACAGGCCACCATCGCAGCCTTCTCCGCAGGCATCGCCCAGTAAATCTCCGCATGGGTCACCGCAGGCGCTATCGCAGACTGAAGATGGGGCGCAGCAGCTGGCTCCATCTTTAGCGCATCCGTCGCCGCAGGCGCTCATTGAGGCAAGCTGATCAGTCAGCTTCTGCCCTGCATCGGAGAAAATCTGTTCACAGTTCTGGCAACTGCCGGTGCAAGCACTGCCGTTTCCACAACCGTCTGTACAGCTTTCGCCACCAGCGAAAGCGGCATTTGAAGCTGCCAGTGTGCCGAGAAGGGCCATACTGGACAGGAGTGCCTTCCATGATCTTCTGACCATTGCAATCCCTCGCAATCATCCATGACCCGTCAGAGTGATTCCTTCCTCCCGAAGGTTTCACACCAATAGTCTGGTCAACCTGCCAACAAACAACATCGGAGTCACTGCGAACGACGCGTTTATCGGCAAAAATCCCCGATTCCACACACTGTGGAAATCTTTCAAGTCGGGCTTTTGCGGATATCGTCGCTCTGTATCGATTGGGCCGAAAAGTTTGTGTGTGAAAACTGTTGCACAGGCAAACAAGTGCGGGTTAAGGCCTACATGCGCAACAGTCGGCAGGGTCTAGCCAGGTTGCCTGGTTTGATATTTTGGGAGATTGGACCTGACATTCACGGGGGGCACTTGCCTAAGTGATGTTTTGGTGCAGCAGATTTGAAGGAAATGGAAGTTGATAGCTAGTTTTTGCAATGGTGTGAACAGATGGCGGGCGGCTGGGATCTTTTGGAAGGGTGCCTGGAGGGAATAAGTGTCGCAGCATCATCCCCGGGCTTTGATATGTGTGGAGCATTTCGACAGGAGCAAGGACTGTGAGCTACCCGACTGGGATTTTGGAAGGGTGCCGATTTCAGTCGATAATTTTGCTGATTGGATACTCCACAATTCCTTTTGCGCCGGCCTGTTTCAGGCGTGGGATGATTGATCGAACGATGCTTTCGTCGACGATTGTGTTGAGAGCGACCCAGGATGGGTCGGAGAGATGCGAGACTGTGGGTTTTTGGAGTGCGGGCAGGATTGAGAGGACAGCGTTCAGGTTATCTTCGGGGGTATTCATCATGAGTCCGACTTTTCCTTCTGCTTCGAGGCAGGATTGAAGCATCAGTGCGATGTTTTCAATTTTGGTGCGGATCCACAAATCGGACCATGCCGATTTGTTGGCGACGAATCGGGTGGTGCTTTGAAGCAGTTCTTCAACGATTCTCAGATTGTTTGCGCGCAGGGAGCTGCCGGTTTCGGTAACTTCTACAATGGCGTCAGCGAGTTTCGGGGGTTTGACCTCTGTTGCGCCCCACGAGAATTCGACCATAGCTGTAACGCCTCGGTCGGCCAGAAATCGTGTGGTCAGTCCGACAACTTCGGTTGCGATTCTTTTTCCCTGCAGGTCAGCAACTGTTTTGACGGGAGAATCCTCAGGGACACAGAGCACCCATCGGACGGGGCGTCTGCTGACTTTTGAGAAGACGAGTTCGCAGACTTCGTGCACGTTGGATCCTGTTTCCAGGATCCAGTCGTATCCGGTGATACCGGCATCGAGGATGCCATTTTCGACGTATCGAGCCATTTCCTGGGCTCGGATGAGCATGCATTCTATTTCCGGATCGTCGACGGTTGGGAAATAGGAGCGGGAGGCGAATTTGATGTTGTATCCAGCGCGGCTGAAGAGAGCTGCGGTGGATTCCTGGAGACTTCCTGCCGGGATACCAAGTTTCAGGACGCGACTGGACATGGGATAAGCTTTCAGAGTCGGGAATCACGATCAGGGGTTTTGTGATGTTTGGGGGGCCTGTCTGGCTATTTGCCGTAGACAGCTGCCGGATCAAAAACGCGTTGACCCTCAATTGTCACGCTCAGATCCCTGGGGTGGATTTTTCGAAAGAAGCAGGACCGGAAGCCTTCGTGGCATGCGGCTCCACCGATTTGATGTACTTTGAGGAGGAGTGTATCTGCGTCACAGTCAAAATAGATGGCCTTCAGTTCCTGGACGTTTCCGCTTTCTTCGCCCTTTCGCCAGAGTTTTTTTCGGCTGCGGCTGTAGTAGCAGACGCGTCCAGTGCGAAGTGTTTCCAGCCATGCGTCCTGATTCATCCATGCCATCATGAGCACCTCGCCGGTTTCGGCGTCCTGAGCGATGGCTGGGATCAGATTGTTTGAGGAGAAATCCGGGCCGTTCAATTCTGCCATGGTGGGGCCGTTGTTTTCTGGGTGGCGAAACAGGATTTGCGATGGGGCAAAGTGAAATTGCCCGGGCAATTTGAGAAAAACGAGTTGGAAATTTGCCTGGAGCGTTACGCACTACATCACCCCGGAAGACCAGGGAATGTCAGTAGTGCCTGACCCTAAGAGGGACGAAAGTCGCCGGGAACATGCACTGACGGGGCATCTGAATCGCTTGTCTCATTCGAGAAACTCTAACGATGTCGCTGAGGCTTCTCCAGCAGGACACGGTCTGGAGCGTCAGGAAGCTACATTTTTTCACAAGAGCAGCGTTGTTTTTCGAAACTGAAAAAGTGTGAAATGTCATGGCATTCAGGTTTGCACGCAGAATTTTGGTGGGAGTGTGTGTTGTTGAGGTTAGTCGGTAGGAATTATTCGGCAGAGATGCTGTTTGTTTGGGGATGTCGGTGGGACGACTCCGGGGAAACAAAGTTATTCGTGATGGAAGAAAAGGCGAGCCCTGGCGAATCTGGTTTCCGGCAAGTAAACTCTGCGGACGTTTCTGCCTGACGAAGAGGATTCTTTCCCGGCAGAGTTTGGTCGAATCAGGGGTTTAAGCTTGGGATGATAACGTGAGACTTTGCAAGATTCGGCTTGGTGACGGTTCCATGCGGGTTGCTGCGATGCATGACGCGGACGTTCAGCCACTGGATCTGACTCAGATTGATAGCTGTCATTCGCTGATGGACATTCTGAATTCCGCGGATCCTGTTGGTTTAGCTCGTTTTCTTCTTAAACCTGACACTCGCCCGTTATCGCTGTCTGAGGTCACAGTGCTGGCGCCTGTGGATTTGCAGGAGGTATGGGCTGCTGGTGTCACGTACAAGCGAAGTCAGATCGCTCGAATGGAAGAGTCCGAGTCGTCGGCATCGAATTACGACAAGGTCTATACTGCGGATCGACCGGAGCTATTCTTCAAAGCGACGCCATCTCGCGTTGCGGGGCCTGGCCAGCCACTCCGTGTTCGGCGGGATAGTTCGTGGAGCGTTCCGGAGCCTGAGTTCACGCTGGTGATTAACAGGAGTGGTCTGATAGTGGGCTACACGATCGGCAATGACATGTCTGCGCGGGATATCGAGGGTGAGAACCCCTTGTATCTTCCGCAGGCGAAGTTGTATCGGCAGTGTGCTGGTATCGGCCCCTGTATTCTGCTCGCGGAGGCGCCACTGGAGCCGGAATCAGTGGAAATTGGGCTTGAGATACGCAGGCGAAGCGTAGTTGTCTTCAGTGGCACCACCAGGCTCAGTCAAATGAAACGAACTCCTGAAGAACTGGTGGGTTGGCTATTCCGCGAAAACGAACTGCCTGACGGTGCGTTTCTGATGACGGGGACGGGAATTGTCCCTGACGACAGCTTTACGCTTGAGAATGGGGACGAGGTTTCGATAACGGTGACAGGAATTGGTACGCTGACGAATCCGATCGTGAAAGATTCGCCCTGAATTGTGTTCAGGGAGTCGTTGTGATTGTCACCTGGCTGTGAGTTGTTTTGGCTGGTCGGAGTTTTTCACAGCGAAGTTTGTTTTGGTTCAGATTTTCGTCCGGACAGATAGCCCCATGCAGACTCCTGTTAAAAAACTTACGGTGCCATTATTTCGGGCGGCCGTGGGTGGTGAGCGTCGGCTGACGATGTTGACCGCCTATGATTATCTCTGGGCTGGTATCTTTGACCAGGCTGGTGTGGACAGCATTCTTGTTGGCGACAGCCTTGCGATGGTTGTGCAGGGGCATTCGACCACACTGCCTGTAACTCTGGATCAGATGATCTATCACGGAGAGATGGTTGTTCGCGCAGTGCGTCGAGCGCTTGTGATTGTCGACATGCCTTTTATGAGTTACCAGGTAAGTGTGAAGCAGGCAATTCGTAATGCTGGCAGAATCATCAAGGAAACTGGTGCTGATGCAGTGAAACTGGAGGGGGGCGCAATTCAGTCGGAGACCATCCGCGGATTGGTCAGGGCAGACATCCCCGTCATGGCTCATATTGGTATGCGACCGCAGGCTGTGCGTCAGCTTGGAGGCATGGGTAAGATTCAGCGGCACGAGCAGCAATTGTTGGATGACGCGCGGGCGGCTGAGGACGCCGGGGCTTTTGGGATAGTTCTGGAGTTGATACCGGAGGACATTGCCGGGCGTATTACGGCAAGCCTAAGTATTCCGACGATTGGAATCGGGGCAGGGCAACATTGCACCGGTCAGGTACTTGTCGGCCCTGATATGCTGGGACTCAATCAGGGTTTTCGTCCGAAGTTTCTGAAGCAGTTTGGTCATCTGCGGGAGCAGGCGGACACAGCCGTTCGAGCTTATGTGGATGCTGTTCAGCAGGGCTCATTCCCTGATGCAGATCACTCTCACCAATGAATTTGCTCAGGTTTGTTCTTTCAGGTTGACGCAAGGCAGGCAGGGAATCGCGCGGAGCGGCTCTGTTGCTCAGTTTGCCGAGTTTCGTGATTGTGTGAGGCAGCAGCGATGCTCTGCCGTTGCTGTCGGCTGTTAATTGAGCCAGAGTGCAAAAATCAGGAATTGTCCCTGAAAGGCCTGACTAATTTCCTGCCAGGTTCCTGGATCTGTTTGTGGACCTTTTTCCAGAAACGGCTGCAGGCCTGTTCCCTGAATACAGAGGACCAGATCGAAGGGCCGTGGTTCCGTGAACACTTTCCGGAGATTGATTCCCAGTTCAGGGTTGGTCGGTAATGACGATGCAAAGGGGGTAATTCCACCTGGGATTCCTCGCCAGAATGGCAAAAGGCGTTTGCCCTGCAGAATCTGATCCATTTCATCCATCAGCCGGAACCACTGTGTTTGCATCGTCGGGGTGATCCGAAAGGCGGAGTTGAAGGCTGTGGTTTGCTGAGGATTGGGAAGCCATTCCCGGTCGTTATCGGTCTCTGCATTGATGAGTTTCCAGGACTGGCGGCTGAGTTCCGGGACGGCTTCGAGGTGCCCAAGGGCTCGTTTCATACCCTCGGCATCGACCAGTTGAAAGTTGATGCAGTGAATAAAGGCCACGAGGTCGAGGATGTTGCCTGCATGAAATCCCGCAAAGGCTCCGGGGCCTTCACTGGCAAGAAATTGATACGGGGTCTCTGTTCGTGGATAGAAGAGATGTCCTGTTCGTTCAAACAGATCTTTCCAGTCGTAAGCGAGTGCGATTTCGCAGGTGGCTGCCATGATGTGGCAGTAGCCGCGTAGCCAGAGCACATCACCGTCGTCAAATGCGATGACCGTGCTGGGTGTTTCTGAAGGGGAGGCTGTTCTTTGACGTTGTGAAAGTGCGTTGAAGATAAACAGCAGGGATTCCTCAGCGGCTGCTTGCCCATCGCCATTCAAATCGAGGTGAATTTTAGCGATATCGACAACCACCTGCACGCCACTCGGCTTGACCCGACTCAGCGTGTTTTCTGCAAGGATTACAGTATCTCGAAATCGACGAATCATGTCTCGAGCGGCTTCCCAGGAGAGCCGTTCGGGGGAAGTGTTTTCGGGGACTGGCAGACGAGTCAGAGGCAGCATGATTCTGCGACCTCCGAGCAGTCCATATCGAAACTGGGACTGCCCCAGTTCCTCAACAGCGAGTAGAAACTGTGCGATGCCGAGTTGAAATCCGGCCTGAGAATTGTCGGGGTGCTCTTTCAGTAACTTCGATATTGCGGAGGCTGCATCTTTCGTTTTCCCCTGCCGAAGGAATTCCTGAAACTCCGGCTGTTGTGCGGAGGCGTTTCCGTAGAGCAGGAGCACAGGGAGCACAGAGGTCAGTACAATTCGCGCGCATGTGCACATGATGAGTCGTGTCTCCTGAAAACCAGATGACAGTTTGGGCTTGTCAGCTGGTATGATCCGGGTCAGAGAGTTTGGCTTTGGAACGCAGGACGCGTGGCCGGCGATGCGGCGTGGAATGGTGATTCGAAGCTTTCAGATCAGCAACCGCGAGATGCGGACGGTGGTCAATCCGCTGCGAATTATGGTTTGAAACCAGCAGGCTGGTGTCTTATGCCGGGGGGAGTTTGATTGCCAATGAGTGCTACAGGGACAAAAGAACCGGGCATTACTGTGGAAATGTGTTGGAGCGACCGGCAGGAGGCAGGCCACCCCGACCGGATTGCGGGTTACCAGCAGTCGTCCCCAATCCAAAGGACGCTGATCTTGTTAGTTGGTCTCTTTGCCCAGCGAACTCGGCATAACGACGGAGCAACTGTTGTTCCGGACCATTTGCCGAATCTGTTTGTGCGAGGAATTCGAGTCGGGCTTTTGCCTGAGCAGGCGACATGGTCATGATTGCCCGTTGCTGATCGGCATTGATCTGCTCAAATTCCTCCAGCATTTGTTCTTCATTCACGGGAAACTCTCTGAGGAGATCATTTCCCAGTTTCATGGCTGACTGGCTGAAGATGGAATAAACAATGGGTGTGAGCCATCCAACTTCCCATGTGCGACCCTCAACCGGGCGGATGGCCTCCTGAAAAGCTGCCTTCCATTCTGAATCACCAATCTCAGTGAGCAGAATCGATTTGAGGGAGTAAATTCGATCTGCGGTTTTCGCCATCTGCGGTGGGGTCTGCATTTGTTCGAAGAGGCAGAGATTCAGTCGCAGAGCCCTGTGGCCATCAGATTTCAGATTGTTTAGATCGACGCGAACGTCTTCGGGGCGGTCCTGTTCCGGGAGCATTGCGGAAATGAGTATCAGGCATTCCTGCGTTGTGAGCTGCAACCGGGGCAATCGGCGTGCATAGGCTTCAGCAAATCGAATTTCAATATCCGAACCTGTCCGTCTGACGCCTACGTCGGACCAGCGAGTTTTGACAAACCCCAGTCGGTTTTCCTCATTGAGAGTCAGCCACGTGTCCCAGTCGGAACGAGACAACTGTTTCCACCAGTCACCAAAATGGCGAAGAGTTCTTTCGAGCCTGGGGTCAAGGAGTACGGCACTATGGATATCACGCAACTGTTGCTGGCGAGTGGCTGTCTGGGAAATGAAGTCTCGATAACTTAGCCGGAGATTGCGTTTTTCTTCATCCGTCAGCTGGTGAAATTTGTCTGACTGAGACTGCAGAAACTGGTGCTCTCCACTGGACTTTCCAAGGAGTATCAGAGCCAGAAGGGCGCCCGCAAAAGTACTGGCGAGGGCAATCAACTGGGAGATGGCATTTGAACCTTTCATTTTTCACTCCCTGTATCAGCAAGGGGGATTTCTGCGAGATCTCTTAGAAATTTCTCACCTGAAATTTGTCTCATTCTCTGATAGTTGCGGAGCAAATCGAAGTCTTTCAGAATTTCCGCATCGGCAGGATTTGTTGTGTTGGTTTGAGACTGACGAGAAATCAGCAGGCCAAATGCGGTTCCGATGAAGCCTGTCAACATCCACAGGGCGATTGCACCCAACGACCATTTGGCTGCAAGCGTTCTTAGGGTGGATCCTCCCGGAGAACTGATGCTTTTTGGCTGTATCTGGATGGAACTGAGTGTTTTGCGGGTAAATTCTCCGCTGGCCGTTGCGTCTTCAAGGAGATCGAGCATCTGCCATGTGCGATCGAGCGATTCGGCGCATTGGCGGAGTGGGGCATCCAGAACAAGTTGCTGTTCGAGTTTTTCGGAGTCTGCGGGTGGGAGTTCCCCGTCGAGGTATGCGACGAGATCCGTCAGTTTCGGATCTGCGACCTGATCATCGTCAGGACCGGGTATCGGAATGTCGCTGGAACTGGTCATGGGAGCACTCGACAGGAACAGAGGCCGTAATCGTCAGATAAATCGTTCAAGGACTTCTTTAAGTCGGATGCGTGCACGGGAAAGCAGGGATTTGACAGCAACGGTCCCCAGGCCCATGACCTCTCCGATTTCTTCGTAGCTCATTTCCTCAAATTTATGAAGTACGACAGCAGTTCTCTGTCGTTCGCTGAGTTCTTCGATGGCCATTCTTACGACATCACGCATTTCAAGGGAATCAAGCTGCCTGGACGGCATAAGTGCCGATTTTTCTGCCAGGTTCTTTTCGTTTGGCTGAAGATTATATGCATCCGAGCTGGAGGCCAGAGAAATCTCTCGCAGACGACTGGAGCCACGTTTTTGATTACTGGCCAGATTATGAGCAATCCGGAAGAGCCAGGTGGAAAATCGCGCTGTCGGTTCGTAGCGTTCCCGAGATCTGAATATTCTCAGAAAGGTCTCCTGGGCCATATCTTCCGCTATTGGGCGATCATGGAACAGGTGGAAGAAGAACCCCACAAGCCGATCCTGGTAACGCAGGACCAGTTCTTCGAACGCAGAGTGGTCGCCTGTTGAAACCCGCAACATCAATTGGACATCGGGGTCTGCGAGATACTGATTCCTGAGTGACTGGGAGACCAAAAGGCCGCTCCGGAAAAGCTGTGGTGGTCAATGCACCAGGAGTGTCCATAGCCGAACGCCTGGAAGATAAGCAGGCCAGGTCACTGTATTGTGGCGGGTGACTTTCAGGCAAGTGTCAGCAAAAGGTTCTTTGTGTTCGTTGCCCGAGATGGTGGAAACAGTAATGTTTGACACCATACGCAGGCTACAGGCAAAAAAAAACCTCGACTTAGAAAGTCGAGGTTTTGACCCCAAGGGGATTTGAACCCCTGTTACCGGAATGAAAATCCGATGTCCTAGACCTAACTAGACGATGGGGCCTTGTGCATGGATCGGGGTAGATGATAAAGCAACGCCGACTTGATTTCAATTCAATGCTGGAGAACCTTCGCAGGATTCTTCGGTTCCGGATTCCGGTAACTTCAGTTTTTCCCTCAGAATAGATTCCAGCACTTCCTGGCGATGAACTGCTACGTCGCGCGGAGCGTCTATTCCGATTTTAACCTTGTCTCCTCGAATGTCGACGATTGTGACAACAATCGAATCGTTAATCAGGATGCTTTCATCCTTTTTTCGGGAAAGGACCAGCATTGTTGCACCTCCCTCATGCATTGTGTTTGTGTGGCATCCAGCGTTTTTTCATTGAACGTTGACGCGCGACGGCCCTCTTGTCCTCATGATACGCCCTGCCAGGATGGGGGACAACAGGCAATCGGCGGAACTTGCCGCAGTTGGGCCGGGAAATTCCTGTGGAAAGTTTTTTTAGAGGGCGAAGTTGGTTGCAAGGGATTTGTGTAGTGGTGTGAGCACAAAAAAAGGGTAAGCGGACACTTGCCGCTTACCCTTTTCTGTTTTGCTTCAGCACGCCTGTCTGATGCTTGAACTCCGGGACACAGGCAGGTCAGGCCGACTTCTAAGAGATCTTCTGTACGGCCGGAACGACCTTCTTCCCGAGAGAATCCCTGATTGATAAGCAGTCGGTATTTCTGAATCCCGCCCTGGACGGCGAACGGCTTTCTCAGGGGAGCCGTTTTGGATGTATCTTCAACCACAGGCTTGATGGCCGGCAGTTGAGGATTAGATCAGTTCCTTGAGTTTCTTGAGAGCCTTAACTTTAACGACCTTCTTGGCGGGCTTTGCAGGGTAAATGCGAGGCTGTCCGGTACGAGGATCGGTGCCGGTGCGTTCTTTGGTTGAAGGGCGAGAATGAACATAGATCTTCAGCAGGCCAGGCAGTGTGAAGATGCCTGGGCCCTTTGACACATTTTCAGAAATCACAGCTTCAAGTGCTTCGAGCATAGCGCCAGATTCCTTGCGGCTCTGGCCAGTCTTTTCTGCCAGGGCATTCAGGATATCTGACTTGGAAATCGACTTAGGCTTGGATGCTTTCTTTGCCATTTCAGGAATTCTCCCTTTCACTCAAAATCATTGCTGAACAAAACCGGCTTCAAAATTGGGGGCTGCAGAAATCCACTTCGCGCTAAACCCCCCCGTTTTTTGCGAGAAGTAGAGAGTTGAAGCCCGTTAGTGTCAATCCTTTGGAAGTTAGAAATTGCTGATTTATGCGGTTTTCTGTGGTTTTTTACCGACTGCGTGGCTGCGAGACAGGAAATTACCCGAGTTTGGAAAGTGTGGGAAATCATTGTGTTTTTTCGCGATTTGCGATTGACCAGTTTGCGTTTGGTCCGGAAGCCTCATTTTTATGCCGGTTTTTGAACGAGATACGCTGTTTTTTCAGTGTTTCCGCAAAGATTCTCAGTCTTGATGGCGCTTTTGGACCTGGTGCGGGGGCTTTTTTGGGGGTCCCTGGGCTGTATTGCTAATAGCGGGTCTTCAGATGATCGTGGGTGGTGGAAACCATAGGCTGGAGATTGAAGTTGTGGAATGGGTGGAAATGGTTTTTGCTGGAGTTTCAGGTTGTTTTGCCCCGCTAGTCTGACAGTGTCGTGCTGAAAGTCGCCGACGGGATTTGTGGTCTCGGGGTGGTTTTGGCAGCATGCGGCTTCGAATTGGTTTCTGAGTACTCCGACTTCGGAATATTCTGCGTCGCGGGAGAGCCATATGGAACGTTTGCAGAATCTGTCTTTGCGATTTTTTGCCTTGAAAGCATCAGCCTGCCTGCCTCGTCAGTTACTGTTGTTTGTGCCGCTGATTTTCATAGGAGCCGTTTCCGGGGATGACCTGGTGCAGCTTCCGCATCGAAATCCGGGGTTGGAAGTTGATCTGGGAGTGGGGCTATGGGCATGGCCAATTCCGTGCGATGCTGATGGCGATGGTGACTATGACCTTCTGGTCTCATGCCCGGACAAGCCCTCCAACGGGATCTGGTTCTTTGAGAATGCCACGGGACGTACATCTCAGCACAGGTTTCCGGTGTTCCGACCGGGGAAGTTTCTCGGCCGAACGGTGCATTACCTGATGCCGAGCTACGGCAAAAGCGGGATGCGGGTCCTGTCTCCTGGTTTTGAATATGCCGATGTCGCGAAACAGGGGCTCTTGCGGAAAACGCCGCTTTCCGTGTCCCCGGCCTTTCACAGGCCCGCAGGTCAGCAGCGCAAAGGTCCCGGGGTTCGTCATAACCAGTGGCGTTATCACGATTTCGATGGGGACGGCCTGACGGATCTGGTTGTGGGTATTGAAGACTGGAGTTACTACGGCTGGGACGATGCGTGGGATCACGAGGGGCGATGGTGCAACGGCCCTTTGCATGGTTGGGTTTATATCTTTCGCAATCGTGGTTCAGAACAGCATCCAGACTATGAGAATCCATATCTTCTGGAGGCGGGCGGTACGACACTGGATGTCTTTGGTTGTCCATCGCCGAATTTCTGCGACTTTGACGGGGATGGTGACGACGATCTGATCTGCGGGGAGTTTCTGGACGGTTTGACGTGGTTCGAAAATATCGGGAGTCGGCAGCGACCAGTGTATGCTGGTGGAGTGCGGTTGCGGGCAGACGATGGAAGTCCGCTGGTGATGGATCTTCAGATGATCGTACCGATCGCTTTTGACTGGGATTGTGATGGGGATGCGGACCTGGTGGTGGGAGATGAAGACGGTCGAGTCGCACTGGTCGAAAACATCACAGAGACAGGAACGCGTGGTCTGCCGAAGTTTCTGGCACCTGTCTACTTCCGTCAGCAGGCGGGGACATTGAAGTCTGGCGCCCTGGCGACCCCGGTGGGGGTTGACTGGGACGGGGATGGAGATACGGATATTGTTTCAGGCAACACCGCTGGCTACGTCGAGATCTTCCGAAATCTCAGCGGAGCGAATGTTGCCGCACCAGTTTGGTCGGCACCGGAAAAGCTTCACGTAGCAGATCGTGTTTTCCGGATTCAGGCAGGGGAGAATGGAAGTATCCAGGGGCCAGCCGAAGCAAAGTGGGGATACACAACTCTGAGCGTTGCAGACTGGGATCTTGATGGCCTGCCGGATCTTGTTGTGAACTCGATTCTGGGGAGGGTTCATTGGGTCAGGAATTGTGGCAATCGCGAGCAACCTCGTTTTCAGGACTCGATGCCACTGGAGGTTGAGTGGGAAGGAACTCAGCCGCATCTGGCATGGGGCTGGTTAAGGCCGCGGGGAAAAGAGCTTCTGACGCAATGGCGAACAACGCCTGTCGTGGTGGATTTTAATCGCGATACACTTCCGGATCTGGTCATGCTGGATCACGAAGGCTATCTGGCTTTTTTTGAGAGATTCCGTCAGGGAGGGGAACTCTTCCTGAAATCTCCGAGACGAGCATTTGTGGATGAGCAGGGGAATCCGATTCGATTGACGGCAGGCACGGCAGGGCGAAGTGGCCGTCGCAAGTTATGCGTGACTGACTGGGATGGTGACGGCCACTACGATGTTCTGCTGAATTCGGCGAATGCGGATTTACTTCGCGGCGTTGGTCTGAAGGATGGGCAGTGGGTGATGGTGCCTGGCGGGACACTGGCAAAAAAGAATATTGAGGGGCACGATGTCAGCCCAACGGTCGTTGATTTTGATGGAGACGGTATTCCGGATTTTCTTGGTGGAGCCGAGGATGGTCGCTTCTACTTCCTGAAGAATCCTCGTTCCAGGCTGCGATAGACTTTCAGCCCGCGTGATCGTTCGGCGGGCGGCCACTGGCATTTCGGGTGTTGAGTTTTCCGCACAGAATCGAGAGAGTGAAATGGCGACGATTGCAGTGATGGGAACTCTGGACAGCAAGGGGCTGGAGCACGAGTTTGTGGCAGCTCGGATTCGGAGCATGGGCTATCAGACTCTGCTGATCGATGTTGGTACCACGGGACAACCGTCGATTGTTCCGGATGTCAGTTCTGAAGAGGTTGCCGCTGCGGCAGGTGTCGAACTTCAGCGTATGCGGGAGCGCCGGGATCGGGGCGAAAGTGTCCTGGCGATGGCCGCCGCAGCGCCAGAGATTCTTTTGAAGTTATACCGTGAGAGAAGAATTCAGGGCGTTATCTCTCTGGGAGGCAGCAGTGGAACGGCAATCGCCTCTTCCGGAATGCGTGCCTTGCCGACGGGATTTCCAAAACTCATCGTCTCCACAATGGCCAGCGGAAACATTGCACCGTACATCGGTACAAAAGATATTGTCATGATGCCGGCGATTGTGGATGTGGCGGGCCTGAATCGAATCTCTCGTGTGATTTTTGCCAGAGCTGCCGGGGCGATTTGTGGAATGGTCTCGGCAGAAATCTCTGCAGCAGAGACTCGTCCTCTGATTGCGGCCAGCATGTTTGGCAACACAACAGGCTGCATTAACGCGGCGATTCCGCTGCTGGAGCAGGCAGGATACGAGGTGCTGGTTTTTCATGCGAACGGGACCGGTGGTCGGACGATGGAGTCGCTGATCGAGAGCGGCCTGATTTGTGGAGTGTTGGACATTACGACAACAGAACTGGCCGACGAGCTTGTGGGTGGGGTTCTGACTGCCGGGCCGGACCGTGTGTCTGCCGCAGCAAGGTGTGGGATTCCGTCGGTGGTGGCGCCGGGGTGCCTTGATATGGTGAATTTTGGTGAACAGGGTTCGGTGCCGCGGCAGTTCTTCAATCGTCTGTTTTACAACCATAATCCGCAGGTGACCCTGATGCGGACCACTCCTGAAGAGTGCCACAGGCTGGGCACAATGCTGGCAGAAAAAGTGAACGCCTCGGTCGCGCCTGTTACGGTCATGATTCCACTTCAGGGGATCAGTGTGATCAGTGCAGCGGGTGGGCCGTTTCATGATCCCGCTGCCGACTGTGCTCTTTTCAATTCACTGGCAAATACCCTGAGGCCCGGAATACGGATTGTGGATGTGGATGCAACAATTAACGCTCCGGAGTTCGCGCAGGCCTGTGTCAGGGAATTGCTCGCAAATATATCGGTCAGTCGTTCTGTTGTGAGCTGAACTTTCTGGTGGATGAAACTAAGGCCCATTGCCGTCGTTTCACTACGGGGCGTCCAAAAGGAATTCACATGACAGTTTCACTCCGCAGGCAGGCGTTGACTGCGAATGGTTTGCTGCTGGTTCTGGGCAGCATCCTGTGTGGCATACGAACACTCAGCAGTGTTGGTACTGCACTAACGCTGTTCATGGCGCTTTCGCTGATTTTTTCCGGCAGTACAGATTTCTGCGGATGGCTGAAGATTCTTGAGCTGATGCCATGGAACAGAAATGCCGGGCAACCGCCCGAGGGCCCGGAATGAGTTTGAGACTGGGAATGCAGGCCCTGCCAGACACTTCAGGTTTCTTCGGCATCACGATGAGGATTGAACCGCATGTATTCCCAGTGCTGGTACAGTTCGCTGGTGCGAACAAGTTGTTCGTGAGTCCCGTCGACGGCAACTCTGCCTTCGTGAATCAACACAATTCGGGAGCATCTCTTGACGGTCGACAGGCGAGTGGGAAGAAAAATAATGGTCTTGTCAGAACCGATACGCTGATAAGCATCATCCAGCATGGTTTTGGTCTCGCTGTCCAGCGGCGCCGACGGTTCTTCAATAATCATGAGGGCTGGTCGCCGAACAGCAGCCCTGGCAAGACTCAGCCGAAACGTCTGACCATAATCCAGGCTCAGGCCATGTTCACCCAGATGTGTTTCGTAGCCCATGGGAAGCGTTCGAATGAAATGATCCGCGTGAACACTTTTGGCCGCATCGATCGCCTGCTGTTTGGTGATGTCTGACTGACCGCAGGTGATGTTTTCCAGAACGGTCGCGTCAAAGACCGGGTCGTTTCCGCCGACAAAGACCGCTTCTGCCCGCAGCGATTCCAGGGTTGCCTCGCGGATATCCCGGCCATCAATCAGTACCTGCCCGGGTTCGGGGTCGATGAATCGCGGTATCATTAAAGCCGCCGCGCACGCTGCTGAGGGCTGCAGTGACAGCAGAGCAATTTTTTCTCCGGCAACGATTCGCAGATCAAGTTGATTCAGCAGCCTGGATGCCCCGTCTGCCTGAAAGCAAACCTGATTAAAGGTCAGTGTTCTGGCCATGGGTTGAAGGAACCCGGCACCGGACGCCTGACTGATTAACGGAATGCGTCGCAGGAATTCTGCGATCACTTCGGCCTGCTCACTGCCTCTGTTGGCTGATTCCGAGATTTCATGGAGTGCACGGATTCGCTGGAAAAACAGGCCAAGCAGGCCGGTCAAAAACATTCCGGTCAATGTCGGCAGTCCATTCAGAAGCTGAAACCCCAGTATCACGGCCGGAATGCCAATGGTCAGCAG
>CAIQIE010000329.1 GCA_903871805.1 uncultured Planctomycetaceae bacterium | reverse complement strand
TCCACTCGAAGTCGCCCAGGATCACAAACGGGCCTTCGACAATGATCAGGGACCAAATACCGGTGGCATGGGCGCCTATTGCCCAGCACCCGTTGTAACTCCAGAGATCATGGACGAAATTGTTCGACGCATCCTGGTCCCAACAGTTCACACCATGAAAGTTGACGGTTGTCCTTTTTCCGGTGTCCTTTACGCCGGACTGATGCTGACGGCCGGTGGCCCAAGGGTTCTGGAATACAACGTCCGATTTGGCGACCCGGAAGCACAGCCGGTACTGATGAGACTGAAGTCGGACCTGGCTCAGGTACTCATGATGGCCGCCACCGGAAAGCTTGGCGAACTGGAAGGTCTCGACTGGGATCCCCGCCCCGCCGTCTGTGTTGTGATGGCATCCGAAGGCTACCCTGGCGACTACAAAAAAGGACACACGATTTATGGCCTCGACGAAGCAGATAGCCTGCCCGACGTGAAAGTTTTTCATGCCGGAACAGCCCTGAAGAATGGCGATGTCCAGAACACCGGCGGCCGCGTTTTGGGAGTGACCGCATTAGGCGACACAATTGCGGACGCCAAACAACGAGCCTACCAGGCTGTCGACAAGATTCGCTGGAACGGCGGTTGGTGTCGCCGCGATATCTCTGACAAGGCACAGTAAGTGCCAAACAAAAATGCCTGTGGGTCCAACGACCTTCAGGCTTTTTTTCTGACTCCTCGCAACTCCGGGGATACCAGGGGAATACCAGCCGCCCGGCAATCATCCGCAATTCAACCGATTTTCAATTCACGCCTGCTACTGCGGTGTTTCCGCTCCCTTTGCAGGAGCAATCTCTGGTGATGTCGGCATTTCCGCAGCAGAGGCCCCCGCAACGTCTGCTTCCGAAGTTGCAGGCGCTGTCGATTCGGTGGGTTTCCAGACGCCAAGGTCGAAACGTTTCCAGAAGTCCACCGCCGACATGGGTTCGTTCATGCTGGTCTGAATCTGAGTCAGTGACTTCATCTCGCGAAGCACCTCGATACCGCTCTGGATCCTGCCCGGCGTCAGTGTAATTCGCTGAAGCCTTAAGCCTTTTAGTGGCGTCAGGTCCGAAACAGGTGTTTCCGCGATATTCAACCGCTGCAACTGCGGACAACCAGCCACAAAGTTCAGACTGGCAACATTCGTACGCTCGATATCAAGGCTTTTCAACGTCTTCACCGGAAAGGTGCTCAGGTCAGTCACCTTTGTACCGGCCAGCCAAATGGTGTCCAGCGGCGCTTCACGAATCAGTTCCAGATCCGAGTCGCTGAATGGCAGGTCCAGAACATTCAGTTGCTTCAATGGCATACCCTTCAACACCGAAAAATCCGTCACTTTCGTTTTCTGCATCTTCAGAATCTGCAGTGGCATTCCCTGCAAAGGTGCCAGATTAACGACGGGGGTGTTTTCCAGATCCAGACGTTGCAGTTGCATGCCTTTCAGTGGCGTCAGGTCATCCACCTGAGTCATTCCCAGATCGAGAGCGCGCAGCGGCAGGCCGGCCAACGGCTTGATATTTCGAACGCCGGACTGGTACAGCGTACCTTCAACAATGTCGTTGCCAAGAACACGAAACTCAGCCTGGAAGCAGTTCAGTTGCTTCCGCAGTTCGTCCGGCGTCTTTTTTAACGTCGTGGCGGTGCGAGCCTCGGCCCGGCGAGCAACTTCCGCCATATCCGGAGCAGATGATTCTTCAGAACAGCCACAGAGCCCTGCGGAGAGCAACAGAACTCCGGCAAATTGGCGTTTCAGAACGCTAAAAAATCGCATCACGTCGAAGGTCTCCATTCCCCGGCAAGAAATTCAAACTGTTCACCGCGCTGTCGGTAATCCCGGAACCAGCCATAGCTGGCACAGCCAGGCGAAAGCAGAACGATATCGCCAGGACGGCTCATTGCAACAGCCCGGGAAAAGGCGTCCTGAAAGTCCTGCGCCTTCTCTACGGGAAATCCCCCGCCCCGTTCCGATTCTTTCAGCATGTGCTCCAACGGAATGGCCGTCTGCCCCATCAGCACCACACCGCGAGCACATCGCCGAATCTCTCTGGCAAACGCACTCAAATCCTGCCCCTTGTCATAACCACCCGCCAGCAGCACAACACGCCCGGCAAAATGCCTCAGGGCGACTATGGCACTTTCCGGGGTGGTCGCTATCGAGTCATTCCAGAACTGTCGGCCACCTCGATCCGTCACACACTGTAGCCGATGCGGCAGCGGTCGAAAAGTTCTCAGAGCCCCCGAGAATTCCTGGGGGTTGCCGCCGGCCAGCGAGGCAGCACAGCAGGCCGCCGCAAGATTCTGCCGGTTATGATCGCCAGGCAACTGTGGCGGAATAGTCAAACGCACGGAGTCTTCCCGTAAACCACGGTCTGTGCGAAGAATCAGCGATCCTTTTTCAAAAAACGCCCCGTCCTGTCCCATATCTTCGAGCGCAAACTGATGCCGTTTTCCCCGAATTCGCCACAGCGGCGTTGAGCATTCGTCCGCACTTTCCAGATCCTCCGGAACAATACTGATGTCCTGCGACGTCTGTGCTGCGAAGATTCCCTGCTTGGCTGTTCGATAGGCTTCCAGCGTTCCGTGCCAGTCCAGATGGTTGGCAGAAAAATTGGTAAGTACACCGATCTGCGGACGAAATCTGCGAGCCCTGAGCAGCTCCAGCTGAAAACTGCTCAGCTCCAGAATCACCCTGTCAGATGGGCCGATCTCATCCAGCTGGTCAAGCAGGCTGACACCAATGTTTCCTCCCAGCCAGACTTTTCCGAGCGAGAATGACCTGGAAAGCAAATGCTGAATCAGTGCCGATGTCGTGGACTTTCCATTACTTCCCGTCACCGCGATGACATATCCCCGCTGATGACGCAGGAAGATATCAATTTCGGTGGTGACGTCGATTCCCGCAGCACGAGCCCTCTCGACACCGGCATGCCCCGGACGGACCGCCGGATTGACCACCAGCAGACGACAGCTTGTGAAGACGTCTTCCGGGTGACCGCCAAGGGCCATACGATGCACCGGGATGCCCTCCAGCTGTGCCAAAGTATCAGCAAGCTCGTGTTCCGATTTTTCGTCGGTGATCGTTACCAGCGCCCCCTGCGCAGCCAGAAACTTCACGGCTGCCAGACCACCCCCAAAACGGCCCAGCCCCATGACCGTTACTGGCAAATTTCGGTAAATATTCATATTCACGAGCGGGCTTCATCGAAAATGCGGGATACCTAAACAGGACGCCTGAACCGGTAGGTCGCAGAATGCCATGAAAACTGGAGCGATACCAGGTTTTTTGCCGGCTTTCAGGGCAACCTGCTTGCAACAAACACACAATTTCCTAACCATTAGGCACCGATTCGCCTTGACCGCACAGTGTGCGTGCATAATTCATGGCGAAAACAACGTGTAAACAGCCAGTCGGCCATCTGTCAGCAAAATATCCTCGCCACAGAAGTTCGGTCTCTGCTGAGTATTGTGACACGATTCACAGCTGGATTCATCTGCAACAAAGGGTGTTCTCGTGTCGGCCATGGACTGGACTTCGCTTCGATCAATCATTGACAGCCACGAATCTTTTTTGATTACCAGCCATGTTCGCCCCGATGCGGATGCGCTGGGTTCAGAACTTGGACTGCGCGCTGTCCTTCTGGCGTTGGGAAAAACCGTCACCATCGTGAATGGTTCGGCGTCTCCTGCCAATCTGGATTTCATGAATCCGCCCGGCGTCATTCTGAAACTGAATGGTGAAATCCAGAAAGCCTCACTTCCCCCCGCGGACGTGATTATCATCGTCGACACCAGTTCGTGGCAGCAACTGGGATCGATGGCCGATGTGATTCGTAACTCAAAGGCAAAACGAGTCCTGATTGACCATCATATCAGTTCGGATCAGATGGAAGCGATCGAGTTCCGGGATGTCAAAGCAGCAGCGACCGGCGAACTGATCTTCGAACTTGGCCAGGCATTCGGAACGTCCTTTGATGCTGATACGGCAAACTGGCTGTACGCAGCAATCGCTACGGACACGGGATGGTTTCGATTCCCCTCCACGACGCCGCGTACCATGCGGATTGCCGCTGCTCTGATGGACGCAGGCGCCCAGCCGCACTTTGTCTACCGCATGGTCCACGAACAAATGTCCATGTCGCGCCTGCGACTTGGCGGAAGGATTATCGAACGAGCGACGGCCGAAGCAGGTGGTCGCCTTGTCTGGGTCCAGGTCGATGCAAAAGACCTGACCGAAACCGGGACCGTCGCTGCAGACACAGAAGGTCTGGTCAATCAGTGCCTGACCATCGCCGGTGCCGAAGCTGCGTTTATTGCGGTAGAGCTTCCGACCGGGCAAATCAAGTTCAGCCTGCGTTGCAGAAATCCTCATGACGTTGCGGCACTGGCGGCACAATTCTCCGGAGGTGGTCACCACCTTGCTTCCGGGTGCCTGCTGCCCGGCCCTGTGAAGCCAGCCGTCGAAAAAATGCGTGCTGCATTTGCGGAAATGCTGAGCCGAAATCCGCGACCCGAAGTGGAAAAGTGTGAGGAGTCGCCGGCGGTCCTGAGCACACCCTGAACATCCTGGCAGCCACGTTTGCACATTCCCACAGGACCCGTGAAGCAGCCCGGAAACCTTCACGGTTTTCCTGCGACCATCAGTAGCTCGGGATTTGGATCCGAGACGGACACAATCAAGCCCTCGAAACACGTCCTGCTCGCATAAAAAAAGCCCGGTTCTGAAGAACCGGGCTTTGAACGATCAGCTTAAAAACTGGACGTCGGCAGTCTTACTTTCCAATAACGCGAGCCATCTCGAGCACTTTGTTCGAGTAACCCCACTCGTTGTCGTACCATGCCACGAGCTTCACAAAGGTGCTGTCCAGAGCAATTCCGGCTTCTGCGTCAAACACGCAGGTGTTGGTTTCGCCGATAAAGTCCGTAGAAACCACCTTGTCGTTTGTGTAAGCCAAAACACCCTTCAGCGCGCCTTCTGAAGCCGCCTTCATGGCCGCACAGATTTCTTCATAGGATGCCGGCTTGTTCAGTTCACAGGTCAGGTCCACAACAGAAACGTCTGACGTCGGAACACGGAAAGCCATGCCGGTCAGTTTCTTGTTCAGTTCCGGGATGACCTTTCCAACGGCCTTGGCGGCACCGGTGGATGATGGAATGATGTTCTCCAGAATCCCGCGACCGCCGCGCCAGTCCTTCGCACTTGGCCCGTCGACTGTCTTCTGAGTCGCTGTGGCTGCGTGTACGGTTGTCATCAGCCCACGCTTGATACCAAAGGTATCGTTAATCACTTTTGCCAGTGGCGCAAGGCAGTTTGTGGTGCAGGATGCATTGGAAATGATCGTCTGCCCCGCGTAGCTCGCGTGATTCACCCCGTAGACGAACATCGGTGTTTCGTCTTTTGAAGGAGCGGACATGATGACCTTCTTTGCACCAGCCTTCAGGTGGGCTTCTGCAGAGGCATGGTCAAGGAACAGGCCGGTGGATTCGACAACGATGTCCGCTCCGACTTCGTCCCACTTCAGAGTGGAAGGGTCTTTCACTGCAGTCAGCCGAATCTTCTTGCCATTCACGATCAGCGATGTGCCCTCGGTGGATACATCACCCTTGAAGCGACCGTGGACCGAGTCAAACTTCAGCATGTAAGCCAGGTAATCCGGCTCAAGCAGGTCATTGATGCCGACGATCTCGACATCCTGCGAAAAATTCTGGACTGCTGCTCGGAAGACCATTCGTCCGATACGTCCGAAGCCGTTAATTCCAATCTTGATCATGGACCGTGATACTCACATAAACGAGACACAGAAAATGGACAGGGAACGACGGATGTTAACGGCTTGGATTCAGAGCGCCAATTGACGTTGGGGAACCTGAGAATCTCCATGCCCGGAAAATCTACTGCGTTCAAACTCAGGCTTTTCCCGCAGTTTCTGCGATTTCAGCCGGACTGACCGCTCGATGCTCACGCGCTGAAACATAGCAAGCGTCCACAAGTGCCATGGTAGGCAGGTTGCTGCGGCCGGAAATTGAAGGCTCACGATTCTGCTCCAGACCGCAGAGCAGTTCAGCCATCGGACCAATAAAAGCATCCGGAAACCACACCGAACTCCACTCGGGACAATTCCAGACTCCCTGATCCGCTCGCGTGGAATAACGCAGCGTACTGGGGGACCGTTCCGGATACTTCGGCCAGCCAATCGTACCCATTGCCAGTCCTTCCGTGCCTTCCAGTCGCCAGCGGATTCCAATGTCCCCGGCACTGCCTTCTCGAACTGGCCCCGTCCAGACATCATCCCACGAGGACGCTCGCAGTCCATTCGGAAATTCCAGAATGTACAGAGCAATTCCATCCTCATGAGCAAACTGCTCAGACGTTCTGGGGTCTGGACGGATACTGGCGTAGACCCGCTCCGGCTCACCCAGCCAGTAACGCAGAGTATCCAGGTGATGAATACTCATGATGCGCAGCGTGACCCATCCCTGACGCTGTTGCCATGGCATCCAGTGCGGAACCGCGCGCATTTCAATCGTGGCCAGAACGGGGTCGCCAAGCACTCTCTGATCCAGCAACGTCCTGCAGGCACGCACGGACTGGTCAAAACGCATGTTTTGATTGACAGCCAGCATCACATCGTGCGCTTCGCACAAACGCACGATCTCCAGCGCCTCCGTGTAATTTCGCCCCAGTGGCTTTTGAGCCAGAATTCCACGCAGACGACTCTTCCGACTCAAGGCTCTGCGAATCACATCCGCCTGACAGTCCGGAGGCACCGCAATATCCAGCACCTCCACTTCCGGATGATCCACGACGTCCTCGACCGTATTCAGCACGGCACTGATCAAATGCCGCGCAGCGACTGCTTCGGCGGTGGACCGCGTGCGTGACGTGATGGCAACCGGACGCAATTGATGCTGTCGATACGCCACCAGCTGGCAGTCCGCCATGATAAACCCGGCACCAATACAGCCAATCCCCACATCGCGCTGAATGGGCAACGGTGGCTGAATCGATGCCGTGAGGTGCGCCATCAGTCTGTCTGTTGTCATCTTCTGCATCGCGTGATTTCCAGCGGCCCTGACGATCCTGACCTGAACCTGATTAAAGGGTGACACAACACGACCGGCCCCCGCTCCGGTCGCAACCAGTTCCATCGACTCTGGCCATTAGACACAAATCCCGCCCCGATGTAACGCCACCTCCTGCGACACTCCTCCTCAAGGTTTTTCGTGCCTCCGTGCCTCCGTGCCTCCGTGTCCGTGTCCGAGCACGAGCACGAGCACGAGCACGAGCACGAGCACGAGCACGAGCACGATTCTAATTCCGACTGCCGCCGCACAACGCTGGAGAACACT
>CAIQIE010000328.1 GCA_903871805.1 uncultured Planctomycetaceae bacterium | reverse complement strand
TATCCGGCGTGTCTGCTGCCGACAACACATCCTCCAGCGTGATCGGACCAGGCTGAGTCCTGGAGGCTGTGATCGCAGGCACTGCACTGCCTGGATGAGTCACTGGCACTGCCTCCGTCACTGCAACTGCAGAAACTGGCTTTGCTGTAACCACACCGGTAGTCGTCGGCAACGCGGAAACGACTGTTTCTTGTTTCTTTTCAGAAGCAGTAACGGGTGCGACTGCAGTTGAGGTAGTTTCCGAGGCCTTCTTAACCCCGACCGGCTGGCCGGAAACGCTACCCGAAGAAGCATTTTTCAGCTTCGGCTGACCGGGAGTTGACGGGGCCGGTGCGGGAACCCTGGCCGCTAACGCAGTGCCGGCACTCGCTGGTCCCACAACAGGCTTCCGGAGGGCCTGGACTGATGCCAGTTGGCTCCGAATCGAAGCGTCTTTAGGGTTTTTCCTGAGGGCCCCACGGTACATCGCCTCAGCCTGCTCCAGACGCCCCTGCTTCTCGAAAACCTGCCCAATCGCAACCATACGATCTGCAGAATTCTGTCGAACTGCAGATGCTGGACGACTCTCTGTCAGCAACGCACTCGCCGCTGAACAACCAGCGCCGGAAGCAGCCAGTATCCCCCCGAGAAGTATGATCAAGGGCCGATTGAACTTCATTGCAACTCCCCCTCAGACGCAATTACCCGTACGAGCAACTGCCGAGCAAACCCCTATTTGCCAGGCATCCGCCTTCCCCCGAAGGCGATCCTCGCTGCCAGCCTTTACCCCGAGCCCCAATCAGCCCGGAATAATCGCCAATCGCGTTATGGCAGACTCTTCCCCTTTCTTTCATCGGACTGTCATAAAGCCGGACATTGATTCTTTTTGCAAATTTGGCATTCATTGACTATCCGACACCATTTTGCAAAATCCTGAAAACAGCAGTCCGGTTGTCTCAAGTTTTCAGCCATGTCCCCGGTATTCCAAACGGACGCTACCGCTGTGTGCGTCTGGAGCCATGCATGTACCGATCACTCGATCCTGAAAAAACAACGCAGACCCTGAAGACACTTAATAATCGCATCGAGGAACGCTTTCCCGGAGCCAGCCTCGGCAGGGTTTGCCGCGAAGTCCTCATGATTGCCGCAGAAACTCGCCTCCGCGCCGAATGGGCCGGCAAACAGCTCACATGGATCAGAGTCGCTGTAATGTCCGTGCTGGGAACGGCCCTCTTCGCAGGTGTCTATGCTGTCAGGCACATTCGAATTCAGGGCCAACCCGAACTCGAGGAACTGGACGCCGGCTTCAACGTTCTGGTATTGCTCGGTGCCGCAATTTTCTTCCTGCTGTCACTGGAATCCCGCATCAAAAGACACAGGATCCTCCAGGCACTCCATGAACTTCGCTCAATCGCTCACGTCATCGATATGCACCAACTCACCAAAGACCCAAGCCAGATCATCGCAACGGCCCGCCAGCGCACTCCCTCGTCACCACGGCACTCCCTGACAGCTTTTCAGCTCACTCGCTACCTCGACTACTGCAGCGAACTTCTTTCACTCCTTGGAAAACTCGCCGCCCTCTACTCACAGAGCACCTCGGACGGTATCGTCCTCCAGGCAGTCAACGATATTGAACAACTGACCAATGGACTCAGCCGCAAGATCTGGCAGAAAATTATGATGCTGGACAACGACATCACTGCCGAAGATCATCTCGCAGATGAACAGTCGCTGAACAACGAAGCACCTGAGTCAGTCTGAAACCACAACGATAATCGCTGACAGACAATTCGATACGGCCCTTATTCGGGTACGCGTTTCATGGAATAAAATCCTTCAGTCGGCCAGTAGTTCAGTTTATCTTCCAGCCCAACACCCGCTCGTATCTCATAAAGATGATTCGACAAATGACCGCCAGTGGTCAGCTTTACCGTCTTCCTGTCTGGACTGAATTCCAGAGCCAAAATGTCCACACGATGGCGATCCGAGTCCGGCGTTGAATAGCTTCCCTTCCAAACTCGCGTCAGCGACTGGATATCCCAGTCGCCAGGCCTCTCACAGACCCCCACCGGTAACGACTTCAGAAACTCCACCTCAAATCCCGCACTGGTCGCTCGGATTTCCCGAATGCCATTCGGCAATTCTCCGTGGGGAGTCATTTTTTCAAGACATCCGGTGTTACCCGCTCCCTGCCAGCCACTGTCCCGAAGGCTGCCGATGTACAGAGATCCGTCAGGTCCCACTCCGCATGAAACAGGCCCCGTAAACTGCGACAACTGTCCGGACTCCGGCAGCCGACTGAAACGATAACAGGCGCCCTGCATTACCCCGGAAACCTCCTGAAGTGTAAAACGAATCAAACACTGCGTGTCATACTCACAGCCGATTCCATGACCGGCAAATTCCTTCACCGGGTAATCTTCAGGAAGAAAAGTGATACTGTTGACGCTTCTTGTCCACGGGTGAGGAATCATCAGGGCAGGGGACTCGTTTTCAACACCGGCCGATGTGTCATGACGTGATGGTACTCCGTAGTGCTTTCCCGGGATCACATGATTGATCTCGTTAAACGTGTTCTGCACTCCCTGGTTGTCAGTGGCGTACAGCCGCTGCTTTCCATCGAACGCCAGCCCCATCGGAAAACGCATGGAATAGGCCAGCGGCACAACGGTTCCATTGGTCAGAATTTTCAGAACCGTCCCTCGCCAGCGATCATTTTCCTTTGACCTGCGAGTCTGCGAATAGTCACTGCCCAATCCAACGTACAGACTCCCGTCGCTGTCGCGGGTAAGCCCCGCCGTCCAGTCATGATAGTCTTCACTGTATCCCCAGCCCGATGCAACGACTTCAAATTTGTCCGCCTGCAGATCGCCATCCATGTCACTCAGACGAATCACCTCCGGCTTGTGCGACACCAGAACATCATTTCCTTCCGCCACGATGCCGTAAGGTGCCGCAAGTCCCTCAGCAAAAATCGCGGCATTATTGAAGTCTCCGTCACCATCCGGGTCATCGATCATCCAGACATGTCCCTTCAGCGATGTGACCGCCAGCATTCCGTCTTTTCGCCACGCCATCGCTGTTGGCATGATTCCCGTCGGAAGTCCGATCCTCCGCCCTCTGAATCCCGGGACCGCGGAAATCTCATCACGATTACTCAAAATTGGCGGCACAATGGGCGTATCAGCACCACGCGGTATTGCCAGAGAAACCAGCTTTCTCACAAGACGTTGCCCAGGCCGCAGAACAAACGAGCCTCGTTCACTTTGCTCCGCCAGACTTGTTTGAATCTCTCCCGGAATGCGCCCCCGAGTCGCCCCGTCCTGCCAACCAGGAAACTCAACCGCCATGCCCGCTGGACACTCTTCCAGAAAATATTCGAGGCAAACCCCCGCTTTACCCGCAACCAGACCTTCTTCCGTAAGCAGAATTCTCACTGTGACCTGCTTAGATGACGCCGCAGGACTCCATGCCGTCTCACCTGTATGCGGCGATGCTGCCGCGAATGCCTCGGCTGGCTGCGTTCCAAAGTGCCACCGAAGACGAAGCGAGACTGACTCTCTGCCGATGTCCCAGGAAAGCAGCTCCGCAGTTCGCTGCTCATCCGTCAACAGCTGAATGTCCGCTTCTCTTCCATCCTCATGAATTAAACGAACCTCCGGCCCAACAGACCCGATTTCACTCACCGGAACCCCGGAAAGGCTCCAGAACCAGCTTTTCCCTTCCGCCCGCTGCCTTGCAAATTCCCCGGTTGTCCAGCGAATCAGTTTCCCCTGATCCAGGTCAAACAAAACACTGTGCCCATTTCCAAACCCCACCGCAAACGCTCTTGCTGTCGCGTTCTTCGAAATCCCACCCTCCGTCAGAAAAACGTCCCTGATCACCCGAGGCCTGCCACCAGGCATTACTGACACCACCTGCTCATATCGACTGGCGACAGTTGGCGGGACAAATGCCGGATCTGATAAGGCCCTCCATAACACCGCCATTTGCTCAGACAAACTCTGCTCCGGATGACGATCAACCGCTTTTCGTATCGCTGGCATCTCAATACCAGACAGGACTCGAATCGGATTCTGCATCCACCTCATGAAGTAGCGGGAACGCAGCCGCCGTCCCATCAGCATCAGGTCAGACCCTCGTGTCCCCAGTGCAACGTTTCGCGGTTCAAAACTGCCAGCCCTGTGACACGCAATACAGTTAAATCCCCCGGCGCCAGCCAGCTGATTCCCCTCAATCAATTCCTCAGGTGACGCAGCAGAAGGGTGGTGCGGATTCATGTGCTCAAAAAGTCCCGCCCGAACCAGATCGGCAGAATCCGGTATTCTGTCCTCTGTAATCAGCCTCAATGCCAGTGCCTGTACCTCCTCCGCCTTCATCGAAAAACGGGGCATGCGAACCGATAACCATGGCAGACGACGCTCACTCGCCCCACCGGCAAGTGCCTCAGCAAGTACCTCATCACGAAGCCTGTCACCAACCGCCGTCAGCGAAGGAGGAATCAACCCCTGACTCTGACCACGAAGGTCCTCGCGAAGTATCTCAATCGACGATGCAACAGCTGAAAGTCCCTGTGTTCGATCTCGATCATGGCAGGATAGACACCCATTTCGCCGAAGGAGCAGCTCCGCGGTGCGAAAACGATCCGTAACTATCGCTTTCGAATGCATCGAGCCAAGCCAGCCTGCTACAGCCACGCTGCCAGCCTCAGACAGCGCATACCGGGGCTGACTCTCCGAATGTTCACCAGCCTCACTCTTCAGTATGGAAACACAACTCGGACGATCAGACTTGCCGCTTTCACTACCATTCGCTGGAAAAGGCAGAAGCGGAGCAGCCTCTACACCTGGAATCGCATGACATGACCCACACCGCATCGCCCCAACAATATTTCGGCCTCGCACTGAATCCCCCGCTGGATGCACTTCCAACGGTTCCGTAGTCACCGAATCCCCTTCACTCCGACGACGCAACGCTGCAACAAGCTGGCGGCGCTCAGCATCAGACAGCTGGAAAACAGGCATGCGATGCGCGGAATTCAACTTCTTCGGCTCTGTCAACCACTCGTAAAGCCATTCCGCACTTCGATTTGTCTTCATCTTCCAGAGCGATGGCCCACCGTAATACCTGGAAACATTATCACGGGTTTCAATTTCTGAATGCACCTCATGACAGGCCACACACCCCAGTGTCAGCAACAAACGCTCGCCCGCCTCTGCGTCTTCTTCACCAATCTTCAATGATCCGGAAACTATCGCACTACCCGGCTCTGTCACGGACCTCAGAAACGCAATAACGTCAGTTACCTGCTGCTCACTCAATGAAAAATGTGGCATTGCGTGATTCGACTCACCAGTCAAAAGTCGAGCCCGTAAATCATCATCCGTCAGCCAGTTGAGCGAACTCCCCAGATCAGGAGCACCCAGAACTGACATTTCACCCACACCACTGTGACAGGCTGCACATCGCAGTGCATCGACAAACATACGCCCACTGCTGGCTGAAAACGCTCGCGCACCATCGCTGTCTTCGCGGTCCGCGGTATGGCTGAGACAATCCGCGGGGATTGGCTCAAGACTGAAATCATCGCCAGACCAGAAAATATGAAACCGCGGAGTCGCAACGACCGAACCCCTGTCGAAGGGAACATAATGAACAACAATTTCATGATCGCCGCCGGATAAACTTACAGGGGCCCCGGACAGGAACACATCGTCTCCACCCCCAGAAAACACCTCAACGCCGTCCACCCGTACTGTCAGTGTCCCAGCCAACTGTGCACAAAAGCGATGATTCCCAGGAGACCGTATCAGCAAATGCCCCGTCCACTCAGCGGAAAACTCACGCGGAATCCGAACGTCCGGCGAACCACTCTCCCAGTGAAACGACAACCGATCATCAATTCGCTTCGCAGAGCAATTCGACGCGTGAAACGCGGCAATTAGCCCTGACCGGGCATCGTCAGCATCCTGCCCGGACAGGTCCCCGCAGGAAAAGAGACATCCAGCCACCAGCAACATAGTGGCCGTCCAACGGCGACCGGAATTCAGAAGCAAACGGATAATACCCACAGTGGCCTCCCCCCTGCATCAACAGCCCCGATGCCAACACATCGCGAAATAGTATCGCAATGCCGTACAGACATGGCCAGCGTGGGCGTTCAAGTGTTGACAAACCTCCCGGAGAAACGCCACACCGACGTTACAGCTCTCGAAGTAGCACACGAGGCAGTTTTTCTGAGAAGCACGCTCATCGCCAGCAGGGCGAGAAGGGAATGAACAGGCAGGACCTGATGCAACAGTCCTGCACATGCGAGCAGAAGGCTAACGGCAGGAACATTGTCGGCAGAGCTGCTCAAATGCCTTCATGAACGCATGAAACCGCAAAGCCCAGGGAGTCCAGCCGCCTGCTTCCAACCAGGCATCCGTGCCGGTCAATGGAAGCAGGCGGCTGTGACCGTAAACGGTCACCCCGGAGACGAATCGCTTCCCTGCTATCGTCAATTTCCGCTAAGCCCGGTAAGGCGCGGCAAATCCCAACCACACAACACCACCCGACCCCTCCATGGATCTCCAAATCGGCTCCTGCCGAAATCTCAACCACCGCAGATCAAGCCCCCGGAATCGAAATATCCAGAGCCTCCGCAGTCAACTTATCAAACTGAGGCCCGCTCTGTAACAGGAACGAATCCCACCGCTCCTTACCCCAGACCTCAACATGATCCCCAACACCAATCAAAACGACATCGTGCTGCAGCTCAGCCATCTTTATCAAACGCTCCGGTATCCGTACCCGCGATTGCTTATCCAACTGCACACGCTCCGACTGACCGTAAAAAAGCCGACGAAAATTCCTGACCTCCACCCGCCCCGACGAAACACTGGCAACCCTCGCAGCAAACGCCTCGAATCCCTGAACCGAATACAGCGAAAGACAACCTTCATTTCCCGGAGCCAGATACAGATCCTCCGAATCACCACACGGAAACCCATCCTTCAACTGCCGCGGAATGGCAAGACGCTGCTTGTCATCCAGACTTCGCTCGAAGGTTCCAGTCAATGTCATCGAATCGCTCGGCCTTGGCGGACGCCGGAATCAGCAGGAAACCACCTCGCCTCCCACTTTTCCCCACAAACCACCACTCGGTGCACTTTAGTCGACTTCCCCTCAACGTCAAGCCCGCCTCAACACGCACAAAGAATTTCCACGAAAAAAAACCTTAAATCCTTACAATCAAACACTTTGCATAATTATTTTTTCAACGCCCGTAACCGTTCACAGAGCAGTCAGTTTGCCGGGAGCAATCGCGGCGCTTGGCTTTTTGATGAAGGCCGCATGAATTGATTCGCGGAGGAATTCAGGTCGCCAGCAATTGATTCGGCGACAGGTTTCCATTACCCACAAAATCACCGACATGTTCCTGCTGCCGGTCTGTTCTTCTGTGGCGAAGCTGAGCTTTCGAAAGATGACGGACTTCCACAGGGCTTTTTCAACTGCGTTATGTGTCGGTCAGACCCCTTTGTCATGAACAAACACGAACAGCCTGAAGCATTCGTTGTTCCGGTGACGACACGTTTCGGCCGTCTCAGGCTTATCACACAGCGAACCGTTGTGCAATGCGTCGAGAATCTCGCTGCGAAGCCTGCGGACTTGTCCGTCAAAGGTGCCACCCACCCCGTCAAATGTCCGTCAAAGGTGCTGTCCGTCGAAGGTGCCACCCACCCTGTTTTTTTTCGGTGCCGTCACTGGTGCCACCCACCTTGCTGTTTTTTCAGCGCCAAACACCGCAAATCTGATTAAACACCCGCCCGTTGGTGCCCGCAAACAAAACCTGCCCCACCCTATTGACGGTAATGATTACCATATGTACTCTAAATCTGGTGCTTCGTTGTTGTTTCGCATGGAAGCTTTCACCTGTTTTTCAATAGGCGTTTTTCCATGCCACGGCTCAATCGCTCCGAAATATGCTCCACCGAGGAAGTACAGGTATTTCACCTGGTCAACCGTTGTGTTCGCAGAACACATCTGTGCGGTCACGATCAGAAAACTGGTAAAGACTTCTCCCATCGAAAAGAATGGATTCGTCAG
>CAIQIE010000327.1 GCA_903871805.1 uncultured Planctomycetaceae bacterium | reverse complement strand
TTTGTGCAATCTGCTGAGGCTGCACAGGGGGCGGATCGTCAACTCCCGATATTTGTCCTTCCCGTCAATCTTCATGGCGGGGGAGGCGTCAGCAGAATGAACTTCGGCTGCTTTACTCAAGCGAAACGGGCAGGAAATGGCGTCAGCGTGGGCAAAACTGCGTGGTCATCAGGAACAGCGAGCGCTGTTTGCTCGCTCCATCAGTCATGGTCGATTATCACACGCCTATGTTCTTGCCGGACCGGATGGAATCGGAAAACGCGTCTTTGCAAGGCTCCTCGCTCAATCGATATTCTGTCGTGAATGCCCTGCTGGACAAATTGATGCGTGTGGCGAATGCAGGGCCTGCCGCAGCTTTGAAGCCAATACGTGGCCTGACTATATTGAAGTGGGTTTGCCAGAGGGCAAGACAGAAATCCCGATTGCCGCAATTGCCGGGGCCGCAGACAAACGCGGACGCGAAGGCCTCTGTTTTGAACTCTCTATGGCGCCACAAGCCTCCTCAAGGCGAGTTGCCATCATTAATGATGCTCACCGGATGAATGCCGATGGAGCAAACGCTCTTCTGAAGACTCTCGAAGAACCGCCGGCCAGTGCCCTGATCCTGCTCATCTGCGATAGTGCCGATTCGCTGCTTCCCACCATCCGCTCCCGCTGCCAAAACGTACGCTTCTTTCCCCTGACGGAATCGGATGTCGCGCAGATCCTCGTTGATCAGCAATTGATAGACAAGCCCGAAGACGCGAAGGCCGTGGCCGCCATGTCCGAAGGCAGTGTGACGCTGGCCCAGCAACTGCTGAATTCGGATCTACGAAAACTCAGAGACGTCGTTGGACGTGAATTCGCCCTGTTCGAAGCGATGAAACCCCTCGATGTCTCCAAACTCATTGCCGATGAACTGGATAGGATCTCCTCCGGGACCGAAGAGCAGCGACAGAATGCTCAGTGGCTGTTTCGATTTCTGGCTGAAGCCTTAAACCTGAAACTGCGAAAACTGATGGCAGGCGACTTTTCCGAACCGCTGCTGCAACGTTACGGTGTGCGGTCAGGTGCTGACCTGCTTGCAGCGCTCCTGGATCGCATTCTTGTGGCCGCGCAGCAGGTGGAGTCAAACAGCCCCGTTCGACTCGTACTCGACGCCCTCTTCGATGAACTCGCACGCATGATGCGATTAGGGCCAGTTTCCGCCCGCTGATTCGCGTCAGAAGTACTTCAAAGAATCTTCAAGTCGGAATCGTACTGCGCTCGCGGATTCAGCAGCCTGAAGCATCATCATGGGCGTCTTGTCGGCGTCCAAACGCCCGGCAGGAAACAAAAAAGAGCCCGGCTGGTCAGCCGGGCTCCTGAGACGGTTTTGATGAATCGGTAAAACCGGCTTCAGTCCGGCAGTCCCGCTCGGTCGATGTCGTACTTCTTCCAGATAGTGTCTGTCCAGTCCGTCATCGCGGGCTGCCCGACAATCGCATTCGTCAGCTCAGGAACATCTCCGCTGCGGAATCCAAACTGACGCCCTTCCTGAAGAAACAACTGACGCAGCACATCCTCATTTGCGATGCGTTCAGAGACATGCACGACATAATAGGTCAGCATCTGATCGTCAGTCACGACAGACACTTCGTTCGGCTTCAGCTCGTCAAAGACCGCCTTCATAAAGCGATCGCCGGCGGATCGAATAAATCCACCCGCTTCATCAGCAAAGTTAATCGTTGAAAGGCGAATGGATGAACGAGGATTATTGAAGTTCATTCGAGCCGCCTGGTCCTGTTCCAGCCAGGAAAACAGCTGTGTCTGTCGAACGACCACGGCTGCGGCATCAGTTTTTCCTGTAACAGTCTGACCTGCAACCAGCTCTCCGACTGGCTTCTGCTCCGCTTCGGGCTGCCCGAGTCCTTCACGAATCACGGCAACCATTTCATCAGCACGCTTCTTCGCCAGTTCCAGAGCCTTCTGTCGCTTCAGTGTCAAAATGACTTCGTCGCGAATGCCTTTGTCGTCCAGTTTAGGAACATGAGTCGGTGAGAACTCCGTAATCCACCAGGCAAAATGGCTCTCTGCTCCATCAAGGCTGCCCATGTTTCTTACGGCACGATGCCGAGCAAACAAGTTTGTATCTTCGTAAGGGTCACGCTGCGGAAAGCCAGAAAAGACTTCATCCACAACCGGTGTCCCGGAATTTGCATCCATGGCTGATCCAACCGGTACCTTATCGTCGCTGCTCATGTTGGCTGCTGTCAGCAATCCAGTTTCCACGAAGCTCAATCCGTGCTTCTGGCCAATGGATTTCATTCCGTCCAGTTGTGCCTCTGAAGTCTCCTTCATCTGCGCTGCTAAAGCTTCGGAAGTGATATCCCGATTTTTGTCTACGATCGCACGTCGTGCCGCAGAACGTTTCTTCTCCAGTGCCCCCAGTTCCTTCATGACGGTGTCCATCTTCTCGTCGATCGCCGTTCGAACTTTCTGCTCAAACAACTGATCACGAATCTCCGCCTTTAATTCGTCATCAAGTGGTCTGTATTCCACTGGAGGAATCACAAACGGTGCTGCTTCCTCGCCGGTAGCTGCAGGGATTGTCAGTGGAGCTTCTGCAGTGGCTGGTGCGGCGACTGGTTCAGTCGGCGCCGGAGGTGTCTCTGCAGGAACTGTCTGGCCCTCTGCGGGGGCCGCAACTGGGGCATCAACGGCAGGCTCTGGTGGAGCTGCTGGTGCCGGAGAGTCAGCTGGCGGTTGTGCAGGTGACTGCGCAGTTGCGGTTTCGTCGCTGAAAGGCAGGCATTCTTCACCGGCCTTGGGAGCCTCTGCTGGCGGTTCTGAAACAGGAGCCGGTTCTTTGGGTGCTTCCGGCCCCGCAGGCTGCTCCGGAGTGACTGGCGGTGTCGTCTCTGCCGCAGGAGTTGTTACCGGGGCGGCACCCTCTGCAGGTGTCGCTGGAGTCTCTGCCGGTTTTTCTTCCGTGGCCGGGGCAGCCGGAGTTGCTGGAACAGCTTCCGGTGCCGCTTCGCCCTGAGGTGCTACTGGTTCCGCTGGCGTTTCTGCGGGCTTCCTGTAGAAGGTGTCTTTCTTCTCGTTATAAAAGGCCTCAACTTCCACGTCAGTCGGCGATGTCACTGAGGACTCAACGGATTTGTAATCCAACTCAAGATAAGCAAGTGCCGCTTTGTTGAACTGTCGGTATCCGGGCGACCCAGGGCCATCCATACCGGGGAACTTCTTCGAATGTTCGGCGAATGACGCCGCAATCTCAGAATCCTCCGGTTCTGCAACTTCCGGTAGAAATGCATCCACGTCGATGCGAATCGTGTTCAATCGCTGTTTGACCTGAGATCTTTTGAAGAGGTCGTAGTAAAATCCGGGATCCTGAGCGGCTACAGACATGCCGGGGGCAAGCTGCGTGTAGGCCATTCGTGCGGCGATTTCACCACGGAAAGCGTCATATAGCTGTGCCTCTGAAACCTGCTGTCCGGCAAGGTTCATGCCAGTACGGATTTCAGCAAACGCTTTTACCGACAGGCGGCCGTCGGTTGCCTCGTTGATATAGTCAGTAACCATTTTGTCGGTGACGGCAATACTCAGA
>CAIQIE010000326.1 GCA_903871805.1 uncultured Planctomycetaceae bacterium | reverse complement strand
GGGATGACGGGGGATGACGGGGGATGAATGCTGAGCAACCGGGATTTGTGGCGAAACGCTGGGGAGTAGAGCTGCAGGAGTGTGAGAAGGTCTCTGGTGGTTTCAGTGGAGCCCGGGTCTGGAAGGTGCAGTGTCGTGAAGGCCTGCAGTATGCGATCCGGCTGACGGACTGTACGGAAGTGACGGAGATTGATCGCAGGAATGAGCTTTGTGAATGGATGGCCGCTGCTTTTGCAGGTGGGTTAACCTGTGTTCCGGCTCCTTTGAAGCCAATTGCTGGCGGACTGATTGGGGCTTGTGGGAGTTTTCAGTGCCGGGGCTACCTGCTGCAGGACGCTGCAGGGCTCTGGCAGATGGAACCATGGATGCCTGGGGAAAGTCTTCGTGGTTCGCCGACGGCGACGCAGCTTTCTGAGGCGCTGGGGGTCTTAAGTCGGATTCATCTGAGTGGGCGTGTTCTTGCAGTTTCCAGCTCGTCACCAGTCAGCTTGCGTGTTCATGTTGCAGCATCGCCTGGGATCAATCGTCGTTTGAAAATTGTGTTGGAGCTGCTTTCGGGTTTTCTGGATCGGCTGCAAGCGATGGCAATAGCTGATTCGGACCGGCGATTTGGCAGGGCGGCGAAGCGGGCCTGCGATGTTCTTCGCAGCAGTCTTCAAAGGCTGCACGCCATGCTTGTGGCAGAATCTGATGTGTCAGTCCCGCTTCAGCCTCTGCTCAGGGATATCTGGAGGCCGCATGTCTTGTATAGTGGAGACAGGGTTACCGGAGTGATTGACTGGAACGCCGCTGCGACGGACCACGTGTCGATGGATGCAACGCGTCTATTAAGAAGCTGGTACAGAACCGATCACGAGTGTCTGCGGTTGGCGTATCATCAGTTTTGCGATGACCGAAGAATGACGCATCATGAAAGATCGCTTTTGCGGGCATTTGATGCTGCAAATGTGTTGTTGAGCCCGGTCACGTGGATGCGCCGCCGTTATACGGGAGTATTGGCGGGGTCCGTTGATGAATCCGTGTGCAGCCGATTTGAAGAGCTTGTGACCACAGCGGAGAGTTTTTTCGCGAGTCGATCCTTCTGACGCCTGAAAGCGGGGATGCACTGAATTGCTGTCGAAAAAATCCCAGGATCAGTGAGCCTTTGTCTTTCGCTGCTCGTCTATTTTTCGCGCTGCTCGTCGAGTTACGATTGATCGCCATGTGAAAAGAGCGAAGAGAGCAATGCGGGGAAATAGAAGTCTGGACCAAAGTCCTCGAAGCCCGCTGTGGTGTTCATATTCAATATGTTCATTCACTTCGGTTGTGTGGTCATCAATTCTGATGAATCGATGCGTATGGCGCCATGATTTCATGGGACCAGAGATTTGGGTGTCGGTGAATGCTTCGGGAGAAACATCCGAGTGGAGAGCTGTCCAGTGGACAGGAACAGGTCCCATCCACATAGTGAATTGTCCGATGGAGCCATTGGCAAGGGGATCAAAACGATGCACCTGCATAATCATCAGTGGGGGTGTCAGGGCTTTGAGGATTCCCGTCTGAAAATGAAACGCAGACACAGACTCAGGTGAGGCTTCGACTTGAAATCGGAAGTTAAAAACAGGCACAGGCAGCCCCTGATGGTATCTGGCAGGCGGTATGATCGTTTGATGCAGAGTACTCGAAACTGATCGAAAGTGCTCAGAACGCTTCCACAATTGGTGGTTCGGTACCTGAAGGCAGTGGAGAATCCATCTGAGCGCTGAGGGAGACCGTGGAAACAGGCAGTCCAGCAGGAGCCTGCCGTGGTGATATTGCCGAGAATGATGGATCGGGGGTCGGAGATGCCACGGCTGGAGAGCCCTGTGTCGAAGGGATCTGGAACTCACCGGGGCCGGTTGCTGGGGGGAACGAGCCCGCGGCCGGTGACATCATGAAGTCGGAGGAAGGAATACCTGCGTTGATATCTGAAAATGTCGCGGATGAGGGTTGATTCAGCATCATTGGCGAGCCCGCCATCTGCCAGCCGCCGCCTGGTGCGCCAGCCATCGGGCCGGGCATATAGTTACCCGGCATAACGGAGCCAGGCCTCACGCTGGCCATGTTCATTGCGGACTGTGGTCCGGTTGGCTGACCTGCAAACTGGGGAGGCATCATTGGCATGCCGGCCAGCTGATTTCCGCGGGATGAAGGAGCAAAGGCGGTCCGTTGTCCGGTGACCTGATAGGGGTGCATTCCTCGGGCCATTGCGGTCGCACCCATGGGGCTGGACGGACCTGCAGCCTGTCCGGCCGCAGCGATTCGTGAATGGACGTCGGGCTGATTCCAGTCAACTCTCAGCGACTGCTGGTACATGGCAACGGCCTGATCCGGCCTGCCTGATTCTTCGTAGAGATGTCCCATGTTTGCCATGGCGACGGAGTTATTTGGGTTGATCTCCAACGCTCGTTGCAGGGCCTGGCCTGCATCCTGCGTGTTTCCCTGCTGACGATGCAGCCACGCCAGTTCAACCTGTGGTTCAGCGTTGTAGGGCTGTGAGTTTGCCCATGTGGAAATCATCGCCTGGGCTTCCTGGCCTCGGCCCTGGGCGATCATCACTTCAGCCAGTCCGTGATAGGAAGGCTGATGTGAAGGGGCAGTCGACAGAGCCTGCCTGTAGAGTTGTTCCGCCCCGAAGGCATCGCCTGTCCGCATTCGGACTTTGGCGAGATTTGCCATGTAATCAGGGTTGGTCGGATTGGACATCAATGCCTGCTGAAACTGTTCAGCCGCGGCGGCATAGTTACCTCGTTCGTAGTAACCCATGCCTGAAGAGTTAGCAACATTTCCACCGATTGAAGAGCAGCCTGCGAGAAGCGTGATGCCTGCAAGCCAGAACATGCCGCGAACCAGTTGCTGCAGCCGTGTCGAGACCATGAGCTTAAACCCTGATGAGATAGGTTGCGCGAGATCGGATGCGACAGTCACTGCTGCTGTGCAGCAGGCAGATTCTGAAGATCGATGCGGGGAGAGATTTAGAGAGGGGGAACGGAACTGTCTTTGCCTTTGGGATGAGGACCCTGAGCAAAATGAAATTTAGCCAGAACTTGAGAGAAGGATTGAAGAATATGGGGAATTCCGGCTTTTTAGCAATGTCGTTTACTGAAAAACCACCGGCTATGTCAGTGTGGTGGGGTGAGAGCGGCAGAATTTGCCGGAACACGCCCGTAACACCGTCCGGAAAGGCAGAAATCGCCGATCGACATTGGGGGCGAAATCAATCAGGGGCGACTTGCGAGGTGACGCCGGGCTTGAACGGGAAATGGCAGGAGCAGGTCGTGCAGGAGTCTGCCGCGGCTGGAAAACTGAAAAGGTTTTACAGGATTTGAAGGAATTGGATCCGGTAAAGGGTAATCAGGAATGAGCAGATTTCCTGTCTTTCCTGAAGCACCGAACGGCGAAAGTGCCATTTTGCAGTTTGCTGCCTGTAACGACTCTGACGGAAATCGGGATCCTGAGGAGCGTGGAGTGTTCGTTGAATGCCCGCTGTGCTGATGTCGATACAGACCATATGCGCGGAACAGACGGACAATCGGTTGCATTTGAAGAGCAGTGCCTTGCGGTGCTGGGCTCCTACCTGCGTTTCGAAGCAGAGCTGAAAGCAACGGATCCGGAGTTTAACGGCTGGCTGGACCGTGTTTTGGCAGTTCCAGGGGTGGAGTCGTCCACATTAACCCAGGTGCACGGTTATTTGATCGCTGAAGGCCTGATCCGATTTGAATTTGGTGGGCGCAGCAAGGGTTTGCAGTATCAGTTGAGTCCGCCGGGCCGGGACGCCATCAGCAGACGAAGTCTAATTCCACCTGAGGAATCTCGAAGCTCAGAGGGTGATTCGGCGGACTTTGTTTCTCAGGCAGCCTGAGGCGTCTTGGGGCAGCAGACATGTGGTACGCTAAGATCTGAAAAACGATGTTCGTATTTTCAGCGGTCTAAAGGCGTCATTGGCTGAGACTCTACGGAAAGTTGGCGCGGGTTTTGCTGCAGCAGGGCGTGTTGAGCATGCCGGTAGGGATTGCGGCGCCGAAGATGCCGCTTGCAACGACGAGCACCGGGGAAGTGTATTTCCCAGGGTCTGGCATTCGATAACAGGGACAACGCGGGGGTCGCTGCGCGCGGTGAACAGCGTTCGGTTTGAGAGGCTGGTTGTGGAGTCCCGGAGGAGTACAGATGTCTAACGTCCTTGAGACGGTCAGCGGAGAGACTCAGGACTTTACTCGCCTGAAGACCGATCTGCATCGTCAGATTATCGATCTGATTGACTTCAGCCGGGCTGAAACGCTTTCGGAGCAGGACCTTCGGAGTCAGCTTCAGTCGCTGGCCGAATACCTCTGCTCGCGGCAGGCAGTGTCGCTGACAGCGGCTCAGCGTGAATCCATCGTGAAGCAGTTGATGGATGAAATCTATGGATTTGGTCCCATTGAAAGCCTGATGGTTGATCCGGAGGTATCGGACATTCTGATCAACGGACCGGATCGAGTTCTGGTGGAGCGGCGAGGGGTTCTGGAGACAACGGCGATCCGTTTTGCGGATTCAGAACATCTGATGCAGTTTATTCACAGGCTTGTTGGCCGGGCAGGGCGAAGAATTGATGAATCAAGTCCGATGGTCGACGCCCGATTACCCGACGGTTCGCGATTTAACGCCATCATTCCACCTCTGGCACTTGCAGGACCGACAGTTTCGATTCGTCGCTTTGGTAACAAACGAATTCAGCTGGAAGACCTGATTGGATTGGGTTCGATGGCGCCTGCCATGGCGGACTTTCTGGTGCTTGCCGTGCAGGGGCGAATGAACGTGATTGTGAGCGGCGGTACAGGTGCCGGAAAGACAACTCTGTTGAACTGTATGAGTCGCTTTATCCCGGACAACCAGCGTGTTGTGACGATTGAGGAAACTGCGGAACTGAATCTGCAGCAGGTGGACGTTGTGGCACTGGAAACCCGACTTCCCAATATGGAAGGCCGCGGCGCGGTGACTCAGCGGGACCTTCTGCGAAATGCCCTGCGAATGCGACCTGACCGGATCATTGTGGGGGAAGCGCGAGGCGCCGAGGTATTGGAAATGCTTCAGGCCATGAATACCGGGCACGACGGTTCCATGAGTACTCTGCACGCCAACGATGCGAGAGAAACCCTGGACCGACTCGAACTGATGATCGCCCTTTCGGGGGTGGAATTGCCGTCTCGAATTGCCCGGCAGTATGTCTGTAACGCCGTGGACGTCGTGATCCACGTGATTCGTCTGTTCAGTGGTGAACGACGAATTACCAAAATTTCTGAGGTCGCCGGGTTGAAGGATGGCGAATGGAAGATGGATGACATTTTTGTCTATCGGGGGACAGGAGAAATCCGCGACGGTCGTCCGGTTGGAAGTTTCTTTGCGACGGGCCATCAACCTGCGGCGCTGCGACGACTGGCGATGGCAGGGACCAATGTCGAACAGTTCTCGCCGTTATTCGAGCCTCGTGAGTTGAAATTTGCAGATTGACATACTGGCAGTTGTTGTACGGTGTCTGGGGTCTTGCAGGCTGCTGAACCATTCTGGGTTCAGGGGGCAGTTGGTTTTTCCGGAAAACACAGATGATCGCTCCAAATCCCTCTTTGCGTACGATTGAGCGTCGGCCTGAGTTTGCCGATCTGCTGAAAGAGGACGTATCGTTTTCCACCGGGGCAGGGACCGGTGCCGCTGAATCCCTGAACAGCGGGTTTGACACACTGATGCTGCAGTCTGGAATTCGCACTGCACCAGGCATCTGGCTTGGGCTTTGTGTCGTGGCGGGCATTACTTTGGGTGGTACCGTACTGGTGATTTCAGAGCGTCCGTTTCTGGCTGCGATTGCCGGAATTCTGGGGTTAATCATGCCTCTGCTGCTCGCCCAGACCTTACGCGGGCGACGTCAGGCGGCAATTTCGCTTCAGTTGCCGTCGATGGCTGAAGAGCTGTCAAGAGTGGCCCGAACAGGACGCAATATCGAGCATGCTTTTATGATGGTGGCTGCGGACACGCCGGTGCCACTTGGGGAAGAATTGCGAATCAGTGCCCGGCGTATTGAAATGGGTCTGGACGTCGCTTCGGCAACGCGTGATCTTGTAAGTCGAACCGGGGTTACCACACTGGCGATGCTTACGGCGGCTATTGCGGTCAACCAGGAAACGGGAGGAGACCTGATTCAGGTGCTGGAGAAACTGGCCATTTCCGTTCGGGATCGGCAGCACTTTGTGGCCAGACAAAAAGCGGCAACGATTTCCAGTCGGCTTGGTGCGATTATGATGGCGGTTGTGCCAGTGTTGGTGGTGAGTTTCTACATGTTTCGGGATCCGGATTATCTGACAAGGCTTTTGTCATCAAACTGGGGGCGAATATCATTCTGGGGTGGTTTGGTGTTGCAGCTTGTTGGCGGACTTCTGGCCTATCGGATTCTAAGTCGTACAGCGCGGCTTTAATGTTCTGTGAATTGTTGCAGAGTTCTGACAGTCCTTTGATCTGGTTGACCAGACTGCGTTCGCGGTCTGGTGGGCGGAATGCCCGGTGCAGAGCCCTTGGTTGCCGGAGAATGATCCATGAGTGGTGAACATGACAGCAGGCAGGCGTCCACATGGGAAAACCGGCGGCTCTTTCGAAACTTTCGAGGGATCATGACTGAGGAGACCTCTGCAGTTCCTCTGCCATCACCAGAGGAATTGCCGATTCCACAAGAGGATATGATGTTTGGCGAGGCGACTTCCGCGCTGTCTCAGATGCTTCCCGAGTCTGAAGCCAGAAAGTCCATTCAGCGCAGAAATCTGACGGCGGCTGGTTATCTGTCCAGGGCTGCCTGGATGAATCTGACGGCAGTGCGATTTGTACTGGCCTTTGGATCCCTGCTGATGCTGGGACTGCTGCTGATTATGGTTCCACCGGTTGTGGAACCGTACATCATTGGTGGACTGCTCCTTGTTCCGCCGTTGCTGTGGGCGTTGCCGCCACTGTTTGTCGCCGCCAGAGCTGGTGAGCGTGCTTTCGATATTGAACGAGGGTTGCCAGACATTCTGGACATGCTGAATATGTGTGTGAGCCAGGGGTTGACGATTCAGCAGTCATTGCGCCGAATCACTCTGGAACTGCGGACTGTTCATCCAGCGCTGTGTTCGGAGTTGCTGGTTGTCAGTCAGCAGGCGGCTGTCAGTAATCTGCCTGTAGCACTGAAGAGCTTCAGTCAGAGAATTGAGTCGCCGGAAGTCAGTTCTTTCACTTCGCTTCTGATTCAATCGGAAGCGACAGGAACCGGTGTTTCCAGGGCACTGAGCGAATATAGTGAAAGTATTCGTTCAACCCTGAAAGAGCGAGCGGACACGCGGGCCAATGCGGCGTCATTTCAGTTGCTGTTTCCCGTGTCGCTGTTTCTGATGCCTTCAGTCTTTTTCTTTCTGATGGGGCCGGCAATTGTTCAAATTGCCGATTTCTATGACAACCAGAGCGAAACGCTGCTGAGAAACCAGCGCACTGCTGCTCAGGTTCTGGATCAGGAAGCTCCGAGAGCCGGTGCCAGAAGAGCACCGTGACAGGCGGATGTTTGCTGTGTTCTGTCGGGAATTTGCCTGGCTCCTCCTGCTGCCGGTTTTGCGGCAACGACGAAGGGCGGATTGGCTGAGGGCTCGGAGCCTGAAGCAGATGTCTGCCTGAGCGATCTGTAAATGATTGCCCCTGTGCTTGTTATTCTGCGCAGGTTCACGGCACTGTGCGGCCGCTGCCGGTGGAAGAGAAATTCCGGAGCTCCTTCCCGGAATTATCCAGCAGGCCGCGTTGCCAGCCTCTGTCATCAGCATGCAGCAGAGGGTATCCGATGGAGTGACAATGACCGTGGCTGGTCCATCGGACGTGGCCGCAGCCTCTGATTCGTGACGTCATCCGCGTATGCTGCGTGGCTTTGTCACAATGCTGCATCCGTTGGTGATGAATGGGTGTATGCAGGGGTGGGCATCTGCAAAGGTGTGCCCTTGGGAAAGCGACGTCCGCCCGACGGGCCCACCTGCTGAGAAATGTGTTGCTGGTGACTTATGCATGAGCACTGCGGGGCAAGTGATTCTTTTTTGAAACACCAGCTGTCGCGTTACGGTGTGGTTTTGTAAACAGCAAAGTCACTTTATTGAACGCTGTTTTCGCAACGGATATGGCTCCATATCGCAAATGTGCGTCATTTGATGCGAATTAGTTACAACGAACTTCACGGAAAGGGGGCGCAGTTCAGGTTCCGGAGGTTTATGATGGTCGCAGAGCAATTCCTTGTTGAACTGCACGAGGTTTGCAACGTGCCGCGACGTGGGACGTTGGTATTGAAGCACGTGCTGATCTGTGGCAGTGGTTGTGCTGGATACAGACTGATGTCCGGTCAGTGAAGTTTCTGTAAGCCGTGGCATTTGATCAGGGGAACAGGGAAGCTGATGTCTGATTATGCGGTTCAACTGGAACAGGTGACAAAAAGCTTTGGTACTGCGACAGCAGTGCGAGAGCTGGATCTGAATATTCCAACGGGATCCATTTATGGGTTCATTGGCCCGAATGGGTCCGGCAAGACCACGACGATTCGAATGATTCTGCGGATTTTTTTTCCTGATCGTGGGCGTGTTGTGGTTCTCGGGAAGGACCGTGGTGACTGTGCAGATGACCGAGTGGGCTATCTTCCGGAAGAGCGAGGGCTGTATCGACGGATGAAGGTCCGGGACCTGTTGCGCTACTACGCGAGGCTCAAAGGTTTTCGTGATTGTGATGCGGAGATTACCTCATGGCTTGAAAGACTGGGGGCGGATAGCTGGGAGAAGAGAAGAATAGAGACGTTGTCCAAGGGCATGTCTCAGAAGATTCAGTTCATTGCTGCTGTTGTTGCGAAGCCCCGGTTACTGATTCTTGATGAGCCGTTCAGTGGTTTGGATCCAGTGAATCTGGAGTTACTGCGAGAGGCGATTCATGAAGTTCGCAGGGGGGGCACTACTATCATCTTTTCCACCCACGAGATGGACGTAGCGGAACGCATGTGTGAACGAGTCTTTATGATCTACAACGGCCAGAAAGTGCTGGACGGAACGATAGGAGACATTCAGCGACAGTATCCGGCCAATGAAGTTCGGATCCGAACGGAAACAGGTGGAGGGCTCCCGGCAGACCTTCCTGGAGTGGAGAGGGTTGAGGCTCGTGGTGATTTTCAACATGTGACGCTGAAACAGGGATCGAGGGCCGACGAATTGTTGCAGCGGCTTGTCGGCACCGTCCGTCTGGAACATTTCGAGTTGCTTCGTCCATCGCTGCACAATATTTTCCTGCGTATCGCAGGCCGGAAATCAGAATAGCAGATCGAATGATTTTCGTTGCTTGGGGGCTGGGTGTTTGGAGAGCCAGTCGGCCTGTTTGGCGGCAGATTGTCTGGACCACGATGCCGTGTTTTTAAGGATCTGCTTTCGGCAGATCGTTTCGCATAGCGGATTTGGTCTTTGAGGGACGCTATCCTTCAAATGAGGGCAGGATGCCGTAACGATCAGGGTGAATCTGAGTGTTTTTCTGCGTGTCCGGAGCACCCCGGACAGGCAGGGTCATTTGCAATTGGCGGATACGCATGAGAAAGATCCTGACAATAGCCTGGCGTGAATATCAGGCGATGGTGGCGACCAGGGCCTTCATGATTGGCATGGCGATGATGCCAGTGCTGATGCTCGGCGGGGCCTGGCTGCCTCGTCTGCTGCAGGGAATGGAAGAGGCTGAAGATCGGCGTATTGCCGTTATCGATCGTACCGGACGATTATTTCAGCCATTGAAGCTTGCGGCCGAACACAGAACCCGGCTTCTGAAGGCCGACAGGAAGGCGCCTGATGAAATTTCGGATGAGCCATCGGGCGATGTGATTCCGGTCTCGCTGGTTCTGAATGATTCCGAATCCTCTGAGACGGCTGCAGGTGGCATGTCAGCTTTTCAGCCTGGGATGACTCAGAGAAATCCAGAGGAGCGGAAGGCGAGAGAGGCTCTGGGGCTGGAAGAGATCCACCGGTATGTTCTTGAAGAAGTGTCTGCTGGTACTTTTGGTGATGAAGAGCGTCTGGCTCTTTCAGAGAAGATACGCAAAGGTGAATTGTATGCGTTTGTAGAGATTCCGGAGGATATCCTTGAGGCGGAACTTCCTGACCTGTCAGTGATCACATCTCCAGAACAGTTGCAGTTGTCCACGGTGACATGGATCGCTGAAGATGCGGCGCTTTCGGATGCAAAACGCTGGGCGGATATGAGTCTGAATCAGATCATTCGTATACAACGGCTGGCATCCACGGTGTCTCCCCTGGTGCTTCCGACTGTCATGCTGGAACTGGAACGCAAAGCCGTTGTGCAGGGTTCGGGGTTGTACTTCCGAGATGCATCGGGTCAGATTACGAGTGAGGAGAAGCCCAATGAATTTGCGAGTCTGATGCTGCCTGTTGGGATCATGATGTTGATGTTTATGGTGATCATGATGTCTGCACAGCCGATGCTGGAAAGTGTGCTTGAGGAAAAGACGCTGCGAATTGCAGAGGTTCTGCTGGGGGCAGCGAACGCAAATCAGTTGATGACGGGGAAGCTCATCGGAAATGTTGCGGGCTCACTGACGGTTTTCGGGGTCTATTCGATTGGAGGCATCGTTGCTGCCGTCTGCAATGGATACTCGGACAGCATTCCGTACAGCATTCTTCCCTGGTTTATTGTCTATCAGTTGCTGGCAGTGCTTCTCTTCAGTTCTGTTTTTATGGCAATTGCAGCGTCGGTCAGTCAGTTGCGTGAAGCTCAGAGTCTGCTCATGCCGGTCTGGATGGTGATCATGCTGCCGCTTTTTGTGTGGTTCAATGTTGTTCGCGAGCCCAACAGTACTCTTGCCACCGTCATGAGCTTTTTTCCTCCTTCAACACCGATGATGATGACTCTGCGTATGGCGACCGGTGCAACGATTCCCGTCTGGCAGACGATTGCCAGTTTTGTACTGATGATTGCGGGAACCACGGTGGGAATACTGGCTGCGGCCCGAATTTATCGCGTTGGGATGTTGAGGCAGGGTAAGACGCCGCGTATGACCGAGATCCTGGGATGGCTGTTCAACCGGGATGGAGTGCGAGGCAAATAAGGCGTGCGCCCGGGACAGGGACCTGCGGCCGCGGATACTTCGACGGGGCGAGAGAAAAATTGGTGGACTGTGAGCAGCAGCAACTGCCCGGTGCTGTGAATGGCGGGCCCTGCAGCACGCTGCAAACCACCAGTGTGGGGTGTCATTTTTTGACTGGATTGGTGCCGGCTCGAGCCTGGATCGGTTGGTTGTGCCGGCGGTTTTGACTGGCAGACTACCAACAGATCGTTGAGGTGCTACGAGCTGAAGGGCATCTTCAAGGGATGCTCAAGTCGCTGTTCGCCGTTGGTTATCTTAACTGGCGCTCTGTTTCAGCCGTCGTTTGGCAGCGGCTCGGCGCACCAGTTCATCACCCAGGACTCCTGTCAGAATCACCGCACCGATAATGGTATATTCGAGGGACTGAGGGATTCTGAGCAGGGTAATCAGGTTGTTGAGGACCTGCATCACGGCCGTACCGATGACGACACCGGGAATGGAACCTTCCCCACCGCGAAGACTGCATCCACCGAGCACGGCGGCAGCGATTGCATAGAGTTCGAACGAGTTTCCGAAGCTGGATGGGGAGATGGAGCTAAACTCCAGTGCGAACAGCATGCCTCCAATGGCCGCCATCAGCGTGCAGATGACGTACGCAAGGATAATGATGCGGCTGGTATTGATCCCACTGAAACGCGCTGCTTCTTCGTTGCGTCCCAGTGCCAGAAGATAGCGTCCCCAGATTGTTCGGGTCAGGAAGATCGTGGCCAGAAAAGCCAGGCCAAGCAGCAGGAAGAATGGGATGGGAATACCGAACACCAGCGTTTCGCCACGATAGAGCAGACCGATTCGTCCGGAAGCAACGGGGCCCATGATCTGCTGCAGTTCGCCGAATCCTGCGGGATTGTCATTTGTCAGCCATCGCGAAACGCCCCGATAGATCAGCAGACCGCACAGTGTGACAACGAATGGCTGCAGTCTGAGCCTTGTGATCAGAAGTCCATGAGTGAGTCCCAGTGCCGTGGCAATCAGCAGCACAGTGATAACAGCCACAGGGATAGAGCATCTCTGGGATCGCTGGAGCAGTACCGCGAAGGAATCTGCGTGGTACTTTTCTCCCGGGTCTTTTGCCAGTCGCGCTGTGGTTTCGGTGGCTGTGCGTGTAATCGAGGTGATTTTCTGAACTGTCACAGCGCCATCTGGTTTGAAGATTTGAAGCTGATCATTGACGGAAGCGGTGAAATCAGGCGGCAGACGGACGTCCAGAGAGTCGGCATTAAAGTTCTGAATCGGCGTGGCTTTGACAATCCTGCCGGATTTTTCGTTTCTGGTCAGTGCTTCGCGAACGCGGATTGCACCATTTTCCGTTACTGCATCGACGGTCAGGACAAGCCCGGAGCCGACACCGCCCGTGTAGCGCAGTGTGCTTCCGGGGGGAAAAAGAGGGCCCTTGCCTTCGAGATAGATGGTTTGTTCCGAGGCGATTACCTGAGTGACGTTGACCGGGTTTTCCGGCTGGTAATCGACTTTGAGCAGGATGGACAGCAGGACTCCACAGAGACAGACCATGGACCCGATGGCCAGATCGATGCCGCTGGTGATGATGACAAATGCAACACCGATACCGAGAATCCCATAAAGGGCAATTCGGCTCAGGAGGTTCATGATGTTATCGAAGTTCAGGAACTGGGATGTTCGGACATTCCACCATGGGTCTGAAGTTGCGATTGCGAGGCTGGTGCACAGTACGAGCAGCACCGTCAGGATGCCCAGAATTTTGCCCTTCATCACTGACCTGTCTAAAACTGAATGTCCTGGATGTTCCTGCTACTGAGCAGCTGAGCGGTGAAGCCGGGCCATTGTGGCAGGAGAGATTTTGAAAGTTTACGAAGGATTTGTTCAGGATTGGTGCCCGGTGGCCAGGTTCATGATTGCCTCTTCAGACAACTGACTGGCCGGGAGTTCACCGGTGATGCGTCCTTCATGCATCACCAGCACTCGATCACTCATACCAATAATTTCTTCCATCTCACTGCTGACGAACAGTACTGCAATCCCCTGTGACGCCAGTTGATCCATGAGTTGGTAGATTTCCTGCTTGGCGCCCACATCAATCCCCCGCGTGGGTTCGTCGAGCAGGAGGACTTTTGGCTTTAGTGACAACCACTTTCCAAGAACAACTTTCTGCTGATTACCGCCCGAGAGATTTCCAACGCGGTAGGTGTCATCGGGCGATTTGACTCGCAATTGACGGCACATCTCGGCTGACTGGGATTTTTCGACGGTAAAGTTGAGCAGTCCTGCCTGTGAGTGTCGGTGCACGGATGCCAGTCCGATATTTTCCCGGATTGTCATATCCAGCACAACACCCTGTTGCTTTCGGTCTTCCGGAACGAGGGCGATTCCTGCTGCGATTGCATCCTGAGGGGATCTTAGAGGAACGACTTTTCCGGCCACCGTGATTGAGCCGCTGACTGGTTCATCGACACCGAAAAGCGTGCGAAGCATTTCCGTACGACCGGCTCCAACCAGTCCGGCGATCCCAACAATTTCCCCGGAGCGAACAGAGAAACTGAGTTTATGTCGGGGCCATGTTGAGGTGACGAGGTCGCGCGCTTCAATGGCGATTTCGCCGGCTGGGTATGACTTTCTTGAGAAGACTCGAGAGATATCCCGGCCGACCATGAGTCTGACGAGGCTGCTGTGAGTAACCTCGCCTCGGACCAGATTACCGGCATTCTCGCCGTCCCGCAGGACAGTGACGCGATCCGAAAGATCCTGCACTTCGGCAAGTCGATGGGAAATATAGACGATGCTGACTCCCTGGTTGCGCAGATCCCTGATGACTTCGAACAGACGCACTGATTCTCCGGCGGAAAGGCTGGAGGTCGGTTCATCCATGATCAGAACCTGGGCATTGATGGAGAGTGCTTTGGCAATTTCCACCATCTGTTGCTGGCCGACCGTCAGATCCCTCACCAGGGTATCGGGTGCCAGGTTCAGGCCGATACGTTGCAGAAGATCGGCTGCTCTGCGACGAATTTCTGCTTCGTGAATTATTCCGAAACGTCTGGGTTCACGACCGAGGAAAATATTGGCGCCGATTTCGAGATTATCGGCAAGATTGAGTTCCTGATGGATGAGTGCAATGCCACTTTCCATGGCGTCGCTTACGGAACGAAAGTTTCTGCTCTGACCGTTGACAAGGACGGCCCCGCTATCCTGCGCCTGAACGCCGGCGAGGATTTTCATGAGTGTGCTTTTGCCAGCGCCATTTTCGCCGACAACCGAAAGCACTTCGCCGGGCAGCACTTTCAGGCTGACGCCTTTCAGAGCCTTGACTCCGGGGAAGGACTTGACGATGTCTCGTACTTCAAGGCGTGGCGGCGTTTGTGATGTCGTGGACATTCCGAAGTTACCATGTCACGTCAAGTTCTGTTGTGCAGAGGGTGAAGATCTTTGCACAACAGGATTTTTTATGGCGGGCAAATAGCCCAAAACGAATGAAAGACACCTGATTTTCTGGTCTGCACATCCCGAACTATCATGAAGTCTATCGACCAGATCAAAAGCATCTCTGCAGTGACGATCGACGGCCAGGGAGCCGCAGGGCTGTGAAATTGCAGCCCTGCCGACATTCGGTTTGGGCGATTACTGTCCCTTCAGTCGCTTCAGTTCTTCCCAGTAGGTTTCGACGTTTTCTGCGGTGATGGCGCGGGGGGCGATGTCGATGTATCGTGATTTCGGGATGATATCCTTATTGCCGGACAGTAGTTCGTTGAGAACTCGTACCGACTGAAACCCGTACTCGTAGGGATTTTGAACCACCGTTCCGGCGCATTCACCATCACGGATTGCCTGCAGGGTCACGTCATTTTCGTCAAAACCGGCCAGCGCGATCTGCTTAAGCTTGCCGGCCTTTTTCAGGGCCTGATAGCAGGCCGGAGGATTGTACTCGAACAGACCGGCGATGCCTTTCAGTTCCGGCCATGTGACAAGGGCGTCTTCGGCCTTCTGCAGAGCGACTTCCGGCTTTCCCTGATCAGTGACTGTAGCCACGATCGTGAATACATCGCCCTTGATCTCACCCTCGGTCGGGTCGAAGGCATTAGGCTGTTCTTTGTAGAAGTCAATTGTGCGATCACGTTCCATCAGCACATCAATGACGCCCTGACGACGAAACTTGCTGTTGTCCTGCTCAAGTCGACCGATGCACAGCAAAACCTGCCCGCCTTCCGGGAGGGCCTTTTTGAGAATTTCTCCGCAGGCGCGACCTGCGGCATAATTATCCATACCGATATACACCAGTCGATTGGATGCTGGCGAATCGGAGTCATGAGTGATCATGGGCATTTTTTCAGCAATGCTGTTGAGCCATTCGATCTGATTATCGGCGTCGAGTGGGCTGATTGCAATTCCCTGGATGCCAGTGGCGATCACGTCTTCAACTTTTTGTTTCTGTACGACAGCAGACGCCTCGGGAGGCATGATCACCTGAACTTCGATATCAAATTCCTTTGAGGCGGCGATGCATCCCGCTTCGGCGATTTTCCAGAAGTCAGCAATTTGATTCGTCACGAAAGCCACGGATTTTTTTTGTGTGGACTTCTGAGGCGACGGGGACGCAGTGTCGTCAGATTTGGATTCGGCTGTCGGTGCGGGCGGGCCGTCCTGAACCTGACAACCGATCAGTGCCAATCCGAATAGCAGCAGAAGTGAACGAAATTTCATAGCGTGGAATCCCTTGGAAACGATGTCTGAGGATTTGTGTGGGCTGGTGCTGGTCGTTCGTGGTCACGCTGCGAAGACCAGATCGTGGAAGCATTTTCTGTGACTGCAGTTGTATGCGTGGTCGAGTTCGATTGTCTTTCAGCAGGTGCACTCAGAGTCGCAGCAGGACGGGTAACGATCCCGAGTTGAGCCAGCGGGTATTGAGAAGCCAGGCAACTTAACGCTACACGCCGTCGCTGGAAGATGACACGATAGGATTGTGCCACGGGCTGGTCAAATCCAGCCAATCTTTTTGCTGACGAGAATCGACGAAAGATTGGAAACCATCCGGGGATTAATGGTTTTTTGGGAAGCACTATCGCCCTGGGGGAGCGAATTTGGGTTTTTCAGGAGATTAATGTTGGGGCAATGTTGGGAAAACGGGTGCACTTCTGGTGATCAAACAGGTTTTGTGGTTCGATTTTGACATGGCTGAGGTTGGCCTGGGCATTGTTTTTTCCAGAGATGGTCCTGGTTGCCGACCTGCGGATATGGGGAAAACAGATGTGTCTACTGGTTGAATTGGGTGTCTGCTTTGGTACATTTCGGAAGTTCTCCGGTGTGGCATAGCGAACAGAAATGTCATTCGGGGGTTGATCAACAGTTTGGTTTACCGGACCTGCTGGAAATCTGCGTCTACAAACGCCTGCAATGGTAAAGCATTGCGGGAAGCCTGATTGGTCTCTGGATTCATATTGGATCTGTGGGCTGGTGGTTGTTCAATGCTGAATGCGGGATTGTTTCTATTGCTGATGGCTTTTGTGGCAATCGTGGCCATCTGGCTGCGATTGTTTTTCATCGTTGATACGCGAGCTTTTTCGGGGGATTGGCTGGTTTACAGCCAATCTTCAGAGGGCTCTGTATCGTTTAAGGCGATGATGATGGCAGCGGTCAGTTTGCCTTTCAGGGCGATGGGGGCACCCGTGAGTGTAGGAATTCTGGGCTTTCCGTTGATGTTTCTGCGTGCTGCCGCTTCGGGCGTTTCAGCGCGATCCCGGCAACGTTTGTGTATAGGTCACCGGCAATTACCCGGGTGATACAAAGCAGTTTTCTGTTTCCGCAAGGCGGATCGCAGGGGCCGTTCAGGATTAAGGGGCGAGTCCATGGGCGATATGATCATCGGCTTAATTGCCGGGGTCATTGGGGTTGCTGTTGGCTATTTCATTGATCGAGCGATCAAGGGGCGAGCCTACAAGACCCGCGATGATATTCTTCGAGAAGCACAGCGTGATGCAGAAAATCTCCAGAAAGATCAGGAGCTGAAGCTCAAGGAGGAAGCACTGCGCCGTCGGGAGGCCCTTGAGGCGAAGATGGAGGAGCTTCATGGGCAGCTGCGTGAGCGTGAGCGTGAACTGGATCGCCGTCACGCCCAGATGGAAGAGCAGCAGGACTCCTTTCGCAAAAAGGAAAAAATGCTTCAGACAACCCAGACGAAACTCGCTGATCGCACAAAATCGCTCGATGCTCGTGAAGGTGAATTGAATCGGATGATGAAGGAGGAGCAGGAGCAGCTCTATCGTATTAGTGAGCTCAGCCGTGAACAGGCGACCGAGCAGCTTCTGAAGCGACTGGATCGGGAATTATCGGACCAGACAGGTGCGATGATTATGCGGCACGAGGCGGAAGTGAAGGCGGATTGTGAGCGGAAAGCACGGGAAATCATTGGCATGGCGGTCCAGCGCTACGCGTCGGCCCATACGTCCGAAACGACGGTTTCTACCGTTGATATTCCAAGTGACGAGGTGAAGGGGCGAATTATTGGGCGCGAAGGTCGCAACATTCGTGCCTTTGAAAAAGCAACCGGCGTCGATGTGATTGTTGACGATACGCCCGGTGTTGTGATTGTGTCGGCATTCGACAACGTGCGGCGGGAAATCGGCAAGATGTCCCTGGTGAAACTGATTCAGGACGGGCGAATTCATCCCTCACGTATCGAAGAGATTGTTTCCGAGACGACCAGGGAGATGGAGGAGCACATTCGGCGACTGGGAATGCAGGCCTGCGAGGAAGCGGGCGTTCGTGGTGTTCATCCAAAGATTATGGATCTCATGGGACGGCTGCATTTTCGAGTGAGCTACAGCCAGAATGTTCGGCAACATTCCATCGAAGTGGCTCATTTGACTGGAATGATGGCCGAACAGCTGGGACTTGATGGAACGCTGGCCCGCCGCTGCGGCTTTCTTCACGACATTGGGAAAGCAGCGGATCATGAGATGGAGGGTGGCCATCCTGCGGTGGGGGCGGAGCTGCTGAAGCGATACGGAGAAGGTTCGGAAGTTGTTCATGCCGCGGCGGGTCACCATGACGATATTCGGCCTGAGCACATTTATACGGTACTGGTCGCGGCTGCTGATGCGGTTTCCGCTGCTCGCCCCGGGGCCCGTCGCGAAACTCTCGAAAAGTACGTTCGCCGTCTTGAAGAGCTGGAAGCGCTGGCGTGTGGATTTCCGGGGGTGGATCACGCATTTGCCGTCCAGGCGGGGCGAGAGATCCGGATTATTGTGGATTCTTCCAGGGTCAACGATCGTCAGGCTGCGAGAATGAGCCGCGATATCGCCACTGCGATCGAACAGTCGCTGACGTACCCAGGGGAGATTAAGGTGACGGTGTTGAGGGAAACTCGCAATGTCGAATTTGCCCGGTGACAACTGGGCACAGAATTTCATAAATGGGCGTTTTTTTGTTGAAAACGGCTCACCCGACGTATCAATGTCATTCTTAACCAATGGCATTGATAGACGGGTGGCACCGGTCTGGAATCTGGAAAAGTCGGTGGGATGCATTGGTTGGCAGCCTTGACGGGTGGCCCTAATGTTCCCGCCGCGTGACTGACAGGCAGAATTGCAAAGCGTGGTAAACAGGCAAGCCAATACAACTGAGCGTGATGAGGCAGGGGCTGGAGGCGAACTGCTTCGTGACCTATTGGGATATTTGAATTTTTCTCAGGGGGCTCCCAGTGCGCGGTTTCGCGTTTGTCTGAATCAGTTATTTAGAAGCAGCGAATTGACAGATAGTCCTCAAACGCTGCGGGATTATCTGCTTGAGCAGACTCATCGACTCGCGGGATCCGGAGAGGCCGCCTTTGCGGATCCCGGCCAGGCCGTATCCGTAGTTGGCCTTGTGTTTGATCGAGTGCTGCCAGCCTATCGGATTCATCACCAGGATTTGCTTGGCCATCTTGGCGAATCAGATTTCTTCAGTCCGCTGCTGCTGGCGAAGATGTTCGAGTCGCTGCTGTCGGAGCGTGCGGAGACAGGTTCGCAGGATGAAAAGGATCTTGTGCCCCGGGTGCTGCGGCGGCTGAATCACTTCGTTGGGTACCGGCCAGTTGCTGTTCTTGAAAATGGGCGCCGATCCGAAGTGTACGGGCACGAACGGTTTTGCCCGTTGCCTCTGTATTTCAGCGAAGTTGGTGAGGCCGTTGGCCAGTACGAACCGCTGATTAGTGCGATGATCGCTTTCATGCGATCTTTACCCGAAGACTTGTTCGCCGGCACTCATTTTTCCCTCGAGCGATTGTCCGAACTGGCTCTGGATTTGAGGTCGCATGATCATGCCCATCCGGTGACCAAGCGTACAAATTATGTTTTTGGGGAATGGGATCCGGACGAAATTGATACTAAGGGTTTTTATCGTCGGTTTGTCATCCGTCGACTGATCCTTGATGCGTTAATGCACTGGGTCAGGTCTGGATCGCATGAGATACCAGAGGCAGAGCGATTGTATGATGCAGCGGCAGTGCTGACTGGCACGATTCTGATGGCCTCGTCAATCAGTGGTGCTGGTCCGCAGACGTATGATTCCAGTGTGTCACTGACAACACTGTTGCCGATTGTGGCAAGGCAGCGCGATCACTTTTATCAGTCTCTGCTGAATCTTGCCAAAGGCGACAGGGCCAGACGCTTGAAACGACTGGCTGAGCAAACACGTCAGCCATTTGGCCATGTGCGACATGAGCTGAATATGTATCTCTCCAAATACGGTGCTGATCAGGTTCAGCATCGTCATTTGTCGTGGATTTTTGCGAGAATGGGGTATGAAGACGCAAGTCGTGAGGAAGCGTCGGTTATTCCATGTTTGTCGGCGCGTTTCGAATCGGAGATTCATGCGAGGCTGGTGATGGTGCCTCGCCTGCTTCGCGGTGGTCAGGCCGATGAGTCCCGGCGTCTGATCTCAGAAGTGATGACTCTGCTGCAACGAGGTATTCAGTGCGGGGGCATTGTTGACCCATGGAATATCCTTGGCTTTCAGGGACTGTTCCCGCTCTTCTTTACTCGGGAAGATTCCATTCCTGATTCAAGAGTTGACGTGTTGCTGGAGATTGTGGGCCAGACCTTTGATGCGTGTTCTCTGGTGATGAGTGAAGCTGCGGCTACGGGGCGAATGGATCTGCACGATTCAGTGCTGAGGGACTTTCGTGAACTTGCAGAGCAGTGGGACAGTTACGCCACGACGACAGTGAATGATCTGGTGCATGTGGAAGGTGTAAAGTCCGTGGACGCCGCTGTGCAGGTGGCGCGAGTGCTGGCAGACTGGCGTGAAGCCGGGGAATCGGCAGGCGACATCTCCTTCTGGCGCAATCATGTTGAAGACCTGAATGCAACCAACAGTTTTGCACAGGTGGTGTCTGCATTGCTGGAGCGTCGTGATCACGTGGCCGCCATGGGGCTGCTGATGCAGTGGCTCAGTCGGGCCGACACAGTGCCGCTGGAAAGTGGACCGCACTCCATTCATCGGCTGCTGCACAGGCTGCTGACCTGCGTTTGTGAACAGTCAGACCCAGCACTCCGCTGGAACAGTCTGAGACGTCTTTTTGCCTTTATGGAGTCGAATGCGGGTGAGTTTTGGGAAGTGCCGAAACTCAGTGAGTTTGTTGCTCAGAGAAAGAATAACAAACGTGGCGGGGGGAATCGCGAACGGGATGATCTGGATCTGGAGCATCTGTTTGATGATGAGGCCGCTGAAGAGAATATTCTCGGGGCTGCATGGGACGAGGTGACGTACCGGGATTCAACCGACGATGGAAACGCTGCTGATACGATGGATGGGGCGTCCGCGCCGGGAACGACGGAATTTGAGGTACTGTATCGGCATATCGAGCCACGGCTGAAGTTTCTGCACACGGTCGGGTCGCTGTGGGGTATCGCCGCTGTCTGGGTTTCCCGTGGTACGGCAGGTACAGCAGCCGGTGATAATGAGCGAGAGAACCTGCGAGACTGGTTGAGTGCTATTCGTGGTCGGCTGCATGGGCTGGGAGAACTGGTCCGCGAAGTTCGCGATTATGAAATCTCAGTCATGGCCAGCGGTCTGGAAGGAAACATCGAGTACGACATTCAGATGCAGTGCCGATTTCTGCTGATGCAGAATGCTTTGTCCACGACTGTTGAATTCTTAATGGCGGAACGGCTGATCGGTGCTGTTATTGCCGAGGTTCCACAGGGGAATCAGGACACCGATTCTCTGGATCGCCAGATTTCAGGAATTCTCACTGCGGTCTTTGCCAGCGATCCAGAAGAAGCCCGTCGGTATTTCCCCGGGCTGTGCCGTGAACTTCGTCGCAGGCCGCTGCTGTATGTACCTTTTGAAAATGGTGGCCAGCCGGCGGCAATTCTGAAGGCCCGAACGCTGCAGTCGATCATTCGGGTCCTGCTAAGTCAGTTGCCGCGTCTGGGATTGCTTGTGGAGACTTATGAGTTACTGCTGACAGCGTTGCAGATGGAACGCAGCAATCGTCCGCATGGGCAGGCTGTTACGGAATTTGATCGCCTCTTTCGAATTGGACTGAGCAGTTCCGTCGAGGCTGTGGTGCATACCGCTGTCAGGATGAAAGCCGAGGGATCGCAGCGCGTTGCCAACGTCTTCAAACGTATTGAACGCATTATGGAAGCCTACGGGGACCTGTGGATGCGTCACAGTGGATCAATGCGGTTATCGGTAGTCGAGGACCTGCATGAGGAAGATTTTGCCCAGGATGTTCGTGATTTCATCGAGGCATATGGGGAAGAACTTTTTCATACCCGCATGCTGACACTGGGAAATGCCAGAGCGATTCTGCATCACGGTGCGGAGTCGTTATTTCAGGAACTTGAAGAAACCGTTGCACTGACGCAGAACGTGAAACTGCTCGACGACATGGAAGCCGAACTGATTGACTCTGACGACGCGGCCGAACTTGCAGAATTTGTTTACGAGTGTGTTGTGGATAACTTTGATCGATTTCTGGAATACAACACAACAACAACCTATTCGGACTATGGCAATCGGCTGTACTGTCTGCTCGACTTTCTGCGGATTGAATCGCTTTACGATCGTTTTGAATGGAATTCCGTCCCGTGGCAGGTGGCTCACGAAATTCTTGTTCGTCGCGGTGAACTGGACGTTGCCCAGGCTGTTCAGGAACATATCGCCCAGGACACCAAAGAAGTAGGCGATTCTTTTGTGCAGGAGTTGCAGGAACTGGAATCCACTTACGGAGTGCGATTGCCTGCACTGCACGATCATATTCATGAAAGAATTGTCGGAGCATTGACTCAGAATCGAATGGCAGCGCTTGTGTCGCGTGCATGTCCGGCAGTTTCCGGCGCTGGTTCAGAGGAAGCTACGGCAAATTTTCATGCATTGCGTCAGGAAATTTCCAGTTTCATGGCTTCGAGAATTGGTTCCGGGATTGAGCCTCCGGAATGGATGCAGCGGTTGGCTGGAGAACTGGACCGCGTTCAGGAAGGGCGTCCCGGCGGTTTGACGGAATCTCTGATGGAAGGTGATTTCAGAAAGCTGACGCAGAAATATCTCGATGAACAGATCAGTCGCATCCGCAAACTAGGCAACTCCTCCGGTGGCGGTTTCTGACTCGAGTTTCGACGACCGGATTTAGGGTGGATTCAGCAGGCAGGGCAACTGGTTGCTCTGGCCGACTTTGTCTGCCAGTGACGACGGCAAACGGAAGCAAATTCAGCGTTAATGTCTCTGTTAGCAATGTCCGGGCGACGTCGCTGCACCAGCGGCCGTTTTCAGCCACCAACGAAGCACGCTCTGGCCGGTCGGCCAAAGCGTGTGTCAGGGTGAGGTGATGGTTTGCGGCTGACTGCAAATCAGCGTCGGAACATCATGAATGCGAACAGATCCCGGATTTCCTGTTCATTAAGCTTATCCAGCAGACCATCGGGCATCAGGGATTTTCCAGTATCCCGAGATTCCTCAATATCGTTGCGACTGATGCTGATCTGATCTCTGTCTGTCTGAACAGTCAGGGTTTGTTCGGTAGAGACCACGACAACCCCATTGATGACTCGCCCATCCTTCAGTGCTATCACAGATGTTGTGAACTGCTTTGGCACAACGGCACTTGGGTCGACGATGTTCATCAGCAGGTATTCCAGGTTACTGCGATTTGCTCCAGTGAGATCCGGGCCGATTATTTTCCCTTCACCGTAGAGTTTGTGGCAGGAAGCACACGACTTTCGGAATAGCTCAGCGCCTTTTTCCAGTTGACCTTCCGCCAGTTTTTCCGGGGTTAGCAATGTCTGCAGGTGCTCAATTGCTGCAAGTCTGGCTTCTGGTGTTTCCTGGACGACTCCCCAGCGATTTTCCAGCACCTGGCGGATCCGTGTGTCGTTGAATGCCAGCAATTGTCTGACCTGAGAAGCAGTCAGGTCGCCTGCACGAACGCGATCAGAGTCAATCGCATCGATGAGTTCGTCGGCCCAGATTTTGCGGCTGGAGAGCGTATCTATCGCAAGGCTCTGATTGCCATCTCGAAACCCGGACATACGATTCAGCAATTCACGAGCGATGCCGGGCTGATCAAAGGCACTGAGGGCCACGATTGCAGAGTCATAGGCCGCTTTGTCGCCGAGCAGATTGATCAGCAGAGGCAGAGATTCTGCATCTTTGGCCTGCGCGAGAGCGAGGATCGCCTGTTGTCGTGCTGTAGGATCAGCAGAGGCGTCTCCGGCAAGTTTTCGAAGATCAGAAAGCGCTGCACCATCACCAAAGATGACAGCGAGCGAGTCGACAGACAGCGTGATCGCGGGATTCTTTGCTGCACGGAGCGTCTTTTCAACGGCGGGCCAGTCTTTTGGGGCAGGGACCCGGGCCATGCCGGCAAGCCCAGTTCGAAACGCCATCAGCAGGCCTTCAGCGGCGCTGAGTTCTGCCGGCTGTCCCGACTTTGATTTCTCTGCAATAAACAGCAGTGTTTTGGAAGAGCGATCGGCCATTTTATTGGTTTCATGGGCAATTCGGCGCACTGCGAACTGCTGGAGTTTCGGGCAGGAATTCAGCAGCGGCAGCAGATCCGTCTGCAGGACCACCGGCTCAATCCCGTACCACGTCATCAGTGTCAGCTGGTTCTCTGCTGCAATTGTGGCCGCATTCTGCTGGCAGGACAGAAGGCTCACTGCAAGTTGCGTGCGGTCGTCGGTCTTCAGTTTTTGAAGCACAGAGACCAGTGACAGCAGCACGTTTGCCGGCTGAGGTTTTCCGGCCAGTTCAATCAGTGATCCAGTCAGGGAAGACTGATAGATCGGAGTTGCGGCCGCCAGGTGCACAGCGGCGGCGACAGTGGCAGCATCGCCATGACTCAGGGCTTTATTCACGATTTCCGGCGTCAGTCTCTCAGTCGCCTCCAGCCAGCCGAGGTCCTGGACTGTGGCATTTGTTCCGTCAATCTGTGGAAAGGAAGTCCAGTCCCGACGTTCCTGGGACCAGCGGATCTCCCGTCTTTTGAACCAGCCGGGTTTGGCGGAACCGTCAGATTGTCGCAGTACTGTGAAGTCGGGTTTTTCCGGAGTCCCCCATGCGATTCGATAAATACGTCCGCTGGTCCGATGGATTCCGTCGTGATCATGACATTCGCCATTGTCGGACCAGTCCGAGACGTACATGGCTCCTTCCGGTCCCATCTTGATATCGACACCACGAAACCACGGAGATTTCACCAGCATAAAGTCGGGTTCACGGCGCCCGACGTATCCGCTGCCCTGCGCGTCCAGTCGATTCACATTGATGCGACGGCCGTGCGTGTTGCACATGAAAATTTTCCCGCGATATTCTTCGGGGAAGTTCTCACCATGGTAAATTAATCCCCCAACATGGGAATGACCGCCACCCAGGTCGTTGGCCTTTCCATCTCGGCTGTCGGTCCACTTCAGAGTGGTATTCCAGTGATAGTGGTCGGCTGTCATCTCCATGAGTTCGTAACTGTGGGGATTGAAGTCGCGACCGTACATTCGCTGATAGTGTGCGCCGGGAATGACGTGCCACAGATGTCCCTGCACGTTGTTGGTCATGAAGAACTGGTTGTCGCTGTTGTAATCCAGCCCCCATGGGTTTGTCGTGCCGTTGCAGACAACTTCCACAACCTGCCGTGTTGGATGGAATCGCCACACGCCACAGTTCATGAAGACTCGATCTTCCTTCGGTGTTCCTGGAACTCCGGGGTACGAGGTATCGACAATTCCGTGTCGCCCGTACAGCCATCCGTCCGGTCCCCAGATCAGGCCACTGACGAAGTTATGACCACAGTCTTTACTCCAGCCATCCAGCATTACAACGGGTTCGCTGTCCGGAACATCGTCTCCGTCCTTATCGGGGATGAAAGACAGGGTTCCGTCATTCAGGATCCAGACGCCCCCAAACCCCCATGTGAGGCTGGTGAGCATGAATCCCCGATCCCAGAAAACCTTTCGCGAGTCATGACGGCCGTCGCCATCGGTGTCTTCCAGAATGACAATACGATCCCGAAGCTTTGTCTCATAGGGACCGCCACTGTAGGTGTAATTTTCGGCAACCCAAAGGCGTCCCCGATCGTCGAATTCCATGTTGATCGGCTGCTGAACATCCGGCTCACCTGCAAACAGAGTGACGGTAAATCCTTCCGGAACCTGAATCAGGCCAGCCATTTCCTCTGGCGATGGGGGATTGGAATCCGGTGGATCTGTGTTGAAGGCCTTTGGAAATTCATCGGCCTGAAGCGACGTCAGGAATGGATAATGTGTGGTGACTGCCCAGAGGACAGACAGAGAGAGGCAGAGAAGTGTTGTGGAGAATTTCATAACAGAGCCTGATGGAAGGAAGCTGGCAGGAATCTGAGCAGTGTGACAATCGGCGTGTTTTTTGGCAAACGGCGCAGCCTGCACACAGCAGTGAAAAACTGTCTGAGGGGTGTTGTCCTCTGCGACCTGCTTTATTGATAAAGCAGGTGCCTGCGTCGACGCTGCTCAAATTCAAGGAGGCCTGACTGCCATAACGGGATGATCTCTGCAGGACGTTTCCCAGCCAGTACGGCGTCTCGTACAACGACGCTGCTAAGCAGACGATTCAGGTTCTTCGTCTGCCATTGCTCCGGATAAAGCGCCCTGAGGCTGCACATCAGCTGAATGCCCATTTCCAGTGGTTCGAGGACACTTCGGTCGATGATCAGAATCTGGACGCCCCCACAGGATTCCTGAGCGAATTTTGTTGACAAGGGCGTAAATCGGATCGGGACGAATCGAATTCCGGGAAGACCAGCACGGTTCAGGTCGGCCGCAAGGTCACGTTCCTGTATCCATGGAGCTCCGATAACTTCAAATGGTGTATCCGTTCCTCGACCTACCGACAGATTTGTCATTTCCAGCAGCCCCAAACCTGGATAAAGCAGAGCCTGATTCAGGTTTCTCATGTTAGGCGAGGGATTTGTCCAGACCAGGCCTGTCTGATCAAACAGCTGGTCCCGCTGCCAGCCTTCTACCTGAATTATCTGCAGATCCAGGGTCAGTTTCATTTCGTCTCGAAACATTCTGGCCAGCTCACCGGCCGTCATTCCATGCCGCACCGGAATTGTGTGATAACCAACAAAGGATTGATCGCCATCATCCAGAATTGGTCCCGATACACTGTTGCCTCCCACTGGGTTGACGCGATCGAGCACAACAAAGCGCAGTCCATGCTCCGACGCTGCCTGCATGGCATTTCCCATGGTGGACAGATATGTATAAAAGCGACAACCGATATCCTGAATGTCGAACACAAGAGTATCAAGCCCCTGCAGACTGTCTCTGGATGGTATTCTTGACTCACCGTAGAGACTGAAGACATTCAGCCCCGTCGATGATTCCTTCTGATCATCAATCTTCGGGATATCCAGCTTACCCTCGAGGCCATGTTCCGGGCTGAAGAGTGCTTTCAGTTTTACGCCTTCTGCTGCATGCAGTAATCGAATCGTACTGACACCTTCCCGGCTCAGTCCTGTCTGATTGGTAATCAATCCAATCGTACGCCCTTTCAACGGTGCAAATTTGTCGCGTTGAAGGACATCAATGCCATTCAGGACATTTCCTGATTTGGCATCTGTTTGTGCGGGGGATTTGATTGCTGCACTGGCAATGGTTCCTATGCGGCCAATCAGGGGATTGACCAGCCCTTTGCCGTCCGGATGGACGCGATTACTCAGAAAGATCACAAAAAGATTCTGATCAGGATCGATCCAGATGCCTGTTCCAGTGAATCCTCCATGCCCAAACGCGTTGTCTGACATCAGATCGCCGCGATTGGATGAGTATCCGGTTCGGGAATCCCAGCCGAGGCATCGTCGGCCACGCGGAACATCAACCGGAGTTGTCATTAAGGACCATGCTGGCGGACTGAGAATTACGGACTTCTCAAGCGTTCCCCGGTTGAGCATCATGACCGCGTAGCGAGAAAGATCATCAGCGGTGGAAAACAGACCCGCGTGACCAGCAACTCCACCAAGAGCCCAGGCTCGGGGATCATGCACCTCGCCCTGCATCCAGCGCCCTTCGCGCTGCTCGGTCAGCGCTGCACGAGCCCGAAGGTCTTCGCGAGGCAGATAACCGGTTTCCGCCATCCCCAGCGGCTGGAAGATAAACTTTTCGGCAAAATCATTTACGTCCAGCCCCGTGACATTTCGGATAATCTTTCCAAGAACAATAAATCCCACGTCACTGTAGATGAATTCCCGGCCCGGTTCAGCCGTTGGCTTCAGTGCTGCAATTTTGTCCATACAGTTTTCTGGTGTGCCCTGATAATCGCTGATGGGATTGTCTGCGATCAGTCCAGAGGTATGAGTCAGCAAATGCCGAATTGTGATCTGGTCCTTGCCATTCTGTGCAAACTCAGGCCAGTATGCCGAGACGGCTGTATCGGGGGCGATTTTTCCCTGATCGATCAGCATCAGCACGCTGGTTGCCGTTGCGATTGGTTTTGTCAGCGACGCCAGATCGAAGACGGTGTCCAGGGTCATCGGAAGCTGTGTCGGCTGGAGGCTGCGACTGCCGAACGCTTTCCGGTAGACAATTCCTTCGCGTCGCCCAATGACAACCACACAGCCCGGCATTTTTGTCTGACTTAATCCCTCGGAGACCACGGTATCAATAAGATTCAGTGTCGCCGGTTGAAATCCTGCCGATGATGGAGTCACCACGGGGATTGGCAGAGGTGACTGGGCCGAAATGTCCCGAACACCGACGGCTGCAAAAACAATGATTGACAGGCACAAGCGAAGTACGCCGGAATGCAGCTGCATTGGGCTCATTGAAACGGTCCTTTCTTTCCGGGTATGTCGGCGTTCTTTATCAGGTCTTCACCAGGCCAGACTGATGCGAAGTAAGATGATAGCAAAGGCACGCGGCAACGCTGATCCCGGCCGCGCAGAGAACTTCTGACTTCGCCGGGATTTAGGCTGATCATCTGTTCCCTGTCTGAGTCCCACCTGGATAGCTCGATTGGCAGGCTGCAGATTGAGAGCGGCTCGGCGTTATACCAGGGAACGCGTCCTGAGATTTCTCAGGCGTGTCCGGTAAACAGCGGAGACATGACTTCGCCATTCAGAAGATGAATCGGACGGTTGAGCGGATCAAGTACACTGGCTTCATGCGGGATGCCAAGGGCATGAAAAATTGTTGTACCAACGTCAGCAGGGCTCCACGATCGGGAAATCGGCCATGCCGCTATTGCGTCTGTTTCTCCCACAACCTGCCCCCCGCAGATACCGGCACCCGCAAACAATGCAGAATAGGCATGCGCCCAGTGATCGCGCCCGGGGACGGACTGACCGGGCAGGGTAGAGACCTTCGGTGTACGCCCAAATTCTCCCATCACGATCACCATTGTTTGGTCAAGCAGTCCGGAATCACGGAGATCATCCATCAGGGCTGCCAGACCGGTATCCAGTTGCGGAAGCAGCGTGGTCTTCAGACGTCCCCAGTTGTCCACATGCGTATCCCAGGTTTGCACAATACCCATGGTGGCTTGCACCACTGGTACGCCAGCTTCAATCAGTCGTCTTGAAAGAAGCAGCGATTGTCCGAATTTGTTTCGACCATAACGATTTCGGCGCTCCTCCGATTCCTGATCAATTCGGAAGGCTTCGGCCACACGGGCGGATGTCAGCAGTCCAAAAGCAACGTCCTGCTGTTCGCCAAAGGCAATCGCTCGCGTATCCGCCTTCAGCTGTGCATCGCTGCGATTCAAGTGATCCAGAAGAGTTCGGCGACTGACAAGCCGCTGGCCGGACATGTCCTGCGGCAGCGACAGTGAGTCCACTCGAAAGGCCGGATCGTTGGGATCATGATTAATCTGCCACGGATCATGTCGAGTTCCCAGAAAGCCGGCATGCTGGCCCGGCCATGTCAGAGGACCTTCGATCATATAGTTTGGCAGAGACACTCCCGTGGGAATCCCGTCCGTTCGTGGGCGAACAAAGTCGAGGGCCGAAGCAAAATTCGGAAAATCATTTCGAGACTCTACACGGTCAAGGTCACTTCCACCACGCGGAATCGGAGTGGGGCGGCCTGTCAGAGCAATATGCGTCGCCAGCAGGTGATTGTGTTCTTTATGGGCCATGGAACGGACGATCGCCCACTGATCCAGTCGGGATGCCAGCAGCGGCAGGTGTTCACAAACAGCCACAGACGGTATCGCTGTGGAAACGGCACTGAACTCTCCCCGCACTTCCAGGGGAGCGCCAGGTTTCGGGTCCAGTGTGTCCAGTTGGCTGGGACCACCGCTAAGCATCACAATCAGAACCGACTTTGCCTGCGAGCCAGACGGAGCTGAGTCTGCACGAGTCGTGGGAAGTGAGCAGGGCAGGGCTGATGCTGTTACACCGGCCGCACTGATATTCAGCAGGCGACGACGGCTCACCAGGAATTGTGGGTTCAGCATCAACAGATCTCCTGACAAACGAGCATTGCAGAATTGGTGGCGGGAATGATGCAAGGGGCACTATGGCCTCCTCGCTGGACAGCACGTTCCCAACAGAATTTCGCGAAACCAGACAGGAAAGTATGAGACAGTCTGTGACCTTTAGCAATCGGAATTTCTTCTCCAGGCCTCGATCTCGTAAGGGGTGGGCTGAAGAGTTGTCTTCCATAGCAGATTGTTCGACACTTCAGGCGTCGGCTGAAGGTGCCACGTACCATTTTTGTTTTTTAAGGTCCCGCCTTATGTGTTTCCGCTTGCTTCGATCAAGTAGTACTTTGCTTGCTGCCACCATGGCAGTTTCCGGCCTGAATCTGACTGTGTCATTCGGACAGGATCTGTCATCTGTCCAATGGAAAATGCACACCATCAATGATCAGTCACCTTATGAAGCCTGCGGTGCTGCCGATTTTAATGGTGATGGACGGATCGACGTCTTCTGCGGTGATTCGTGGTATGAAGCTCCGCTGTGGACAAAGCATAAGGTTCGCGAAGTACCGGCAAGTGGTCCAAATCCGCACTACTATGAAGACTTCTCTGATTCACCAATGGATGTGAATGGCGATGGTCGCCCGGATATCGTGACCTGCAATTATTTTGGGAAAAAAGTTAGCTGGGTACAGAATCCCGGTGGTGATTCCAGGGGGTCATGGAAGGAGCAGGAAATTGACTTGCCGGGAAACATGGAAACCGGGGAACTCGTGGATCTGACCGGTGATGGACAGCCGGAGTTTCTTCCAAATCCCGGCAATGTCGTTGTCTGGTACGAACTCATATCAAAGGCGCCAGTGACCTGGAAACGGCATGACTGTGGCAATGAAGGGGCCGGGCATGGCGTTGGTGCAGGAGATATTAATAGTGACGGCCGACGCGATCTCGTAACCCCGAAAGGCTGGTATGAGCAGCCAGCGAAAGCCGATGATGCCTGGACCTTTCATTCGGAGTTTCAACTGGGGGCTGCCGGGGTCATGATCATCGGCTACGATGTGAATGGCGATGGGCTAACGGACATCATCTGGGGGAATGGGCACGGATTCGGACTTCAATGGCTGAAGCAGTCGAAATCCGCCAGCGGTGCCAGGGAATGGACAAAACTCAATATCGATGATACGTTCTCACAGGTACACACTTTGCTTCTGGCGGACCTTGATGGTAAGGGAGAGCCGGAACTGGTGACGGGCAAACGCGTGTATGCTCATGAAGTTGAACCCGGTGCGACGGATGGTTCGGTGGTGCTGTATTTTCAGTACGATCGGAAGGCAGAAAAATGGGCCAGAAGTACTATCTTCCAGGGTGATCCTGCCCTGAATGCACCCAACGAAGCAAAAGATCGATGGGCTCTGAAAGATTTTCCCAAAGGCACGGCCGGAACTGGCCTGCAGATGGCTGCCCTGGATATCGATGGAGACAAAGACATTGATCTTGTCTGTCCAGGCAAATCCGGTCTGTACCTGTTTGAAAATCTCAGAAACTAAGCCGTAGATCATCATCCGGAGAACGGGGTTCGTTTGAGCTTCGTTCCCGGCGTGGTTTTTTGACGTCGGCGACGTGTAGAGAGATCATCCTCAACTAGACATGCGGCGAGCAAACGCGTGGCTGAGGAGTCCCTTCATCGCTTGATGCACCTGTCAGTCCTGATACTTTTCGTAACGTAGGTGTTGAGGGGGGGGGCTGCTTTTCCGGGGTCACTGCGGCATGATGCGGAGATCCTGAGATGATTGGCGGGATTTTGGGCGGAGGGTGAAAGTCAGGCGATGCGGTACGTGAATCGCTGCCTCTCGTGAACGTTTCTCTGCCCGAAAGACGATGTCTCGGGCATGCACTATGACCGTCATCGGAAAATGATTTGCCCGCAGATGGGATTTCTCGAAGGCATCATGTGCATGTTGTCCCGGTGCCATGTACCTTTTTTCCTAAGTCAAATACATGAAGTGACTTGTCACGTATATAGTACTCAGCTTTTGTGGTTGGCTGTACGGCAGTTTCGCCGCAGCGAACTGACACCGGCAAGAGCCTCCGGACGCCCAGCTTCCGTGCGGAATCGCCGACGGAAGTTCTGCACAAGGTCCAGCCAGGATTCCACAGTACAGTCCAGTCGCTCCATGATCGGCTGCAGGTCGGCGGAGATCACTCCCGGCTTGTCCCGTCGCAATTGGCGCCCCGTCCAGTCCAGCAATTGCAGGTACTGATCCAGTGACATAAACAGACAGCCCTTGTTGCTGGCTCGCCGTGTCGTCTGCTTTTCACGAGCCTTCTTTTGCTTTGGCTCCAGCTCCACAGGTGCC